>CAMARI010000205.1 GCA_945860515.1 Polaromonas sp. YR568
CCGGGAGATCGCCAAATCGCGTCTTAGATCATCCTTGAGCCATTGCAAGGAGGTGTGTTCTGTTGTCAGGTGTCGTTGCAGGCTGGAGGGCGAGGTATGGAGCTTTTCGGCAACTTCTTCCAGGCTGAGCCATTGGGGGTAACTGCGCATCAGGCAATTGCGGACGTTTTGTCCGACCTGTCCAAAGTGACGCGGTGGCGCGATGATTTGTGTGTAGGCATCGCTCAGAAAGGTACGCAGAGCTGGCTCGTCTCTGCTCACCGGTGTAGCCAACTCTGAAATGTCAAACCAGAAGCCGAATGCACTTTGCTCATAATGCCGAGCAGCCGGAAACACGAACTGGTACATGTCGTCGTCGGCGGGGTGGGCGTAAGTGAAGTCAAAGTGGCGGATCTGCAGTGGTGAGTTCAACAGCCATGCTGACAGACGCCAGAGCACGCGAACCATGGTGTTTTGCGCAAAAACCGGTACGTCACGACCCTGCTCGGCAGGCAGCATGTGCAAGCCCGCCTCGTGGCTGTTGGTTTGCAATGAAAAAACAATGTCGTCCTGCAGCAAATTCAGAGCCGAACTCATGCGCTTCAGGGCACGCCGAAGATCGTGCGCAGAAAGTCCCTCGCGAGCGGTCAGCGCGAAGCTGCCTGGTTTGAAGGGCCGCGAAAAAAGACCGAGGCATTCGTCCTGCAGGTCGCGCACCAAGGCATAAAACAGAGCGGCGTACTGCATGGGTGTGACCCCCGGATCACCTGGCGTATGAAGAGCCTTGGGATCGACCCCGACCTGACGCAAATAGCCATCGACATCGATGTTCCTGCCCTCCAAGCCAGAAAGCAGTCCGAGCACGAAAACTGGAGCAATATAGCCCTCAGTGTTTTCCCGATGTTTGATGGATTTGAGGTCTTTTACCATTGTCCTGAGGTGACAAGCCATCGCGATGTGATCGCCGCTACTCTAGCATCAGACCCATGGCTGGCATCAAAAAAGTGCAGCCTGTGATCCATCAAGCGCAAAGGAATGAGCATGAAAAATGATGTGTATGTGGCGGGAGTCGGCATGGTGCCGTTCACCAAGCCCGGGGCCAGTGAGCCCTATCCGCAAATGGCGTCCAAGGCTGTGAAGGCCGCCCTGGCCGATGCTGGACTGGATTACGCCAAAGTTCAGCAAGCCTATGTGGGCTACGTCTACGCAGACTCCACCGCGGGCCAACGCGCGCTGTACGAGGTCGGCATGACCGGCATCCCCATGGTCAACGTGAACAACAACTGCTCCACTGGGTCAACTGCGCTGTTCCTGGCGCGTCAGGCCGTGATGAGCGGTGCTGCAGATTGCGTGCTGGCCTTGGGCTTTGAGCAAATGAACCCAGGCGCTCTGGGAACGGTCTTCACCGACCGACCCAGCCCCTTTCAGCACTTTGACGATGCCACGCAGGCGCTGGTCGGTCGCAGTGAAATCCCGTTGGCGCTGCGTTACTTTGGCGGCGCAGGTCTGGCCCACATGGAGGAGTTTGGCACGCCGATGAACACATTTGCCAAGATCCGGGCCAAGGCCAGTCGCCATGCATCGAACAACCCCTTGGCACTGTTTCGAAAGGTCGTCACAGAAGAAGAGGTGATGAATGCGCCAGTCATGTGGCCCGGTGTCATGACACGCCTGATGGCCTGCCCGCCCACTTGTGGCGCGGCAGCTGCCATCGTGTGCTCAGAGGCTTTTGCAAAGCAGCATGGCCTGAGCACGGCTGTGCGCATCCGGGCTCAGGCCATGACCACTGACACGCACGCGACTTTCGAGTCCCGCGACATGCGTGAAGTGGTCGGGTCGAGCATGGCCAAAGCCTGCGCCGAAAAAGTCTATGCAGAAGCAGGCATCGGCCCCGAGGACATTCAGGTGGTTGAGCTGCATGACTGCTTTGCGCACAACGAATTGTTGACCTACGAGGCGCTCGGTTTGTGTGAGCGGGGTGGTGCGCAAAAATTTGTGGAAGACGGCGACAACACCTATGGCGGTCAGATCGTGACCAACCCGTCCGGTGGCTTGCTGTCCAAAGGCCATCCCCTGGGGGCAACCGGGCTGGCCCAATGCACCGAACTGGTTCAGCAACTCCGAGGCCAAGCCGACAAGCGACAGGTTGAAGGCGCTCGCATCGCCCTGCAACACAACCTGGGTTTGGGTGGCGCCTGTGTGGTCACGCTGTATGAAAAGATGCCAGCATGATCGACAAGAAATTCATTGGCTACCAGCTCAAGCCATCCAGCCTATACCTGGACCGCACGCGCCTGCAGTTTTTTGCCAAGGCCATTGGAGAGCAAGATCCCGTGTACTTTGATCCGGCCTCAGCGAAGGCCGCAGGCTACCCGGACCTGCCTGCGCCTCCCACCTTCATATTCGCTGCCGAGCTCGACAGCGGCGCGAATGACCAGCTCCTGAATGATCTGGGCATTCCCTTGACCAAACTGTTGCACGGTGAGCAATCCTTTCGTTACTTCAAGCCCGTCTACGCGGGTGACGCGGTAGACGTTCAGTCGACCATCACCGACATTTATGACAAAAAAGGCGGCAAGCTGGAGTTTGTCGTCAAGGATTCCCGCGTGACCAATCAGAAAGCAGAGCTTGTGGCCGAAATGCGAACGGTTTTGGTCGTCCGTCATTGATAAAAGAGGAAATACATGTCATCCGAAATTCGCGTGGGTGAGCAGCTGCCCACCTTGCAACTGGGACCCGTTGACCGCACCACGCTGGCGCTGTTTGGTGGTGCTTCTGGCGACCACAACCCCATCCATATCGACACTGATTTTGCGCGTCGTGCAGGCATGCCTGATGTGTTCGCGCAAGGCATGTTGGGCATGGCCTGGCTGGGTCGGGTCATCACGCAGTGGATTCCCCAGGGGCAACTGCGTCAATACGATGCACGTTTCGCGGGCATCACCCATCTGGGCAACACGATCACCTGCGCTGGTGAAGTGGTGGAACTGCTGGAGCTCAATGGCGAGGCCTGTGCCCGCATCGCATTGACCTCGTCCAACCAGTATGGACAAAACAAGATCATGGGCGAGGCTATCGTGGCCCTTGCCTGAACAATACAAAAGGAATATCAGCCATGACCCCAAAACTCGAAGGCAAAGTCGCTCTGATCACAGGTTCCGGGCGCGGCATCGGGCGCTCGATTGCACTCAAGCTGGCCTCTGAAGGTGCGCGCATTGTCGTCAATGATCTGGACGCAGCACCAGCCCAGGAAGCGGTGGATGAAATCCGCAAGGCCGGCGGCCATGCGGTTGCATGCGTTGGAAGTGTGAGCGCCCCAGATTTTGCCGAGCGCTTTGTCGGCACTGCGGTCAGTGAGTTCAAAGGACTCGACATCATTGTCAACAACGCAGGTTACACCTGGGACAACGTGGTTCAAAAGATGACCGACGAGCAGTGGTACGCCATGATTGACGTGCACCTGACGGGGCCGTTTCGCATCCTGCGCGCCGCACAACCGGTGATGCGTGCACTGTCCAAGCAGGAAAAAGAGGCGGGTCAGACCGTGATGCGCAAAGTGGTGAACATTTCTTCGGTCGCCGGTTTGTTTGGCAACGCGGGGCAAACCAATTACTCGACGGCCAAAGCCGGTATCACGGGCATGACGATGACGCTGGCCAAGGAGTGGGGCCGAATGAATGTCACGGTCAACTGCGTTGCATACGGCTTTATCAAGACTCGACTGACGGTGAGTGCCGAGAGTGATTCAACTGCCAACATCGATGGCCGCGACATCAAGGTGGGGGTCAACCCCGACCTGATGGCCGCCATGGAGCGAATGATTCCACTGGGCCGTGGTGGCTCGCCCGATGAGGCTGCTGGCGCGGTGTACCTGCTGTGTATTCCCGAGTCCGACTACATCAGCGGGCAGACGCTGATGTGCAGCGGCGGCTTGACGGGAATCTGACGTCATGACCCTCCTGCCCCAGTTGCATCGCCACGCCTGGATGGATGCCGATATCCAGGCTTTCCGCGACCAGGCGCGCCGCTACATCGATCGTGAACTGGTGCCCCATCTGGACGGGTGGCGTCGCCAGGGCTTCATTCCGCGTGAGGTCTGGCGTCCGTTTGGCGAACTCGGCTTTTTGCTCCCCGAGTTGTCCGAGGCTTACGGCGGTGCCGGAGCCAACCTGGCGTACCAACTGGTGGTGCAAGATGAACTGGCCCGTGCCGAGGTGCCGGCCAACACGGCAGTCCACTCCATAGTTGCGCAATACATCGTTGCCTACGGGACCGAGGCGCAAAAACAGCGTTGGCTGCCCGAACTGGCCAGTGGACACATGCTGGCCGGAATCGCCCTGACTGAGCCCGGTTGTGGCTCTGACCTGAAGGCGCTGCGTACCAAGGCCAGCAAGCAGGGCGATCATTACCTGATCGATGGTGCCAAGACATTCATCACCAACGGCTTTACTGCCAACTTGCTGGTGGTTGCGGTGCGCAGTGGGGGTGCGGGCAGCGCCGGCGTTTCACTCATGGTGCTCGAAACCGAGAATCTGCCGGGTTTTCGTGTCGGTCGCCGGCTCGAAAAACTGGGGCAACATGCGTCGGATACCGCCGAGCTGTTTTTTGATACTGTGCGTATTGACCAAGACCAGCTCTTAGGCGAGCAGGAAGGCTTGGGTTTTCGGCAGTTGATGAGTCAGCTGCCTTATGAGCGCCTGTTGATTGCCGTGCCCGCCGCTGCCGTGATTGAAAAAGCGGTGGAACTGACGGTGGACTACACGCGAAACCGCAAGGCTTTTGGCCAGACTGTCTTTGACTTTCAAAACACCCGCTTCAAGCTCGCCGAGTGCGCCACGCTGGCGCACGTGGTGCGCAGCTTCGTCAACGACTGCGTGCAGCGCCTGCTGGACGGCACCCTGGACGATGAGGCGGCCTACATGGCCAAGTGGTGGTGCAGTGAGCAGCAATGTAAAGTGAC
>CAMARI010000206.1 GCA_945860515.1 Polaromonas sp. YR568
ATATTCGCACGGGCAAAAGGCTGGCCGGCCGCAGCGCCTACATTGAAGTCAACTTCAGGCCAGCGCCGCATGCCATTTACAAGTCTCCATCAGGTGCCGGCAATCGGCTGGTGATTCACCTCCAGCCCAAAGACGGGCTGGAGCTGCACCTGTTTGCCCAGGGTCAGCAAAACCGCATCAGCTCACACACCTCGGACACCTCGTTATCGCCAGTGCAACTTGATCTGGACTTTGACAAACGCTTTGGCTCGGAACGTGTGGGTGCCTATGAGCGCCTGCTGCTGGACGTGATTGACGGGCGCTTGAACCTGTTTGTCCGCAGCGACGAACAGGAAGAGGCCTGGCGCTGGGTCGAGCCCATCATGCAAAGCTGGGCAGCCGATGCCGAAGGGCCACGGCCCTATGCAGCGGGGACCTGGGGGCCGAGTGCCAGCAGCGCCATGATTGCCAGAGACGGCTATTGCTGGACTGAGGAGTGTTAGCCCCCACGTTCGCCAACCCAAGGGGGCCGCTGCGCCTGTGGCCCGGCAAAGCCGGTTCCACGGCCCCTGCTTGAAATGAGAACAAGCCATGCTCGACAGGATCAAAGCTTCTTTACCTTCGCTTGCCCCGGCCGAGCAGCGGGTCGGCAAGCTGGCGCGAAGCGTGTCTAAAGGCGTGCCCTTTGTGCACCGCAGTGTGGATGTGGACGACAAAACATCTGACGTGCTGGTCAAGGTGATTGACAACACCGTGGCAGCAAATTACAGCCGTGGCTCATGGAGATGAAGAACAATTTGCGCAACAAGCGGTACGCGTGAAGCTTTTATCAGCGTTTGGCGTACACATCTTGGCGACTTCCAACTTCAACAACCAAGACACAAAGGACATGGTCTTGAATATCGCATATCACCCGGTATTCACCCACCCGATAACGCCAGTACGCACCAAGCATGGCACCCGTCAAGGCCTTACCTGTATCGCGCGGGTCTTCTAATACTGCAATCCGCTCATCCATAAAGTCAACAATGCGCTTTGCTGCTGGCTTGTCGAACTTGCTGAGCTGCTTCAGCGCTGTGCTGGTGTAATCAATCTTCCAGGCCAAGTTGTTGCCTCACTTGTGCGCTGGAGTAAGTCGCTTCATTGCCTTTACGAACTCGCTCCATGGTGGCGGCGGCGTTGTAATAGTCCTCTAAATCGTCCAAGCCGTCCGTCACCATCTCACGCAGGTAATAGGCCTTGGTGCGCCCCGTCATTTGCGCGAGTCTGTCGAGCCGCTGCTCGATGGCCGGGTCAAGTCGAATAGAAGTTGCCATGTGTCACCTCAAGATAAAAATACAGTGAATACACGTAGTCATTGTATCTAAATTGAAAGATCAACGCACTTTTTGCAATGGTGGTGCCTGCGTTGTTCGAGTCAGCAGTTGCACCGGCCCATAAAAGGCGCGCGCCACGCTTTTGGTGTTGTCTGTGTCGGTCATGATGGAGATACTGGTCAACGCGCCGGGCTCTTCTCCAAACGCCGCAACGAAATCAGCGCGCACTGCACGCTCGTAGTCCATCCAACGGTTCAGCTTGCCAGGGCCCGACTCCAACGGCAGCTTGCGAATGCGGTCGGTGTGCGGATTCACAATCACCTTGCCTCGCTCGCAGTCGTTGCACCAGACATACATCAATGTGGCATAAGGCAGTGGCTCGCCACTGAGCACTTGCGCCAGCTCAGACAGCATGGCGTTTTTGGCTGAAAATTTGGTGCGGTCGCCGTCAAATGCCAACACCACGCGGACGGGTGAATCGTCGAACTCGCGTATCGCCATGTCAGCGTATTGAATCAGGTCGGGCAGCTTCCACGAAAACTTAACGCGTCCCAAGTCACCTGGCTCGACCCGCACTACCTGACGCAACATGCTGGCAGACGACTGCGCGTGAGCGGCAATGGCAACGCGTTTGTCTTCGAGCACAAACTCAAACCTGGTCGGGCGCTTGCCAGGAAATTTGAAGTGCTCCCAAGGCGCAGGCTGGCTGCCAGCGCCAGATGCCGCAACCCACGGCGCGATGCGCGTGTTCAAGGCGTCTAGGGGTTCGACAGTGGCAGGGTTGCGCGATGCACAGGCGCACAGCAAGGCCAGGCTCAAAACAAGCCCGCAACGAACAGATGATTGAAAAAGTGAAAACATCATCGTGTTTCAAACATAAAAAAGCCCCGCTGCGAGCAGCGGGGCTTTTGATTTCTGTTTCAAGACTGGACTAGCCAGCCCGTGAATTAGAAGGAGTGAGCAACGCCGACAACAGTCTTGCTGTCTTTGTAATACGATGTAGAACCAGCGAGGGCAGCAGCATCATTGGTGGTACGGCCATACATGGCGTATGCAGTGGTACGCTTGCTCAGGCTGTAGCGAACACCGACTTGCATTTGCTTGTAGTCTTCAGTACGCTTGGTAGCAGCAGTTGTAGCAGTGGCTCCGGTACCAGCAGCATTGTTGCTGTCAGTCGTTGCACGGCCGTAGGCGACAAACGGAACGATGGCGCCAAACGGAACAGTCACACCGATTTGGTAGCCTTTGTAGTCAGATTTCAGAGCAGTCACACCAGCACTAGCGGCCGCAGCAGTAGCAGCGCCACCGTTCGTGCCACTGTTGTAGGTACCGGCCAGCTTGGCCACGCCGAAGTCATAGCTACCACCCAACTGGAACAGGGTAGCCGTGCGCGACAAGCCTGTCTGCGCAGCGGTACCAGCAGCACCAGTTACGTTAAAGATGCTGGTAGCTGCGCCAGCAGGCGCTTGCAAACCAGCCACAGTATTTTGTGACTGCAAACGCATGTTGGTGTAGGCAGCTGCTGCTGAAATGGGGCCATTTGCGTATTTCAGCATCAGACCCATGCGACGCACTTTGTCAGCGGTCAGGCCGTTAGCACCAGCAGTCGTTGACTCGACGGACTCGCGACCGGTACCTGCGCCGTACTGAACACTGGCTGTGAAACCGCTGAAAGCAGGGCTGATGTACTGGATCATGTTGGCACGGGTGCCGCCGACAGCACCTTGGCTGTGCAAGTGAGCTTTGTCGGCACCGGGAACGCCTTCAGAACCAACTGCGTAGCCAGACAGGCTGCTCAACTCATACAAAACAGCGTACTGGTAGCCGATTCTGACCGAACCCATGTTGGCGGTTTCCAAGCCAACATACGACTGACGGTTGGTACCGGTGGTGAAAGCACCAGCAGCGCCAGACACTTGGGTAGCAGAGCCTGCAGCCGAGAAGCCGTCAACTTGGTGACCAGTTGCGCCAGCGCGCTGAGCAAACAGGGAGGCGTTGGTGATGTTGAGACCTTGTTCGATCACGAAGTTGGCCTTCAGGCCGCCGCCGAGGTCTTCTGTGCCGCGGAAACCAATGCGGTTACCAGCGTTAGCGCCGTCCATCACGCCCGAAGACTTGATCTTGCCGCTGCCGTCACGGGTGGCGGTTTCGTGTGAGCCGTAGCCCACGTCGATCAGGCCGTACAGGGTCACAGACGACTGTGCTGAAGCGGCGCCTACAGCAGCCAGTGCTGCCAATGCGATGAGTGATTTTTTCATTTGAGAATTTCTCCAAGGTTAAACAAAGGGCTCCAGGATTTGGACCCCCGGGCCAACCTCCCATTTAGGAAGTTGGTTAATTGAACCAGAGGCAGCAGGCTTAGGCAAAGCAATTTAAGGCGATATCCACATAAAACTTGTTTCCGTTGCACCCATGCAACAAATTAAAATCATGCTGTGGGTGACAGGCCACAGATCAGGATTTTTTGACCCTCAAAACACCTTTGCGGCCGATTGATTAGACTGCCATCAGCTCCAACACCTTTTCACCACCACCCCACCCCCCACCACCCCAATCAGCCCCATGGACACCCTCATCAACAGCTTTGACGTCGCCTTGCGCACCCTGTTTAGCCAGCCCCACGCCAGCAAGCCCTGCCCTACTGTAGCCGACCAAGCCACTGAGCTGTCTGCTGCAGACAAGGCCTTGTCCGGTGCCTTGATGCGGGTCAACCATGTGGGCGAGGTCTGCGCACAGGCGCTGTATGCGGCCCAGGCCATGAGCACCAATGACCCTGCGCTGCGCCAGCAATTTGCCCGGGCCAGCCAAGAGGAAAGCGACCACCTGGCCTGGACGCGTCAACGGCTCACTGAGCTGGGCGCACGGCCTTCGCTCTTGAACCCCTTGTGGTACGCCGGCGCCTTTGGCATGGGGCTGCTGGCGGGCCGGCTGGGGGACAACATCAGCCTGGGCTTTGTGGTGGAGACCGAACGCCAGGTCGAAGCGCACCTGGCCGAGCACATGGAACGCCTGCCGCAGGGCGACCATGAATCACGCGCCATCGTGGCCCAAATGAAAACCGACGAAGCGCGCCATGCGCAGGAGGCAAGCGCTTCGGGTGCGATGGAACTACCCGCACCCGTCAAGGCCCTGATGGGCGCTGCCGCCAAGGTCATGACGACAGTAGCGCACCGGATTTAAGGGCGGCTTATAAATTCATTTTTCGGGCGAATTGCTGCCCTGAGTGTGAACGAGCGCCTGGCATTCGGCGGAGCTCGCAATCCTCACGTACATGAAGTACGTTCCGGTTGCTGTGCGCCGTGCGCCTTGCACTTCATCCCGAAAATCTG
The DNA here is from genome assembly GCA_945860515.1 of Polaromonas sp. YR568. Taxonomy (GTDB): domain Bacteria; phylum Pseudomonadota; class Gammaproteobacteria; order Burkholderiales; family Burkholderiaceae_C; genus Polaromonas. The sequence goes on from CAMARI010000206.1 coordinate 4,625, forward strand.
AATTTCTAGAAGCGCTCTAAGCCTCTAGCACCTCAAAACTGGTGGTAATTTCAGCCGTTTTGCCGAGCATGATGGTGGCCGAGCAGTACTTATCGTGGCTCATGGCTATCGCACGTTCAACCGCACTGGCCGCCAGGCCTTTGCCCGACACGCTGAAATGCATGTGGATTTTAGTAAACACCTTGGGGTTCGTTGGGGCACGTTCGGATGTTAATTTGACCGAACAGCCCCGTACATCGTGCCTGCCGCGCTTCAAAATCAGCACCACGTCATAGGCGGTGCAGCCTCCGGTGCCAGCCAGCACGG
>CAMARI010000207.1 GCA_945860515.1 Polaromonas sp. YR568
ACTGAAAAATGGCTGTCCCGATTTGAATGGATGGACAAGGCGGGCCAGCGCTGGTGGCCTATTTTTGGGGCGGTTTATTTTCTGGTGGCCGTCAAGCGCGTGCGCGGCATGCGCTTGCTGGAGCCCGCCTGGCGCGGCAGAAAAGCCGCCGCCAGTGCGCCTGCCGTGGCGGCCAACAAAGAGCCCTGCCTGCAAGTATTCAACGATAAACCTGAGCCCTGACCCTGATATTGAACGTATGACAGAACTCCAACACATCACTATTTACACCGACGGCGCGTGTAAGGGCAACCCGGGTCCTGGCGGCTGGGGCGCCTTGCTGAGCATGGACGGCACCGAAAAGGAAATTTTTGGCGGTGAGCTGGGCACCACCAACAATCGCATGGAACTGTCGGCTGTGATTGAGGCTTTGGCGGCGCTCAAGCGGCCCTGCCGTATTACCCTTTATCTCGATAGTGAATACGTGCGCAAAGGCATCACCAAATGGATCCATGGCTGGAAGGCGCGCGGCTGGAGAACCGCTGCCAAAGCACCGGTCAAAAATGTAGACCTGTGGCAGAGGCTTGATGCGCTGGTGGCCAGCAGCGGCCACAACATCGATTGGCGCTGGGTCAAGGGCCACGCCGGTGACCCGGGCAATGAACGTGCGGATGGGCTGGCCAATAAGGGCGTAGAGCGTGCTTTGGGACGACTTTGAAGCCGCAGAGCGTGAGGCACTCATTTAAAACTGGGCTCATGCACAATAAGCATGCTTAGCATCGCGTCCTTGGCGTGATGTGAAGGCCTTCCAAATTCGTCGCGCCGGGCCGCCAACAGGGGGTCTTAACGCTGCAAAGTGGGCGTGTCCTGCTACATTGTCGTGTGGTTCGACGTTTTCATCTGATAACGACCAGTAATTCAACAGTTTTAAAGCGTGGCTCCAAACTATGGCTTCTAAAGTAATTTATTCAGCAATCGCGGTGGTGGGAATTGCTGCGGCATCGGGTGCGGCGTGGTGGTTTCAGCAGCCAAAAAACAGCAGTAGCTTTTCTCAAGCCGCAACAGGTGCGGGCTCGCCATCAGCTGCCGGTGCGCCGCTAACGGCGGCAAGTGGCCCAGCCAGGCCGCCAACTGTCGAAGCTGCCAAAGTGGAAACGCTGCGCCTGACGGACGACACGCAGGCGGTTGGCACTTTAAAGTCACGCATTGGCGTGGTGCTGCGCCCGGAGGTCAGCGGGCGCATCACGCAGCTCAATTTCACGGATGGTCAGCGGGTTCGCAAAGGCCAGGTGCTGGTGCAGTTTGATGACCAATTGCCCTTGGCCCAAATGCAGCAAAGCTTGGCTGAACTGTCGATTGCCCAGGCCAATCAAAAGCGCAACCAGGAGCTGGTGGCACAAAACTTTATCAGCCAGCGGTCGCTGGATGAAAGTGCCGCAAACCTGCAAGTGGCGCAAGCCAAGCTGGCACTGGCCAAAGCCACGGCTGACCGTTTAAAAATCATTGCGCCTTTTGATGGGATGGTGGGCATCCGGTCGGTCAATGTCGGTGATTACCTCAAAGACGGCGCAGACATCGTCAACATCGAAGATATCGACGCCATTTTTGTTGATTTCAGGTTGCCCGAGCGCTTTCAGTCCAAGGTTAAAACTGGCCAGACGGCCAGCATCGACATTGATGCCTTGCCGGGTCGCAAGTACACCGCCCGGATCCAGGCGATTGACCCTTTGATCGATGCGAATGGCCGTTCGGTCGGTGTGCGCGGCTGCATTGACAACCGCCAGTTGCAGTTGCGACCCGGGATGTTTGCCCGGGTCAACGCCGTGTTCGGTGTGCGCGAGAAGGCCATGATGATCCCCGAAGAGGCCATCATTCCGCAGGGGCCCAAAGTATTCGTCATCAAGCTGCTGCCCGGCCCGAATGAAAAAACCCGCACCACACAACGCGTCGAGGTCAAGGTCGGCCTGCGCCGCCCAGGCAAGGTGGAAATTCTGGAGGGCCTGGTGCCTACTGACAGTGTGGTTGCCAATGGGCAGCAACGGGTGCAAAAAGATGGCACGGTGGTCAATCTGCTTGACTTGTCTGCCCGTGGCGGCAAACCCGGCGAAGGCGCAGGCCCACCGGGTGCGGCAGCATCGGCACCAGCTGCATCGCCGGCTTCTGCGGCGGCTGCTACCAAGCCCGCAGCACCTGCTGCGCCAGCCGGCAAAATGGCCAAAGCACCCGAAGGCCCCAACCCCTGCGGAGACGGTCCGACCGCGGCAGCCGGGTCGGGCGGCAAACCTGGGCAAAAGCCTGGCCAGCAACCCGGTGGCAAGCCTGGCGCCATGCCAGCGACCAAACCCGCGTGACCGCACTTTTGACAGAGCTTCACCATGCAACTTGCTGAAATTTCAATTCGTCGTCCCGTCTTTGCCACGGTGTTGTCGCTGCTGGTGCTTCTCATTGGTGCTGTCAGCCTGACCAAGCTGTCGGTGCGCGAGTACCCCAAAATTGATGAGCCCGTGGTCACTGTCAGCGTCAAGTACGCTGGTGCCTCTGCTGAGGTGATGGAATCGCAGGTGACCAAGCCACTGGAAGACTCGATTGCGGGCATCGATGCGGTGGACGTGATCACGTCCATCAGCCGGGCTGAGCAAACTCAAATTACTGTGCGTTTTAGACTTGAAAAAGACGCTGACACCGCCGCTGCCGAGGTGCGTGACCGCACCTCCCGCGTACGCAACAAGCTGCCGCAAGCGGTTGAAGAGCCGGTGATTGCCAAGGTGGAGGCCGATGCCTTCCCGGTGATTTGGTTGTCCTTCAACAGCGAGACCATGAGCCCGTTACAGATCAACGATTTGGTCAACCGCATCGTCAAGCCGCGCCTGCAAACCGTCACGGGCGCTGCTGATGTACGCATCTTTGGTGAGCGGAAATACGCCATGCGCGTCTGGCTGGACCCTGACAAATTGGCAGCCTACAAACTGACCACGCAAGACGCCGAAGATGCCATTCGGCGCAGCAACCTGGAAGTGCCAGCGGGCCGCATTGAATCGACCCAGCGCGAGTTCAGCGTCACCTCGCAGACCGACCTGTCCCGACCTTCACAATTTTCAGACATCATCATCAAAAATGCCAACGGCTTTCCGGTGCGTATTCGTGATGTCGGCCGTGTCGAAGAAGCCGCTGCCGATGAGCGCAGTGCCTCGCGTTTGAACGGACGGGCATCCATCACCGCCGGTGTTATCCGCCAAGCCACAGCCAATCCGCTTGAATTGAGCAATGGTGTGCGGGCGATGATTCCGAAGCTCAGAGCCGACTTGCCACCCGGCATTCAGATTGACATCGCCAATGACAACTCGGTGTTCATTGCCAAGTCGATTGACAATGTTTTCAGAACCATCATTGAAGCTGTGGTGCTGGTGGCGCTGGTGATTTTTGTGTTTTTGCGCACGTTTCGTGCGTCCATCATTCCCATCGTCACGATTCCGGTGTGCCTGGTGGGTACTTTTGCACTGATGGCGCTGGCTGGTTTTTCCATCAACACCCTGACCCTGCTGGCGCTGGTGCTGGCCATCGGGCTGGTGGTGGACGATGCCATCGTTGTTCTCGAAAACATTTACCGCCACATTGAAGAAGGGCTGGATCCGTTTTCTGCGTCCATCAAAGGCGTGCGCGAGGTCGGCTTTGCGGTGATCGCCATGACGGTCACACTGGCGGCGGTGTACGCGCCTCTTGCGTTCACGCCAGGCCGCACGGGCCGTCTGTTTATCGAGTTTGCACTGGCGCTGGCGGGTGCGGTTGTGGTGTCGGGCTTTATTGCGCTCACGTTGTCTCCAATGATGTGCTCACTCCTGCTCAAGCACAACGCCAAGCCGAGCTGGTTTGACCGAACCATGGGAAAGCTTCTTAATGGATTGACCGCGGGGTATGAGTCCATGCTCGCCTGGCTGGTCACCACAGGTTATGACCGCCAGCACCAGCAAAGTGGTTTTGGCAGCTCCGTCAAACGCTTTTTGCTTAACGCCCGATGGATTGTGGTGGCGGTGATGCTGGTTTCTGCAGGCGCTATTGCATGGGTCTTGCCCGGCATGAAGCGAGAGCTGTCACCGCTTGAAGACCGGGGCGTGGTGTTGGCGGTGGTCACGGCACCGGACGGCGCCACTCTGGGCTACACCAATCGCTATGTCGATGCGATTGAACGCTTGAGCGCGCCCTTCAAAGAGTTTGACCGTATTTTTGTTTCTTCGGGCAACCCAACCGTGTCACAGGCCAGCGTGTTTTTCCGGGCTGTTGACTGGGACCTGCGCAGCCGCTCTACGCTGGAGATGGCCCGCGAGCTTCAGCCCAAGCTGGCTGGCCTGCCGGGCGTGACCGCCTTCCCGATCACGCCGCCGTCGCTCGGTCAGGGCTTTCGGGAGCGGCCTGTCAATTTTGTGATTGTGACGACCGACAGCTACCAAAACCTGGCTGCAGTGACGCGCCAGTTCATGGACGAAATCGCTAAAAATCCGGGCATTTTGAGCGCTGACATTGATCTGCGTTTGAACAAACCCGAACTCAAAATCGACGTGGACCGCGACAAGGCAGCTGATTTGGGCGTCGGCGTTGATGTGGTTGCCCGTGCAGTTGAAACCATGCTCGGCGGCAGGCAAGTCACACGTTACAAGCGGGAGGGCGACCAGTTCGACGTGATTGTACAAACCGCCGCCACGGGCCGTGACACGCCTGATGACATTGAGAAGATTTTTGTGCGTGGCCGTAACGATGCCATGATTCCGCTGGCCAGTCTGGTCAAAGTACGCGAATCGGTTGCGCCGCGCGAGTTGAATCACTTCAGCCAGCGCCGCTCGGTGTCGATCACGGCCAACCTGGCGGCAGACTCTTCGCTGGGACAAGCGCTCGACTTTCTCGACGGCACGGCCGTCAAACTGCTCAAACCCGGCTACACCACAG
>CAMARI010000208.1 GCA_945860515.1 Polaromonas sp. YR568
ACATCAAGCCCACATCAAGGATTTACCCATGTCAAAAGCCTTTGCCTCCCAAGCCGACCTGGACGATAAAAAAATCACCTTCGAGCAGCTGTCTGCGCACTGCTGGGCCTACACGGCTGAAGGCGACCCCAATTCAGGCGTCATCATCGGCGACAAATTCATCATGGTCAGCGACGCCACCGCCACGCCGGCCATGGCGCAAGACCTGATCGCGCGGATTCGCAGCGTCAGCAACAAGCCGATCAAATACGTGCTGCTGACGCACTACCATGCGGTGCGCGTGCTGGGGGCCAGCGCTTACCTTGCCGAAGGCGCGACAGAAGTCATTGCCAGCCAGGGCACCTATGAGCTGATTGTTGAGCGCGGTGCACAGGACATGCAAAGCGAGATGGAGCGCTTTCCGCGCTTGTTCCGCAATTCTGAAAGCGTGCCTGGCCTGACCTGGCCAACCATGGTGATCGGCGGCGGCGACCCGACAAAAAACGAAGTCCCCGGCAAATTGACGCTTGACCTGGGCGGCGTGAAAGTACAAGTCTGGCACCCCGGCCCGGGCCACACACGCGGCGACACGATTGCCTGGGTTGAAGAAGAAAAAGTGCTGTTCTCGGGCGACCTGGTGGAATACGAAGCCGGCGTGTACACCGGCGACGCGCAACTGGAGGAATGGCCCGCCACCCTTGAAGCGCTGCGTGCCCTGAAAGCTGAGGCGATCGTGCCCGGCCGTGGCCAAGCCATGAAGGGTGCGTCGCAAGTCAACAAGGCACTTGACTACACCCAACGCTGGGTGCAAATGCTGTACCAGGCCGGTAAAGAGGCCGCTGCTGAGGGCATGGATTTAAAAGCCGCCATGGCGCACACCCGCAAGTCCATGGACCCGATTTTTGGCCATGTGTTTATTTACGAACATTGCCTGCCGTTTGACGTGAGCCGCGCGTTTGACGAAGCCAGCGGCATCAAAAACCCGCGCATCTGGACGGCTGAGCGCGACAGACAGATGTGGAACGCACTTCAGGCCTGAAGTATGTGTATGGTCAGCTTTGCAGAGCTGGCGGGGCAACAGGCAATACGCGCGGCCACCTCTGCGCAGGCTCAAACGGCGGAAAAACCATGGTGATCGACCCGTGGATCGCCGGCGGCGCCAAAGCCTCGGCGCTTTAACAAGACCGGCAGCGTCAAGGTGGTGCCCATGGCGGAAGGGCAAAGCGTCGACTTTTAGAGGCTATTGGTCTTGGTTGCCCGACATTACTTCTGCGCCGCCAAGATCTTGAAATCCTGCTCATACCCCGCCAACACGTCAACTGCTTTTTTGCGCTGCTCTGCTGTGGTGGTGTTGTGCAGCTCGGCAAAACTGGCGCAGCCCTCCTGAGTGATGGTTTCAACATAGCTGCGGTAGGCAGTATCGGGGGAGCTGACGGCCCTTTGCATCAAGCTGTGCATGTCTTTTTGCAAGGTAGCGGCGTCTTGCCGGCTGGCCACCAGCTTGGCCAGCGTTTGCAAAATATCTTTTTGGCGGCGCTCGCGCTCGGCATAGCTTTGTGCTGGTTTGAACTGCGATTTTTCAATCTGCTGCGAAATCAGGCTGCGCTGCCTGTCATTGATGCTGCCGTACAGCATTTCGCTGCGCTTGATGGCGCTTTTTTGCCGCTTTTCAAAAACGTCCCTCGTGCTGGCTTCCAGGTAGTCTTTGCGCCAGCTGCTGTTGCCCTTGGCAAACTTGCGCTGCATCTCAGCCAGCTGCTCTTGTGTCAATGTCAGGGCCAGGCTCAGGGCGGCTGGCTCGGTGTAGTCAGTCAAGGCGAGGGCCTTTTGCCGCACGTCGGTAAACACCTCACAGGCTTGGCTTGCAGTGATGTCCTGTTTCATTTTTTGCTGCAAGTTTTGTAGCAAGTCGATATAGGCAGGCAGCTGCGTTTGCCGGTGCCAGACCTGCATCTGGGCCAATTCATTTTTGATTTGCGTGCTCTGCACGTCATTGAAGTCAACGTAGCCGTCGAGGTAAAAATAGGCCAGCGTAGGAGCCTGGTTGTAGGCAATCTTGACCGCGTTGCAGCCTTGTAGGACCAGACCCACAAACAGCAAGCACATAATTCTTATCAAGTGCAAAAAATTCAAAGGACGTGTCATGACCGCTCTCATTAATAAATCGTCGTCGACTCCGATAGATGTTGTCATCATGGCAGCCGGCAAAGGCACACGCATGAAAAGCAGCTTGCCCAAAGTGTTGCATCGCTTGGGCGGGCATGCCCTGCTGGGCCATGTGCTTGACTGCGCAGCGGGGTTATCAGCCCGCCGTGTGGTCGTCATCACGGGCCATGGTGCTATCGAAGTAGAAGCTGCTTGTACACGATTTCAGAGCCTTTCAGGCACTTCTCACACGCAGCTGGACATCCAGTTTGCGCGTCAGGAGCCGCAGCTCGGTACTGGCCACGCGGTGCAGCAGGCCGTGCCCTTGCTGGCCGATGACGGTGTGACGCTGGTGCTGTCAGGGGATGTGCCGCTGACCCAAACCGCCACCTTGCAAGCGCTGATGGGCCAGTGCGACGGCCAGCGTTTGGCGCTGCTCACCCTCAGCATGCCTGACCCCACAGGCTACGGCAGGATTGTTCGCAGCGGGCCAGGCGCATCGGCCCAGGTACGCGCCATCGTTGAGCACAAGGATGCGAGTGAGGTCCAGCGCCAAATCCATGAAATCTACAGCGGCATCATGGCTGTGCCCACAGCCCTGCTGCGCCGCTGGCTCGCCCGGCTGGACAACCACAATGCCCAGAACGAGTACTACCTGACCGACATCGTGAAATTCGCCGTAGCCGACGGCGTGGCGGTGGTGGCGCACCAAATCACCGATGCAGCGCAAGTCGCAGGTGTGAACAGCCCGGTGCAGCTGGCCGGACTGGAGCGCGTCTACCAGCAGCGGCGGGCTATTGCCTTGATGGAGCAGGGTGTGCGCCTGGCCGACCCCGCCCGCTTTGACGTGCGCGGCACCTTGACCTGCGGCCAGGACGTTGAGATTGATGTCAATTGCCTGTTTGAAGGCGTAGTGACGCTGGGTAACGGCGTGCGAGTAGGCGCTAACTGCGTGATCGCCAACTGCACCATAGCCGCCAACGCCGTGATTCACCCGTTCACCCATATCGACGGTGAAAAGCTGGGCGTCGAAGTGGGTGAGGGCTCTCTGGTGGGCCCGTTTGCCCGCCTGCGGCCCGGCGCGCAGCTGGGTGCAGAGGTGCACATCGGCAACTTTGTCGAGGTCAAAAATTCGACCCTGGCCAAAGGGGCCAAAGCCAATCATCTGGCCTACCTCGGCGACGCCACGGTGGGCGAGCGCGTCAACTATGGCGCTGGCAGCATCACCGCCAACTACGACGGGGCCAACAAGCACCGCACGGTGATTGGTGACGATGTTCACATTGGCAGCAACTGCGTGCTGGTGGCACCCATCACCATCGGCGCGGGCGGCACAGTGGGCGGCGGCACCACGCTTGCCAAAAGCACTGAACCCGGCGGCCTGCATGTGGCGCGGGCCAAGCAAATCAGTCTGCCCAACTGGAAGCGGCCGGTGAAGGCCAAAAAGTAATGCTATTTAAATAGTAGCTGCAGGCATAGCAATCTATTGGCGTAGAAGCACTTTTGGCTCAAATTTTGAGCGTTTGACGCTAAAAAACGCCTTCACATTGCGAACATTGGCGTCCCCTGTGAAGAGCCGCTGGCTCAAAGCCAGGTGGGCGGGCATGTCTGCCACATGCACGATCAGCACAAAATCTGGCCCCGGCGAGGTGCGGTAGCACTGCTGCACAGCCGCATCAACACGCATGCGTTGCTCAAAGGCGCTCAGGTGTTCGTCGTCTTGGTGGTCGAGCGTGATCTCAACAATGGCCGTCAGCCCGTGGCCGGTGATATGTGCCAGCTTGTCGGGGTTGAGCAGCGCAATCTGGCGCTCAATCAGCCCGGCATCACGCAGCCGCTTGACGCGCCGCAGGCAGGTGGGCGGCGATATATGGGCCAGCGCGGCCAAGGTCAGGTTGCTCAGCGAAGCATCGTTTTGCAGGGCGTCCAGCAGTTTGAGATCGGTCGCGTCTAGTTCAAAGTTATTTTTTTGTTCCATACTGTGACTTTATATGAAATAAAAATTCACAGATACTTATTTAAGAAATTTAATTTCAAAAATAGACGAATATTGAACGCATTAAAAAACAGATAAACCTTAGCATCAGCAGAACCCATTTTCAGGAGAAGGTTTATGTGTGGCATTGTTGCAGCGGTATCTGGCCGCAATATCGTCCCGGTGCTGGTGCAAGGGCTGCAGCGCCTGGAATACCGGGGCTATGACTCTTGCGGCGTGGCGGTGTATGCCGATGGCCTCAAACGTGCCCGCAGCACATCGCGCGTGGCAGAGCTGCAAGAGCAGGTTGACCTTGAAAAACTCGCCGGCTCAACCGGCATTGCCCACACCCGCTGGGCCACTCACGGCGCACCGGCCATCTACAACGCACACCCGCACTTCAGCCACGGCCCCGGCACGGTGGGTGCCAGGCCCGGCAAGATAGCGCTGGTTCACAACGGCATCATAGAAAACCACGAAGAACTGCGCGCCGCACTGCAAGCCAAGGGCTACGAGTTTGACAGCCAGACCGACACCGAAGTGATCGTCCATCTGATGGAGAGCCTGTATGACGGTGATTTGTTTGAGGCCTTGAAATCCGCCGTCAGCCAGCTGAACGGTGCCTATGCGATTGCCGCGTTCTGCAAAGACGAGCCGTACCGCGTGGTCGGTGCGCGGGCCGGTTCACCGCTGATTCTGGGTGTCGGTAAGGGCCACCAGGAAAACTTTTTGGCCAGCGATGCGATGGCCTTGGCTGGTGTGACCGACCAGATCGTTTACCTTGAAGAAGGCGA
>CAMARI010000209.1 GCA_945860515.1 Polaromonas sp. YR568
GCGCTGGTGGATGCCGCAGCGCTGCTGACTTACCGCGCTGCCTGGCTGCGTGACGAGGGCGAGCGCACAGGCCATATCGCTCGCGTCACGGCTGAAGCGGCGATGGCAAAGATGACCGCCACAGAAAACGCCCAGCGGGTGATTGACATGGCACTGCAGTTGCACGGCGGCCTGGGTGTGAAGGTGGGCACCAAGGTCGAGAGCCTGTACCGGGACATTCGATCGCTGCGCATTTACGAAGGTGCTACCGAAGTGCAGCAGCTGATCATTGGCAAGGCCCTGATCAAGGCCTGATGGAAGGTCACATCATGAGCGACACCATGACGCAGACCAACTCGGCGCAAACCGACCAGTTTGTTCACAATCGCTTGCCGCCACTTGGGCAGCGTGCGCAAATGCGCTACGACTTGCCAGGCCTGCGCATTGCAGACCAGGCCAATCTGGTGGATGTGTTGCTGGCCCAAGTTCAAACCCGGGGCCTGATGGACAAAGCGTTTTTGCGTTCTGATCAAATCACATTGACTTTTGCCGAGGCGAGCGAGCGCATCAACCGGATTGCGCAGGTGTTGACCGAAGACTATGGCCTGCTGCCTGGCAACCGCGTGCTGCTGCGCGGCGGCAACTCCATCGACATGGCACTGGCCTGGCTGGCTGTGGTCAAGGCCGGGTTGATCGCGGTGGCCACCATGCCACTGCTTCGCGCCAAAGAGCTGGGTGAAGTGATTGAAAAAGCGCACATCCACTTCGCGCTGTGTGACGCCGCATTGCTGGATGAATTGAACCTGGCCAAGTCGCAGTCAGCCACCTTGACAACCATCGTGCCGTTCAACCTGATGAACGAGCCCGGATCGCTGGCCGTGTTGTCATCGCAAAAAGATGGGAACTTCAAGCCGTGTTCAACCGCCGCAGACGATGTGGCGCTGATGGCCTTTACATCGGGCACCACCGGCAAACCCAAGGCTGTGGTGCACACCCACCGCGACGTGCTGGCGGCATGCGGCGCCTGGCCGCTGCATATTCTTCAGGCCACGCCTGACGACATCGTGATGGGTTCCCCGCCGCTGGCTTTTACCTTCGGGCTCGGCGGCTTGCTGCTGTTTCCATTCGCCACAGGTGCCTCCATTTATTTCCCATCCGCCGCATACACGCCAGAAGCGATGGTTAAGTTGATCCATGAAACCGGCGCCACGATTGTCTACACAGCGCCGACTTTTTACCGGCAGATGGCGGTGTTTGCCAAACAACGACGCATGCCAACGCTTCGCATTTGCGTGAGCGCGGGCGAAGCATTGCCTGATGCGACGCGCCAGCTCTGGAAGGAAGCCACCGGCATCGAGCTGATAGACGGTATTGGCGCCACCGAAATGTTTCATATTTTTATTTCCTGCAAGCCGGCTGATGTACGGCGCGGGGCCATTGGAAAAGTCGTGCCCGGCTACACCGCCAAAGTGGTCAACGATGAAGGCATTGAAGTACCGCTGGGCAGCATCGGCAAACTGGCCGTCGTGGGGCCAACAGGCTGCAAATACCTGGACGATGCCCGGCAAGCGAAGTATGTCAAGAACGGCTGGAACTACCCTGGCGATGCCTTCACGCAGGACGCGGACGGCTACTTTTTTTACCAGGCGCGCGATGACGACATGATCATCACGTCGGGCTACAACGTTGGCGGCCCGGAGGTTGAGGACGCACTGATGCTGCATCCGGCAGTGGCCGAATGCGGTGTGGTTGGACTGCCAGACGATGAACGCGGCATGATTGTGAAAGCTTTTGTGGTGCTCAAGCCTGGTGTTGACGCGAACAACGCCTGCGTGAAGCTGCTACAAGACCATGTCAAAGCGACGCTCGCACCCTTCAAATACCCGCGCCAGATCGATTTTGTCGACAAACTTCCGCGAACCGAGACCGGCAAATTGCAGCGCTTTCGCCTGCGTACCGAACAACAGGCCCGCAACAACATATGAAAAAACTCCAACCTCCTGGCTGGGCAGAGCCCAAAGGCTATGCCAACGGCATCATGGCGCGCGGCGCGCTGATTTTTGTGGGTGGGCAGATTGGCTGGAACGCCGCCCAGCAGTTTGAAAGCGATGACTTCATTGTGCAAACGCGGCAGGCCCTGATCAACATCGCTGCGGTGCTTCAAGCCGGTGGCGCTGGCCCGGAGCACATGGTGCGCATGACCTGGTACGTGACAGACCGGCTCGAATACACCGCCCGATTAAAAGAGCTGGGCGCAGCCTATCGTGAGGTGATGGGTAGAAACTTCCCAGCCATGACCTGTGTGGAAGTCTCAGGCCTGGTAGAGGACCGGGCGCGAATTGAGATTGAAGTGACAGCAGTCTTACCAGACTGACTGTTATCAGCTGTGGTCAAACCAGCCTGTGTACACCGCGGAGCCCGTTGCATATCATGCGTGGGTATTCAACGCTCAATGGGTTAACTGTGTGTCCGTGATCTTGGGTAAATCCCAACATTGAAACTCAGAAAAAACGAAAAAAGCGATCGTTGATGGACTTCAGCTAGCGCCGCTGTTAACCTGTTTTTCTTCACTTGCCCATCTCGGTTCAGTTTGGATTGCAGGTTCTGATCAACACACGTTTTGAAACGCAGAATAAGCAAAAACAGTATGCAGACCTCTTTGGCGATAACAAAATCCTGGCGACAAACCGTGATTCTGCTGGTTGCAGGTTTTCTGGCGGTACTCTGGGCGGCCGTGGTTTGGAACTACCAGCGCAGCGAGAGCGATCGGCTCAAAGACAGCCACCAAGAAACCGCCTTTCTGGCCTTGCTATATGCCAAGCACGCGGCGGCCAAGTTCGGCGAAATTGACCATGCGATGCACGACCTGCGCAAAACCTGGCTAACACGTCCACTTGAAATGGAGGCTGACGCCAAGGAATGGGGTGACTCCTTGGGAGCGGCGGTGCTCCAAATAGCCATCATCAATGCCGACGGATTCTTGGCTTACAGCACACTTGGGATGGGTGATAAACCGGTGAATCTGACAGACCGGGAGCACGTCAAGGTTCATTTGGCAACTTCTGCGGACAAACTGTTTGTCAGTCGCCCTGTCAATCGGCAGGTGTCTGGAAAGTGGTCGATCGAGATGACCCGCCCCATTTTTAACAAAGAAAAGTTTGCCGGTGTGATCGTGGTGTCGGTAGACCCCCAATATTTTGCCGATTTCTACCAAGAGGGAAATCTGCAAAAAGGGGGCAGGGCCACCATCGTGCGCGACACGGGAGAGCGCATGGTCATGACCCGCGGGTTAGAGCAATACATCGGCACGCGCCTTGACGTCTCGAGCTTTACCGCCCGCGGCAGGCCCGACCCCGTCGCACCCGCCCCCGGCGCTCCGCTGCATGGCAGCTTTCGTGCTTTTTCCCAGTTAGATGGCCTTGATTATCTTTATAGCTATGTTCGCTTGCCAGCCTACGGACTGACTGCGGCCATCGGCTACAACGTGGCAGAAACGCTTGCCCCCGTGCGCAGCGATCATCTGAGGACGTTGGTCGCAGCCAGCTTTGTGACGCTGCTCATGCTGCTTCTGGCATTGCAATTTCTGCGCGCACTGAAAAACCAAGAAGCCGCGCAAGAGGCACTGCTTCAAACCCAGCGTCGCCTGCAAGCCAGAGATACGCTTTTGGAAGAACTCTCTGAAAATCTGCCAGGCTGCATCTACCAGTACCAATGGTTTCCGGATGGGCGCACAAACTATTCCTTTGTCAGCAAAGGCGTTGAAGCCGTTCTTAACTTGGCGCAGACAGAGGTGTACGACAAGCCCGGCTTGGTTTTTGCCCGCGTGCATCCGGACGATCGCGATTCGATGGCGGCTTCCATGGCCGAATCAGCACGCACGCTACAGCCTTGGAGGCTGGAATTCCGGGTTAAACAGGAGCAAGAGCTACGCTGGGTGGCGGGCCTCTCGCAACCTAAAAAACTCGACGACGGTACCATCGTCTGGAACGGATTCGCGACCGATATCACCGCCATCAAAAAAACCAACGTCGCTTTGCAAAGGGCCAATGAGGAGCTTCAAACGTTTTCGTATTCGGTATCGCATGACCTGCGCACGCCGCTCAGCACCATTGGCGGCTTTAGCGCGCTGCTGGCCAAAAAGCTGACGGGCAGCGACAACGAAAAAGCGCGGCACTACCTGTCGCGCATTCAGCTTGCTGTGACGCAGATGGATCGCCTGATTGTCGACTTGCTGAAGCTGGCCCAAGTCTCGCGATCGACCCTGAAGCTTGAGCTGGTCGACTTGTCGGCCCTGGCCAGCAACGTTGCCAATAACCTGCAGGTGCGCCAGCCTGAACGACAGATGGCGCTGAACATTGAAAGGGGCCTGAAGATCCGGGGCGATTCGGGCCTACTCCGGGCCGTACTTGAAAACCTGCTGGACAACGCCTGGAAGTACAGCGCGAAGCAAGCAGAGGCCGAAATTCACGTCGGCCAACAAGTCGATGCAGCAGGAAACCAGGTATTTTTCGTGCGAGATAACGGGGTCGGCTTTGACATGGCCTATTCGGGCAAGCTTTTCCAGCCTTTCGAACGCCTGCACACGCCGGCGGAATTTGCCGGGAACGGCGTTGGGCTGGCCACGGTGAACCGCATCATCGAGCGGCACGGCGGCCGTGTCTGGGCCGAGTCAGCGCCCGGCCAGGGAGCGACTTTCTTTTTCACACTGAGCTAAGGGCGAGGGCTTGCGCACCGGAAAGCTTGTGTCGCTGCAGGGCTGGATGGCCTGACATTACACGGCCTAGGCCGTTCATTCGCTAGCCTGTGCAAATGGCTGGATATTTCCACGATCCTTA
>CAMARI010000210.1 GCA_945860515.1 Polaromonas sp. YR568
CGCCACGACGCTGTTTCTGATGGCGGCTGGATTGACGCTGATTTTTGGCGTGACGCGCATCGTCAACTTTGCCCATGGCAGCTTTTTCATGTTGGGCGCCCTGTTCACGGCACATTGGGTGACGCACTGGTTTCCAGCCTGGGGAGAAAGTGCGCCACTTTACCTGATAGCTATTTGTTTAGGAGCTGCTTGCGCCGGTATTTTGGGGGCCGTAGCGGAATTCCTGCTACTGCGGCGAATGACAGATGCGCCTGAACTGTACCAGCTGGTGGCCACCTTTGGCCTGACGCTGGCCATGCACGATGCGATGCAATGGGTTTTTGGCGTAGACGAGGTGTTTGCACCGCGCTTTCCAGGGCTGACCGGTTCGATCGCCGTCGGTGAAGGCTTTTTTCCGACCTACCAGCTGGCCATGATTGTGCTGGGCCCGATGGTGTGGCTGGCCTTGCATCTGCTGCTCAGGCATTCACTTTTCGGACGTCGCCTTCGCGCCGCCACACAAGACCGCCACATGCTGGCCGCCTTGGGTGTTAATCCCAAACCGCTGATGCTGGGTGCGGTGGTGCTCGGTTGCGCGCTGGCAGGCCTGGGCGGTGCGCTGCAGTTGCCCAAGGAGCCCGCCACGCTGCAAATGGACATGGCGGTGATCGTCGAAACCTTTGTGGTGGTGGTGATGGGCGGGCTGGGCAGCATAGGCGGTGCGTTTGTGGCGGCCTTGCTGATTGGTCTGGTTCACGCATTTGGGATCAGCGTGTTTCCGCAGGCCACGCTGGTGCTGGTTTTTTTAACGATGGCGGTGGTGCTGGTGTTCAGGCCGCAGGGACTGTTTGGTTTGCCCGTATCGAGCACCGACGCGCCCCGCGAGGCCGTCCAAAAGTTTGGCGGACTTGCACTTGGATCCCGTGTCACGTCCAGTGGTGTGGCCGTTTTTCTGTTGCTGGCAGGTGTCGGATGGCTGGGCGGGCCGTACTGGCAAACGTTGGTGCTTGACGCCATGATTTTGATGATTTTTGGCATCAGCCTGCAAGCCATGATGGCCCTGGGCGGCCTGGTCAGTTTTGGTCATGCTGCTTTTTTTGCACTGGGTGCTTATGGGGCGGCGCTGTCAAACACGCTCTGGGGTGCCAGCTTGCCGTTGGCCCTGGCCACGGGTTGCGCCGCGGCGCTGCTGGTTGCCAGCGTGTTTGGTGCCGCCGTTGTCAAAAGCAGTGGTGTGTATCTGGCCATGCTGTCGTTGGCCCTGGCCCAGGTCATCTGGGCGGGCGCCACCCAATGGGTCGCACTGACCGGCGGCGACAACGGCTTGATCGGCCTGAGCCTGGTGTCGCAAGACGGCAAGCCGCTTTTTTACCTGCTGCTGACAGGGCTGGCCTTGTTGTCGGTTGTCGCGCTCAAGCATTTGGCCCAGTCGGTGATGGGCGCAGCGCTGCAGGGCTTGCGTGATGCGCCTTTGCGGGCAGCCGCTTCGGGTTTGCCAATAGGGTGGATCAAGTACCGCATTTTTGTTGAAAGTGCTGTGCTGGCTGGGCTGGCGGGCGGCTTGTTTGCAGCGCACAAGGGGGCGGTTTTCCCCTCGGTAGCGTCTGTATCGACCTCCGTGGATGCCTTGCTGGTGGTCCTGCTCGGCGGTGTTCACCAGTTATGGGGCGCGGTCGTGGGCAGCGCAGTACTTTCTTATTCGTGCGCTGAGCTGGGCCGGGGCGTGACCTACTGGCGCGGCTTGCTGGGGGTTTTCATCATGTTGATCATGGTGACTGCGCCCACTGGCTTGTTGTCGCTGTTCGCGCGCTTGCGCCTGCTGGCTGACAGGCCGCAAAGGACACGAAAGTGATGCGTTCCTCATGCTGAAGGTTCAACAGCTGGTCAAACACTTTGGCGGCATCAAGGCGGTCGATGGCATCAGCTTTGAGGTGCAAGCGGGTGAATGCGTGGCCCTGATCGGCCCGAACGGGGCTGGCAAGTCCACCTGTTTCGCCTGTATTGCGGGTCAGCACCAGCCCAGCAGTGGCAGCATGACCTGGGATGGACAGCCGCTCAATGGCTTGAAACCCAGCGCCCGCCTGCGCCAGGGTGTCGCCCGGACTTTTCAGGTTGCACAGGTTTTCGAGGCACTCACGGTGCTACAAAACGTGCAGCTGGCTGCCCAGGCGTATATTGGCCTGCAGGCTATTTCAGGTTTTAAAAAGCTGGCTGTACAGTCAGTCGACAGCAGCCACGCGCTGCTGGAACAAACCGGCTTGGCAGCTGTTGCGCACCGTGATGCGCTCAGCCTGTCTTATGGTGCTAAAAAACGGCTTGAGCTGGCAATAGCGCTGGCCGCCCATCCGCGCTTGCTGCTGCTGGACGAACCTGCGGCAGGTCTGGAAACCCAAGAGCGTGCAAGCTTGATGCAACTGGTCAAAAATCTCGCTGCACAAAACATGGCGGTGCTCTACACCGAGCACAACATGGATGCGGTGGCCGGCGTGGCCGACCGGGTGCTGGTGCTGATGGAGGGAAACCTGGCCGCGCAGGGCTCATTCGAGGAAATATCCCGTGACAGCGAGGTGCGCCGCCGGTACCTGGGGCAGGGGACGCTGCATGCTTGAAGTCAACCATCTCAATGCCTTTTATGGTCCGGCGCAAGCGCTGTTTGATGTGTCCCTGAGCGTCAAAGCGGGAGAATTCGTGGTGCTCAAGGGCCTGAATGGCGCGGGCAAATCGACGCTGCTCAAGTCACTGATGGGGCTGGAAGTTGTCTCGCACGGAGACATCGTCTACCACGCCGCCAATGGCGCGCAAAGCCTTCAAAACTGGCCCAGCCACCGCCGCGCCCGTGCCGGACTGGGTTATGTGGCTGAAGATCGCAGGCTGTTTACCGGACTCACCGTCCGCGAAAATCTGCACATTGCCGCAGCGCCAGGGGCCCATGAGCAAGAAGCCCGGGTGCTGGACTTGTTCCCGGTTTTAAAAATCCTGCTCAAACGGCCTGCTTCCCACATGAGCGGCGGCGAGCAGCAAATGCTGGCCATTGCCCGCACCCTGATGACGCGGCCCAGGATGCTGTTGCTCGACGAGCCCTGTGAAGGCATTGCGCCTGTGCTGGTCGAATCGATACGCGATGCCCTGATGGCGCTCAAGGCCAGCGGCATGCCCATGCTGGTGGCCGAACAAAACCATTTGCTGGCTGCCAGCGCAGACCGCCAGGTCCTGCTGGTTGCGGGTAAAGTCAGTGGTTCCTGAAACTTCTCCTTTCTCTGTTTTTCCATTTATTACCCCACACCTATGACCATCACGACCACTCCTTCCGGCCTGCAATTCGAAGACACTGTTTTGGGCTCAGGCGCCATGGCCAAGGCTGGCCAAAACGTTCAGGTGCATTACACCGGCTGGCTGTATAACGATGGCGTGCAGGGTGCCAAGTTCGATTCCAGCAAAGACCGTGGCCAGCCTTTTGCTTTTTCTTTGGGCGCCGGGCAGGTCATCAAAGGCTGGGACGAAGGCGTACAGGGCATGTCGGTCGGCGGCACCCGTCGCTTGATCATTCCGGCTGAACTGGGCTACGGTGCACGCGGTGCGGGTGGGGTGATTCCGCCAAACGCAACTCTTTTGTTTGAAGTGGATTTTCTGGGCTGATCACATTCCATCGAAGTGCCCATGATCATCACCAGCCTGCTTGATACGGATTTATATAAATTCACCATGATGCAGGTGGTGTTGCACCAGTTTCCGGGTGCCGAGGTGGAGTACCGCTTCAAATGCCGCAACGCAGCCAACCTCGCGCCGTATGTCAGCGAGATACGCGAAGAAATTCGCGGCTTGTGCAGTCTGCGCTTTCAGGACGCCGAACTGGCTTACCTCAAGGCCATGCGTTTCATCAAGCCTGACTTCATCGATTTCCTCGGCATCTTCAAGCTCAATGAAAAATATGTGACGGTGACGGCCTTGCCGACAGGTGAAATTGACGTGTCGATCAAAGGCCCGTGGCTGCACACGATCCTGTTTGAGATACCGGTGTTGTCCATCATCAACGAGGTTTACTTTCGCAACACGCAAAAGCAGCCCGACCTGCTGGAAGGCCGAATCCGTCTGAGCACCAAAATAGCCCAATTGCAGGCGGACGGCCTGCAGGATTTAAAAATCGCTGACTACGGCACACGCCGTCGTTTCGGCAAAAGCTGGCATGAAGAGGTGTTGTGCACACTGGCCAGTAAACTGAAAACCGCCTCCGGTCAGAGCAGAAATGCTGGCGTTTTGGGCCAGTTTGCAGGTACCAGCAATGTGCTGTTCGCGATGAAGCTGGGTTTGACGCCGTTGGGCACCATGGCGCATGAATATCTGCAGGCTTGTCAGGCGCTGGGTCCGCGCTTGCGCGACAGCCAGGTCTTTGGCTTTGAATCCTGGGCTAAAGAATATCGGGGCGACCTGGGCATTGCCTTGTCCGATGTTTACGGCATGAGCGCCTTCTTGCGCGACTTTGACATGTATTTTTGCAAGCTGTTTGACGGTGCCCGGCACGATAGCGGCGACCCGTTTGAATGGGGCGAGCGCATGATTGCGCATTACCTCAAAAACCGGGTGGACCCCAAAACCAAGACCCTGATATTTAGCGACGGCCTGACAGTACCGAGCACCATTGAGCTTTACAAGCAGTTCAAGGGCCGTTGCCAGCTGGCGTTTGGCATTGGTACCAACTTGACAAACGATCTGGGCTACGAGCCCCTTCAAATTGTGATCAAGATGATCTGCTGCAACGGACAGCCGGTTGCAAAGCTGTCCGATACACCCT
>CAMARI010000211.1 GCA_945860515.1 Polaromonas sp. YR568
GTGCCAATGTGTCCCAAAATGAGCGTGTGACCGTCGGTGCTTTGCGCACATTCGGCCATGGCAATGTTGCCGCTGGCGCCGGGCTTGTTTTCAACAAACACCGTCTGGCCCAGGCTTTTGCCGATCTCGTTGGCCGCAGACCGCGCCACAATTTCAGAGCTGCCGCCCGGGGCAAAAGGCACCAGCAGGCGAATCGGTTTGCTGGGCCAGACAGTTTGGGCGATGGCCGGAACAATCACCGGAAAAGCGCAAGTAGCGGCCAGTGTGGTGACGGTTTTCAGGGCTGCGCGTCGGGTGATCGGTTCTGATGAGCGCATGGGTTACTTTTGAAAAGAGGTGGCTTTAAATGTAAGGTCACCAAGGTCGGCCTTTGTAAGTATTTTCGACCAGCTACCGCAAAACCACGTAAAATGTACAAAATAACCAATTTTGTACAAAATGCAGACTGTTCCCATCAGCGTCCCACTTAGTGAGTTCCGTGCCAACACATCGGCCATGATTGACCTGGTTGAGAAGGGCGAAACCGTGCGCATTTTGCGGCATGGCAAGCCCGTTGCTGAGCTGGTGCCGATGCCTGCAGAAGCTGCGGCGAAAGTGCCGAGCTGGAAGCAGCCGTTTGAGCCGGTCGTGCTTGGCGCTGGTGCAACTTTGTCTCAAGCCGTGCTGGATGAGCGCAACGAAGCGCCATGGTGAAACGCAAGGCAACTTACCCCGGCGCATTGCCCGTGGCTGCAGTGATCGCCCGAGAGGGAGAGGCTCGCCTGATGTTTGACGCGTCGGCGCTGACCAAGCGCTACGCCAGCGAAATCGGACGCCTTCGCGTGCTGGCGCTATTTGCGTCGGCCAGCGAGCTGCTGGTGGCAGCGCACTGCAAGACCGAGGTCGCCTCAGCCTTGCTGCGCCGCCGCCGCGAGGGCAGCTTGCCCGCGGCAGAGTTTGACCGCGCCTGGACCGCCGCACAAAGCGATGTGGCCGACATGACTCTGGTGCCGCTGGATGCGCGGGTAGAACGCTTTGCCTTTGCGGCAATGGAGCATGGCCCGCTGCGCGGCATGGACGCGCTGCATGTGGGTAGCGCCATCGCAGCGCAGGTGGATTTGTTTGTGACGGCGGACAAGCGCCAGGCACAGGTGGCGCGCGCCATGGGCGTAGCGACTGAATTGATAGACAACTGAACGGATTGAATCGCATATGTTTTACCCCCAAGAATTTGACGTGATCGTGGTCGGCGGCGGCCATGCTGGCACCGAGGCGGGACTGGCCAGCGCGCGCATGGGCTGCAAGACTTTGCTCTTGACGCACAACATTGAAACGCTGGGCCAGATGAGTTGCAACCCGTCAATAGGCGGCATTGGCAAAGGCCACTTGGTCAAAGAGGTCGACGCCATGGGCGGCGCGATGGCACTGGCCACCGACGAGGGCGGCATTCAGTTTCGCATCTTGAACAGCTCCAAAGGCCCGGCTGTGCGCGCGACGCGGGCGCAGGCTGACCGCTTTTTGTACAAAGCGGCGATTCGCCGCATGCTGGAGAACCAGCCCAACCTGTGGCTGTTCCAACAAGCCGTGGATGACCTGATGGTGGAAGGCGACCGAGTGGTAGGTGCGGTCACCCAAGTCGGCATCAAGTTCAGAAGCCGCACCGTGGTCTTGACGGCCGGGACTTTCCTTGACGGCAAGATCCATGTCGGACTGCAAAACTATTCAGCCGGCAGAGCGGGCGACCCGCCTGCGGTGTCCTTGTCGGCCCGGCTGAAAGACCTGAAACTGCCGCAAGGCCGCCTGAAAACCGGCACGCCACCGCGCATTGATGGCCGCACAATTGACTTCAGCAAGTGCATTGCCCAGCCGGGCGATGGGATGCCGGGCTCAGAAAGCGCCGGCTCGACCCTTGGGGCGGTTCCCGTTTTTAGTTTTATGGGCGGCAATATTCAGCACCCCCAGCAGGTGCCGTGCTACATCACCCACACCAACGCACGCACGCACGACATCATTCGCAGCGGATTTGACCGCAGCCCCATGTTTACCGGCAAGATTGACGGGGTCGGTCCGCGCTACTGCCCTAGCGTGGAAGACAAGATCAACCGCTTTGCCGAAAAGGACGCGCACCAGATTTTTCTGGAGCCGGAAGGCCTGACGACGCACGAGATTTACCCGAATGGCATCTCCACCAGCTTGCCGTTTGACATTCAGTACGAGCTGGTGCGGTCTATGGTGGGGATGGAGAACGCCCACATTCTGCGGCCGGGCTACGCGATTGAATACGACTACTTTGACCCGCGCGCCCTTAAAACCAACTTTGAAACCCGGGCCATCGGCGGCCTGTTTTTCGCCGGGCAGATCAACGGCACCACAGGTTATGAAGAGGCGGCGGCGCAGGGCATGTTTGCCGGTATCAATGCTGCGCTGCAATGCCGGGCACTCGGTGGCTTGCCCAACGATCATGGCGGTGCGTGGCTGCCCAAGCGCGACGAAGCGTATCTGGGTGTTCTGGTGGATGACTTGATCACCAAGGGCGTGACCGAGCCCTACCGCATGTTTACCAGCCGGGCCGAGTTTCGCCTGATGCTGCGCGAAGACAACGCCGACATGCGCCTGACCGAAAAGGGTAGGGAGCTGGGACTTGTGGACGACGCTCGCTGGGACGCTTTCAACCGCAAACGCGATGCTGTTTCACGTGAAACAGAACGCCTTCGCAGCATTTGGGTTAACCCAAATAACTTGCCAGTTGCGGAATCTGAGCGGGTGCTGGGCAAAGCGATCGAGCGTGAATACAACCTCGCCGACTTGCTGCGACGGCCCGAAGTGAACTACGCAGGGCTGATGAGCCTGGACGGCGGCAAGTACGGCACGACTGATATCTCCCCACTCCTGGATAAAAGCGTGATTGAGCAAATCGAGATCACGGCCAAGTACGCCGGCTATATTGATCTGCAAAAAGTAGAAGTCGAGCGCGCAGCGCATTACGAAAACCTAAAGCTTCCTTCTGAACTGGACTACTTGCAAGTGCAGGCGCTCAGCTTTGAAGCTCGCCAGACGCTTGCCAAACATCGGCCAGAGACGCTGGGCATGGCCTCGCGCATCTCGGGCATCACGCCGGCGACGGTGTCCTTGCTGCTGGTGCACTTGAAGAAAAACCTTTGGAAGAACACTGCGCCCTTGGCCAGCCCCGAGAAAATTCACGCATGAGCAGCGACGAAGCAACCCTGCGCGCTGGGCTGGTGCAGCTAGAGCTTGAACTCAGCGCCCTTCAGATAGGCCAATTGCTCGACTACCTGAAGCTGATCGCCAAGTGGACCAAGGTCTACAACCTGACCGCCGTCCGCGACCCTGCCGAAATGATGACGCACCATTTGCTGGACAGCCTGGCAATCATTGCGCCGCTGCGACAGCGCGTGGTGCAGGGCAAATTGCTGGATGTCGGCTCAGGCGCAGGCCTACCCGGTGTGGTCATCGCCATTTGCTGCCCAGCACTTGACGTCACTTGCGTCGACACTGTGGCCAAGAAGGCGACGTTTATCAAGCAGGTCGCGCTCGAATTAAAGCTGCCCAACCTAGCCGGTTTACACGCAAGGGTTGAAAACATTGGCCAGCCGTTCGACCTGATCTGCTCACGGGCATTTGCGTCGTTGGCTGACTTCACGCAATTGTCAGCCGGGGCGCTGGCACCCGCCGGCGTTTGGATGGCGATGAAAGGCAAGCACCCCACGGACGAACTGGCGGCGCTGCCTGCAACGGTTGGCGTGTTTCACGTGGAACAACTTCAGGTGCCGGGACTAGACGCCGAGCGCTGCGTGGTATGGATGCGTGAAAAGACCGTGTCGTAAACTCAAGCCAACTCTTATTGGAAACCGCCCATGTCTGGCTCATTTTTTGGCATTGCCGACTACAGTTCCTTCGTTGTCGCCATCATCGTCTTTCTTCTCATACCAGGCCCGGGCAACCTGGCGCTGATCACCTCGACAAGCAAGGGCGGAATAGCTGGCGGCCTGGGTGCGACTTTTGGCGTGATTGCCGGTGACCAGGTATTGCTATGGGCTGCTGTGGCTGGCGTATCCACCGTTATGGCCACGTACCCGGCGGCCTTTCATGTCGTG
Organism: Polaromonas sp. YR568; assembly: GCA_945860515.1. Classification (GTDB taxonomy): domain Bacteria; phylum Pseudomonadota; class Gammaproteobacteria; order Burkholderiales; family Burkholderiaceae_C; genus Polaromonas. The sequence goes on from CAMARI010000211.1 coordinate 4,095, forward strand.
CAGTGGGCGGGGGCCGTTTACCTCGCCTGGCTGGGCATCAAGCTGCTGATGGCAAAAGCTGGAGACGCGCCCATCCTGCACATCAACCCGCGCCACTACTTTCGCCAAGCGCTCTTCATCACGCTGCTCAACCCAAAAGCGATTGTGTTTTACATGGCCTTCTTCCCTTTGTTCGTCGACCCCAAAACACATCAGGGTATGACGACCTTTGCTGTCATGGCCGCCACCATCGCTGTGCTGACTTTTTTATATGGGCTTTGCTCTGTGCTGCTGACCACTTTTTTTGCCGACCGACTGCGCGCCAACCCTAAAATATCAAGCTTTCTCAACAAGGCCGCAGGCGTCTTCCTGATCGGCTTTGGTTTGAAGCTGGCCATCTCCAAGTAACCCCACCCCTAAAAATAAGAACAATATGGCCAAAATTTTTTGCATTGCCAATCAAAAAGGTGGTGTGGGCAAGACCACCACTACCGTTAACCTGGCCGCCGGCCTGGCCAAAGTTGGACAGAGGGTGCTGATGATTGACCTCGACCCGCAAGGCAATGCAACCATGGGCTCGGGCGTCGACAAGCGAAAACTGACGTACACGGTGTATGACGTCCTGCTCGAGTCGGCCACGATTCTTGAAGCCAAAGTCACCAGCCAGAAACTGATCGCCGCCG
>CAMARI010000212.1 GCA_945860515.1 Polaromonas sp. YR568
AAGACTTCACAGCCACGCTGGAAAAGTTAAACGCGCAGCTGGTGCAATTAACGCGCTCAACATGAACCGGAAAAGGCGCTTGTCTGACTTGCCAGTCGTTTCAGTTCAGCCACAATTGAAGTCTTTTGAGCCCGAAGATCTATGGAAAAATCTACGTTTTTAAACAAAGCCGTGTTTCCGGTGGCCGGCTTGGGCACACGGTTTTTACCCGCCACCAAGGCCCAGCCGAAAGAAATGCTGCCAGTGGTGGACAAACCGCTCATCCAGTACGCGGTAGAAGAAGCCTATGCCGCTGGTATCCGGCACATGATATTTGTCACAGGGCGCAACAAACGCGCCATAGAAGACCACTTCGATACGGCCTATGAGCTGGAAAACGAGCTGGAAGTCGCCGGCAAGCACGAACTTCTCAACATCGTGCGTTCGATGCAACCGGCTGACATGAGCTTTTCATTTGTACGCCAGCCCCGCTCGCTGGGCCTCGGTCACGCCGTGCTGTGTGCCGAGCACATGGTCGGTAACGAGCCATTTGCGGTGCTACTGGCCGACGACCTGATGGCAGGGCCACCAGGCGGCCAATCTGTATTGACGCAAATGGCCGAGCAGTTCAAAACACTCCAGCAGTCGGTGCTGGCGGTGCAAGAGGTGCCGCTGGAGCAGACCCGGCGCTACGGTATTGTGGCCGGCCAAAAAACGACTGACAGACTGATGAAAGTCAGCGCGATGGTTGAAAAGCCTGCGCCTGAGGTGGCACCATCACGCATGGCTGTGGCGGGCCGCTACATCCTGACACCGGCTGTTTTCAAGCACATCCGCAGCCAGCAGCCGGGCGTAGGTGGCGAGCTGCAATTAACCGACGGCATTGCCAGCCTGATGCTTGAGGAAAGTGTTTACGCCTTTGAATACCAAGGCAAGCGCTACGACTGCGGCAGCAAGGAAGGCTTTCTGGAGGCTACTGTTGAGCTCGCCTTGCAGCACCCTGAAGTGGGCGTCCGGTTCAAAGCCTATCTGAAGAGCCTGAAGCTGGACTAGAGCCGGCCTGCTGTTCAGCGCCGTTTCAGCACGTGAATAAAGTCGCCGCCAGCAGTTTCCTGCCCCACCAGGTCGTTGCCGGTCTGCTTGGCAAAGGCCTGAAAGTCACGGGTCGAGCCGGCGTCGGTAGACACCACCTTGAGCAGTTGACCGCTCAGCATGTCGGCCAGCGCCTTTTTGGCTTTCAAAATGGGCAGCGGGCAGTTCAGGCCGCGGGTGTCTAGTTCTTTGTCGATTTGCATGGTGGTCCTTCAATAGCCTTGATTTTAAGGTTTTTGCCATTCCACAAATTCAGGCGTGTAACCGCGTGATGTCAGCCAGTCGGCCAGCGCATAGCCGGTACCCGCAGGCCAGCATTTGATGTCGGCGTAGTCACACAGCTTGTACTCCACCAGTTCAGGCGACAGCACCACATCACCGGTACATACCGCGTGGTAGGCAATGATGATCTGGTTCATGCGCTGAAAGTCGTACACGCCAATCAAATCGAGCGAGGATGTGTCCAGACTGGTTTCTTCCTTGATCTCCCGTTCAATTCCGCCCTGCGGCGTTTCGCCGGCTTCCATAAAGCCAGTGATCAGCGCGAACCTGCGGCCTGACCAGGCAGCGTTTCGGGCCAACAAAATCTGCCCCTTGTACTCAATCACCGCCGCCAGCACCGGCGTCGGGTTGTTCCAGTGGGTGAAGCCACAGGCGGGGCAGCGCAAGCGGGCTTTTTCACCGCCGTCTTCGAGCTGCGTCACCATTTCAAGCGGTGCAGCACATTGCGGACAGAATTTGAAGGTGTTGGTCATTTTTTATGTGCTATTTAATCGGGAGCATTTGGCGCTTGTATTCATTGGCTCAAATGCCGTTCAGGCGGGGAAAATACCGGTCGACAAATAACGGTCACCCCGGTCACACACGATGAACACGATCACCGCATTTTGGGCGGTTTTGGCAATTTCTTGTGCCACCCAGCACGCACCTGCCGCTGAAACACCGGCAAAAATACCCTCCTCTCGTGCCATGCGCCGGCACATGTCTTCAGCGTCAAGCTGACTGACTTCAACGATTTGATCCACATGGCTGGCATCGTAAATTTTGGGCAGATACGCTTCAGGCCATTTGCGAATGCCTGCAATACGCGAGCCATCGCTGGGCTGCGCCCCCACAATCTGAATCGCCGGGTTTTGTTCTTTCAGGTAGCGCGACACGCCGGTGATCGTGCCCGTCGTGCCCATGGCGCTAACAAAGTGCGTTACTTTGCCTGCGGTATCCGCCCAGATCTCCGGCCCGGTGGTTTCATAGTGGGCACGGGGGTTGTCCAGGTTGGCAAACTGGTCGAGCACGCGGCCTTTGCCTTGAGCTTGCATGCGTTCTGCCAGGTCACGCGCGCTTTCCATACCGCCCGATTTCGGGGTCAGCAGCAGTTCGGCACCAAAAGCCTTCATGGTCTGAGCGCGCTCAATCGACAAGTCCTCCGGCATGATCAGAATCATTCGGTAACCCTTGATGGCGGCGGCCATCGCCAACGCGATGCCGGTATTGCCGGATGTCGCTTCAATCAGGGTATCGCCGGGCTTGATGTCGCCGCGCTCCTCAGCGCGTTTGATCATGGCGATCGCTGGACGGTCCTTGACAGAACCCGCCGGGTTGTTGCCCTCCAGTTTGCCCAACATGACGTTGCCGCGTTGTGCATTTTCTTTAGCGCCTATGCGCTGCAAACGCACCAGGGGGGTGTTGCCTATGGCACTTTCAAGAGTCGGATATTGAGCGATCGAATCAGAAATGGAAGAGTTCATGACCGCTACTGTGCCATAATCGAGGGCTTCATGCAGCGTCGCCCGGGTGGTGGAATTGGTAGACGCACGGGACTCAAAATCCCGCGCCGCAAGGCGTGCCGGTTCGATTCCGGCCCCGGGCACCATAGTTTTTCAGCTGTGGTTTTGACAGTCGTTTCCGCAAAGAATTTTGCATCGTTCTGCGAAGGGCGAATTCCGGCAAAGTCTCCTGCCAACCGAATCAAACTGCGCAATCTCCGAACGGGCAGTTTCACACCTCGTTGACGGGCCTTAGAGTCAGCTTCGCTCAGGCTTTTTAAGGTAGCCAATCTCGTCTTGGTCTTTGCCTGATGCGCAGTTCGCAGACCGATGCCGTTTATCCCCTGTCGACAGCGGGGCTGCCAAAATTACGGCCTATCTCGTCGCAGCTGACCATTGCCACCGACCGGAAACTGACTGATCGACCCGGATTTCGTAGAGGTAATGTTGCGTGTCTGCAGGCGCATAGATTCTGAATCACCCTGTATCGGGGAGGTTCAAGTCTCCATCGGTGGTGGTAAAACACTCAGAAACAGTTCCGCGATCGTTCTCCTGAGCCACGCATTGGCGACATCATGGTGGTTGCGCTGATGCCAAAATTGATTGATCTGAAAGCGCGGTGTCAGGATGGGCAATTGCAGTATTTTTAGCTTCGGCATGGGTCGGATATAGGTCATCACTGAACCTGGAACCGTGGCCAGAAGGTCAGTTTGCTGCACGATCTCCGGCACCACCAGGAAATGCGGCACCCGAAGCGCAATACGTCGACTCAAACCCTGGTCAGCCAAGTACCGCTCGATAAAAGTGGTGGTGGAGGACTGCAGCGAGACGGTACTGTAGCGCGAACCGGCCGGCTCGATGAGTACATGAGACTCCTGGGTAAATTGTTGAAGAGACAAGTCATCTCGGATCCGTGGATGCCCTTTTCGAGCGATGCAAACATAGGAATCTTCAAAGAGGCGTTGCTGATAAAAGCCAGCCTTCAATCCGGGTAAAAAGCCTATGGCCAAGTCTGCTTCCCCGGAAACGAAAGCATTTTGGTAGGACTCGCGCGGCAATTGCAATACTCGCAGATTTACATTCGGCGCAGAGATCTTCAATTTGTTAATCAGGCGCGGCAGATACACCAGTTCCCCGATATCGCTCATGAGAATTTGGAATGTACGGTTGTAAGTGCTTGGATCGAACACTGCCGTGCCGTCTAATGCATTTTGAAGTAAGGCGAGCCCATCCCTGACAGCGCCTGAAATTTTCAGGGCAAATGGCGTTGGCCCCATGCCGGTGGGGACCCTGACAAACAAGGGATCGCCGGAAATTTTGCGCAGGCGACTCAGTGCATGGCTCATGGAGGGTTGGGAAAGACCCAGTCTGAAGCCAGCGCGGGTGAGGTTGCCGTCCTGCATCAAGGCATCGAATGCCAGCAAAAGGTTTAAATCAACTTTTCTGATGTCCATCGTGAGTTGTCTCCGGGAAAGGCGGCTGTCGCCATGGCCTTATGTTTGACATCTGTTGCAAAACGCGATGCTTATTTATATTTCTAATACAGCACATGCATGCGATCGATTGTATTGATTGAGCGCTGATGTTAGCTTTGCAGAACTTACCAAGAGGAAACGACCGCCAATGGCTCGCGCACACAAAAAAATTCAGTCCGGTATGGGTTGGAGCAACGAAAGCAGCATCACCGTTCAGGGGTATGACCTTTCGAGGGATATCCTTGGCAAGCTAAACCTTGGTGATTTCGCCTTTCTTGAGATCAAGGGCAGAACGCCAAGCCCAGCGGAGTCAGTGGTCTTCAACGCTGTCCTGGGGACATTGGTTGAGCATGGCATGACACCCATGGTGATTGCCGCGCGGCTGACCTATTTGGGCGCCCCCGAGTCCTTACAGGGCGCAGTGGC
>CAMARI010000213.1 GCA_945860515.1 Polaromonas sp. YR568
CCCACAGTCTAGCTTGCGGGCGAGTTAGATCCTGTCAACTGCCGGAAATAGGTTCATTCTCTGTACCGCCAGAACGCGCATCTCTTCGAGCGTGTTGTGGGCCAATTGACGTCCATCTCGTTTCATACAAATTTGAGCGGGAAATAAAAGCAAAGAGGTAGTGGACAGCGTCAACCAGCATGGCCGGTCCAGCGACAATCATCTTGGCCGGTTTAGGGGGATGAATGTCGTTGGTAAATAGGCTATTTCATTGGCTCCTTGGGGTGGTTGTCGCTATCTTTGGATGATTGACGTTTGCGATTTAGTTTGTCGTTTTCAAGTTGAATTTTTTGCTGGCGAAGGGCCTGCTTGCCGCGGTAGCTCTCGACTTGGTGGAGCTCGAAGATCGTGGAGTGGTGCACCAGGCGGTCAATCGCCGCCACCGTCATGCCCGGATCTGGAAACACGTTGGTCCAACCGGAGAAGGGCTGGTTGGCCGTAATCAGGATGCTGCCTCGCTCGTAGCGCTCGGAGATCAGCTCAAACAGCACGCTGGTTTCGGCCTGGTCCTTTCGGACATACGACAGGTCATCCAGAATGAGCAGGTCATAGCGGTCCAGCTTTTCCAGGGCCTGTGGAAGTTGCAAACTTTGACGCGCCGCCTGCAAGCGCTGCACCAGTTCACTGGTGCGCATGTACAGCACACGGTAGCCGGCATCAATCAGCGCATGACCGATGCCGCAAGCAACATGACTTTTGCCAACGCCAGGGGGCCCGAAGATCAAAATCGTGGCCCCTTTGTCGATCCAGGAGCCCCCACCAGCCAGCGCCATAACGTGGGCCTTGGAGAGCATGGGTACCTCGGCAAACTCGAAGCTTGACAGCGTCTTGGTCATGTCCAACTGGGACTCGCTGCGGTGGCGCTCGAGTCGGCGCTTGGACCGCTCGGCCAGTTCATGTTCCAGCAAGCCGCTCAAGAAGCGCCCGGCCGGCCACCCCTCCTTGTCCGAGCGCTGGGCAAACTCCTCCCACAACCTTCCCATTGTGGGTAGGCGAAGTTCGGTGAGCATCAGGCCATTGCGGGCCGGCTCGAAGGCCTGGGCGCTCATGCCAGCACCTCTTCTTGTTCAGGGGCCTGTGCACTGGGCAGCAGCGCGTCATAGACGCTTGGCGGTGGAATCTCCACAGTGACATGGGGGACCTCGGTTTTGCGCGGGGCGAATTCCTCCCGCAAACGCTTGACATCGGGCAGCACACCCGCTGCCAGGAGCGCTTCGAGCCGAACCGCCAGCACGGCCTCCACCCCATCGTTGGCCGCCATCTCCAGCAGGCCCACGATCGCATGGCAGGCCAACCGCTGGGTCAGGTTGGCATCGAGCTGCTCCCAAGTCCTGCGGTACGCCTCCCGAGGGAACAGTGCATCGCGGAACACCAACCCCTTGAACGCCTGAGGTTTGCGTTTGAGGGCTTCGATAAAGTGGCGGTAGTCGATCACCCGACCACGCCCGTTCACTGGCGAGCGCTTGCCGCGAGCCAGGCTCAGAACCAGCGCGCCCGACAGGTAGCAGTCCAGGCGGTCGCTGTACAGGCGGACCTTCAGGCGCTGCCCGATCAGCCTGGACGGAGCACTGTATAGGACGCCGCAAACCGTAAAGGTGCTCGAGCGCGTCACCCGGCCTTCCTCTTCAACGAAGTCAGTCGTTCGCCTTTGGGGCAGGTCCTTCAGCTGCGCACGCTCAATCTGGAAGGCTGCCGCGTTGCGCCGATTGCGCCGCATCACGGACTCCCGCACAAAGCCTTCGTAGGCCGCGCGATCCTCAAAGTCGCGATGTCCACGCAAAAGCAGCGCCTGCTCCAGCGCCTCTTTGAGGTAGCGGTGTGAGGACTCGACGCTGCCGTTTTCATGGCTCACGCCGCGGTTGTTGCGGCTGGCGGCCATGCCGTAATGGTCAATCAGGGCCGTATAGCGAGCCGTAAAGTCCTCTTCCTCGGTCAGGTTCTTGAAGGCCGCCGACAGGCTGTCCGTTCGGTGCTCCTGCGGAGAGCCTCCTGCTTGCCACAGGGCATTTTGCAACCCCTTGGAGAGTGCCTCAAAGCTCTCCCCACCTTCGACTATTTCAACGTGCTCCCAACGGGAGAAGGCCAGAACGAAGTGGTACAGGATGTGGGCAAACGGCACACTGGCAATCGTGATGTGCAACTCTGCCATGGAGGTGAAGTCCGACAAACCACGATGTCCCGGTGCATGGTCCTGGGGGAAAAACACTTCCTTTGCCGGGCCCTCTATGGCACGCCACTGGCGAATATGGCGCTGCAAGGTACGCAGCGTGCCATCGGGGAAGTCGTCAGGGTGGTCGTCCTGGAGTTTGCGCAGCAAGGTGATGGCCATCAGATTAGGCGCGCTCTTGAGCAAAGGAATGACTTCAGAGTCCCAGACCTTTAAAAATGGATCGACACGGGAGCGCCAATAGCGGCGGGGATTTTGTGAGGGAAGGCTGGGGGCACTATCAATGCGACGAGCACTGCGCTCGCTGATGCCTGCTTTGGCGGCGGCCAGTACTTGGGAATTCTTCTTTCGGGCGTTCATGTAAAGGGATACCTGCTGATCGGTGATTCGGGCTGATGGCACTAAGCGGAACTCTCTTGTTGAGATTTGAGCTCGCCATCTTGAACCCCATAAAAACCAGCGTGGCCGGTGGCTCGTCGTCTCGGCGGCTACGCCGCCTTCGACTCCTCACCACCGGCCATCATGTTTGTCGTTGAACCGGCCAGAATGATTGTCGCGCCCCACGCAGCACATACGGGTCAAGCTCTGAATATCGGAAATTGATGTTTTCCACCGCCAGTTGTGGGTTCACCAAGTCCCCGCGTTTTAGTTGGGTACGCAAATCTTCTTTTTCAGTAAGCACGATGTCGGCTAACCGTTCTGACCTTGCCCCCGAAAAACGTACTGCTTAGCTGATGGTTAAAAATCAGTTCAAGGAGAACGAAATGAGTGAAACGAGAAAACGGGCCAAGTACACGCTGGAATTCAAGATGGAGGCGGTCAGGCTGGTCAAAGGCGGACAGGCGGTATCGGTCACGGCAAAAGTGTTGGGCATCCCCAAAGCAAGCCTGGACAACTGGGTCAAGCTCAGCGCCAAAGGTCAACTCAAAGGCGCGGGGGATAAGCCTGTCAGTGCGGAGCAAATGGAACTGGCCCGCCTCAGAGCGCAATTGGCCCGCGTCACCATGGAGCGCGACATCCTAAAAAAAGCCACGGCGTACTTCGCGCGGGAATCTCTGTGAAGTACGCCTGGATAGCCAGCAACAAAGCCAACTGGCCCATCACCTTGGCCTGCGAGGTTCTGGGCGTGAGCACCAGCGGCTATTTTGAACATGGTCGACGCAAGAAGTTCCCCAAACCCAGTAAGCCTGGTGCTCACAAACACATGAGCGACGAAGCACTATTGGCGCACATGCGCGCCATCCATGCAGAAGTCAAAGGGGAATACGGCTGGCCCAAGATGTGGAAGGAATTGGTGGCGCGTGGACATCGGGTCGGCAAAGAGCGGGTACGCCGCTTGATGCAGTTGCACGGCATCCGTGCCAGGTGCAAACGCAAGTTTGTTGTTACCACGGATAGCAAGCACCATCTGCCCATTGCGCCTGACCTGGTACAACGCAACTTCACCCCGACAGCACCCAACCAGGTCTGGACGGGTGACATTACCTATATCGCCACCGACGAGGGCTGGCTGTACTTGGCCGCGGTCATTGACCTGTTCAGCCGCCAAGTGGTGGGATGGAGCATGCAGCCTCACATGCAAAGTAGCCTGGTGACAGACGCGTTAAAGATGGCATGGTTCCGGCGTCAGCCAGCGCCAGGCCTGATCTTCCATTCGGACCGAGGCAGCCAATACTGCGGACATGAGTTCCGGGGCACGCTGGAGGGTTACAAGATGAGAGGCTCCATGAGCCGCAAGGGGAACTGCTGGGACAACGCACCCACGGAGAGTCTGTGGGGTCGACTCAAAGTGGGCAGGTTATATGGGCAGAGGTTTGCAACCCGCAGGCAGGCGATGGATGAGGTGATTGACTGGCTGACGTTCTACAACCACCGACGGTTGCACTCCACGTTGGGCTACGTCAGTCCGATGCAGTTTGAAAAACGCTGGGACGCGGCACAGCAATTGAAGGCCGCATAATGAAGTGGCTAAGCGGTACGTCAAACAGGGGCAGGTTCACTTTGTTAAGTTATGCAAAGTTTTTAAAAGAGCAATTCAATGTTAATGCTATTTACCAAGCAAGGTCTGCGCTGGCACGTAGTCATATGCCTGGGTGTTGGCGACAGCTTCGTAGCTGACTTGGCCAAGCGCCACATTAAGCCCCTGGCGGAGGTGGACGTCGTCACGCAAGGCTTGCTTCCAGCCTTTGTTGGCGATGGCCACGGCGTGGCCGATGGTGGCGTTGTTCAGAGCAAACGTAGATGTGCGCGCCACCGCACCGGGCATGTTGGCCACGCAATAGTGCACCACGCCATCCACCACAAAGGTGGGTTCGGCATGCGTAGTTGCGTACGAGGTCTCGAAGCAGCCGCCCTGGTCGATAGCCACATCCACCACCACAGCGCCTTTTTTCATTGACTCCACCATGGCCCGAGTCACCAGCTTAGGCGCCGACGCAC
>CAMARI010000214.1 GCA_945860515.1 Polaromonas sp. YR568
CCAGGGCAGCCCTCAAAGTGCGCATCGCCCAGCCAGGCGGTGAAGAGTCGCTCAATGTGGCAGCCGCAGCAGCCATTTGCTTGCATTTCTCCTCGTTAAAGGTTTAAGTAAGCCTGGTCCCAAGGCGATAATCAGAGGCTTTTCCAAACACAGCTAGCCCCAAGCGCCTCGAAGCAAAATCCCTCAAAAAAGCAGCTCACCCGCTCATAGCGGGTACACGCTTGGGCCAGCCGTAACCCATTCGTTATCCATCAGGAGGCTCCGTGCTTTTGTCTTTACAGGGATCATCACAAACAAACCCTCACGCGATTCTGGCGCTCGCAGACGGCACAATTTTTGTTGGCAATTCCGTGGGTAGTGCGGGCAACACTGTTGGCGAGGTGGTTTTCAATACTGCCATGTCGGGCTACCAGGAAATCCTGACCGACCCCAGTTACTGCCAGCAACTGGTCATGTTGACTTACCCGCATATCGGCAATTACGGCATCAGTGCTGAAGATGTCGAGTCTGAAAAAGTCTATGCCGCTGGGTTGATCATCAAGGACCTGCCCTTGCTGGCGTCCAACTTTCGCATGTCCATGACTTTGTCCGAATACTTGGTCAAAGAAGGTACGGTAGCGATAGCCAACATTGACACCCGTCAGCTGACGCGTCACCTGCGCAGCAAAGGTGCTCAAAACGGCTGCATACTGGCGCTGGCCGTGGGGGAAACCGTGTCGCAGGCCGCTATTGATAAAGCCATCGCCTTGGCTCAAGCTGCGCCCAACATGGCTGGGCTTGACCTTGCCAAGGTCGTCTCGTGCAAACAAAGTTATGTGTGGAACCAGACCGAGTGGAAACTGGGCTCGGGTTATGGCGTACAAATCACACCGAACTTCCATGTCGTTGCTTTCGACTTTGGCGTGAAGAAAAATATTTTGCGGATGATGGCACAGCGCGGTGCGCGCATCACTGTCGTGCCAGCGCAAACGTCTGCTCAGGATGTCCTCAAGCTCAAACCTGATGGCATCTTTTTGGCCAATGGCCCGGGAGACCCCGAGCCTTGCGATTACGCGATTGCCGCTGCACGTGAATTGATTGCCACCGGCATTCCCACCTTTGGTATTTGTCTGGGCCACCAGATCATGGCATTGGCAGCAGGTGCCAAAACTTTCAAAATGCAGCAAAGCCACCACGGTGCCAACCATCCGGTCAAAGACCTGGACAACGGACGCGTCAGCATCACCAGCCAAAACCACGGTTTTGCGGTGGATGACCAAAGCCTGCCGGCCAATCTGCGGCCGACGCACATCAGCCTGTTCGATGGCACCCTGCAAGGACTGGCCTGGACAGACAAGCCAGCATTTTGCTTTCAGGGGCATCCGGAGGCATCACCGGGGCCACACGACATTTCCTATCTTTTTGACCGCTTCACAGCCTTGATGGAGCAGCATAAATGAGCCCCCACGTTCACGGCAATGCCGATTCACTGCCCCCCGAGGGGGCTTTTGCTCCCTTGGAGCGGTCCTACGGGAGCAAGAATGCCTAAACGCACCGACATCAAATCCATTCTCATCATCGGCGCAGGTCCCATCATCATTGGCCAGGCTTGCGAGTTTGACTATTCAGGCGTACAGGCCTGCAAAGCACTGCGGGAAGAAGGCTACAAGGTCATTTTGATCAACAGCAACCCCGCCACCATCATGACTGACCCGGCCACGGCTGACGTGACCTACATCGAGCCCATCACCTGGCAGACAGTTGAAAAAATCATTGCCAAAGAAAAGCCTGACGCGATTTTGCCGACCATGGGCGGGCAGACTGCGCTCAACTGCGCGCTTGATTTGTGGCACAACGGTGTGTTGGAAAAATACAAGGTCGAGCTGATTGGCGCAAAACCCGAAGCGATTGACAAGGCAGAAGATCGCCTCAAGTTTAAAGATGCGATGACAAAAATCGGGCTGGGTTCAGCTCGCTCGGGCATCGCGCATTCGCTTGGCGAAGCATGGGCCGTTCAAAAAACGCTGGGTTTCCCAACCGTGATTCGTCCCAGTTTTACCCTTGGCGGCACCGGCGGCGGCATTGCCTACAACTCTGAAGAGTTTGAAGTGATTTGCAAACGCGGCTTGGAGGCGTCACCCACCAATGAGCTTCTGATTGAAGAGTCGTTGCTGGGCTGGAAAGAATATGAGATGGAAGTCGTGCGCGACACGGCTGACAACTGCATCATTGTTTGTTCGATTGAAAATCTGGACCCGATGGGCGTGCATACCGGTGACTCGATTACCGTCGCGCCAGCACAAACCTTGAGCGACAAGGAGTACCAGATTCTGCGCAATGCGTCGTTGGCCGTTCTGCGCGAGATTGGTGTCGACACGGGCGGCTCGAACGTGCAGTTCTCGATCAACCCTATCGATGGGCGCATGGTGGTCATTGAGATGAATCCGCGCGTGTCCCGTTCATCAGCGTTGGCTTCCAAAGCCACCGGGTTCCCGATTGCCAAGGTTGCGGCCAAGCTGGCTGTGGGCTACACCCTGGACGAACTCAAAAACGAAATCACCGGTGGCGCCACACCGGCATCGTTTGAACCCAGCATCGATTACGTGGTCACGAAAATCCCACGTTTTGCGTTTGAAAAATTCCCCACTGCTGATTCACGCCTGACCACACAGATGAAGTCGGTCGGTGAAGTCATGGCCATGGGCCGAACCTTTCAGGAATCGTTTCAAAAAGCGTTGCGCGGGCTGGAAGTCGGCGTTGACGGCATGAATGAAAAAACGCAAGACCGTGAAGTGCTGGAAAAAGAACTCGGTGCGCCCGGGCCAGACCGTATCTGGTATGTGGGCGATGCGTTTGCAATGGGCATGACCGTCGATGAAGTTTTTGCACTCACCAAAATCGACCCCTGGTTTTTGGTACAGATTGAGCAGATCGTCAAGATTGAGTTGGAGCTGGAAACCACTTCTCTCGACAACATCGACGCCACCACATTGCGTGCGCTCAAGCAAAAAGGTTTTTCAGACCGCCGCCTGGCTAAACAACTCAAAACCACAGATACCGCGATTCGCGAGCGTCGCAGGTTGTTGGGCGTTCGTCCGGTTTACAAGCGTGTCGATACCTGCGCTGCCGAGTTCGCCACCAACACGGCGTATTTGTATTCAACTTATGAAGCCGAAGGGTCGGAGTGCGAGTCCGAACCGACAAACAAGAAAAAAATCATGGTGCTTGGCGGCGGACCGAACCGTATCGGGCAGGGCATTGAGTTTGACTACTGCTGCGTGCATGCTGCCCTGGCCATGCGTGAAGACGGCTATGAGACCATCATGGTCAACTGCAATCCCGAAACCGTGTCTACCGACTACGACACGTCTGACCGCTTGTACTTTGAGCCGCTGACGCTGGAAGATGTGCTGGAAATTGTCGACAAGGAAAAGCCGTATGGCGTGATCGTGCAGTACGGCGGCCAAACGCCTTTGAAGCTGGCGCTTGACCTGGAAGCTAACGGCGTGCCCATCATCGGCACTTCGCCTGACATGATTGATGCAGCCGAAGACCGCGAGCGCTTTTCAGCACTGCTGCGCGAGCTGGCCTTGAAGCAGCCACCGAATGCAACGGCGCGCACCGAGCCTGAAGCTTTGGAAAAAGCCAACACACTCGGCTATCCGCTGGTGGTGCGCCCGAGCTATGTGCTGGGTGGCCGTGCGATGGAGATCGTGCACGAGCAGCGCGATCTGGAGCGTTACATGCGCGAGGCCGTGAAGGTCAGCCGCGATTCACCCGTTCTTTTGGATCGTTTTTTGAACGACGCCATTGAGTGCGACGTCGACTGCATTCGTGACGATACCGGCGCTACCTTCATCGGGGGCGTGATGGAGCACATTGAACAAGCCGGTGTGCACAGTGGTGATTCGGCCTGCTCATTGCCGCCTTATTCACTGGCTGCCGAGACTGTGACAGAGATCAAGCGTCAAACCGCTGCCATGGCCGCGGCGCTCCATGTGGTCGGCCTGATGAATGTGCAATTCGCTATTCAGCACAAAGACGGCAAAGATGTGATTTATGTGCTGGAAGTGAACCCGCGCGCATCACGCACAGTGCCATTTGTCAGCAAGGCGACAGGCATACAGCTGGCCAAAGTTGCAGCCCGCTGCATGGTGGGGCAATCGCTGGCATCACAAGGCATCACAAAGGAAGTCGCGCCGCCTTACTTCAGCGTCAAGGAAGCCGTGTTCCCGTTCGTCAAGTTCCCTGGGGTGGACACGATTTTGGGCCCCGAGATGAAGTCAACAGGCGAAGTCATGGGCGTGGGCAAGACCTTTGGCGAAGCGTTTGTCAAATCGCAACTGGGCGCAGGCACCAAACTACCAACGTCTGGCCGGGTTTTTCTGACCGTCAAAAACAACGACAAACTGCGCGCTGTCGAAGTTGCGCGGGCTCTTAGTGCTATGAAATTTGATATTGTGGCGACCAAGGGTACCGCAGCAGCCATCACGGCTGCAGGCATTGCATGCACCGTTGTCAACAAAGTCACCGAGGGTCGCCCGCATGTGGTTGACATGATCAAGAACGAGGAGATCGCCTTGGTGATCAACACGGTTGAAGAAAGGCGCAACGCGATTGCTGATTCACGCCAGATTCGCAC
>CAMARI010000215.1 GCA_945860515.1 Polaromonas sp. YR568
GCTGCCAAACTGGCAGCCGGTGGTTCCAAGCCCTTAGCGGGCGGGCAAACCCTGCTGGCGTCGATGAAGCTGCGCTTGTCAAACCCCGACAAACTGGCGGATTTGAGCGGCATCAAAGACATGGCGACTATCCAACGTGATGGCAACAGCATCGTGATCGGCGCGATGGCGCGCCATGCCGATGTGGCTGTCAATGCTGATGTGATGGCGGCTATTCCAGCGCTCGCGCATTTGGCCGGCAACATTGGTGACCGCATGGTGCGCGCCATGGGTACGATGGGCGGCTCGGTTGCCAACAACGACCCTTCTGCCTGCTACCCCAGCGCTGTGCTGGCGCTGGGTGCAACCATTCACACCACGGCGCGCAAGATTGAAGCCAAGGACTTTTTTCAAGGCATGTTCGCCACTGCTTTGAACGATGGCGAGCTGATCACCGCGATCAGCTTTCCTATCCCCAAGCGGGCTGCGTACATGAAGTTCAAACAACAGGCCTCGCGCTTTGCGATGGTGGGTGTGTTCATTGCTCAGTTTGATGGTGATGTTCGGGTTGTCGTCACAGGCGCATCCAGCAGCGGCGTGTTTCGCCATGGCGGGCTCGAAGCAGCTTTGAACAAAAGCTTCACGCCCGAGGCAGCGGCAGCTGTCAAAATTGATTCCGCAGATTTGAACCACGACATTCATGCCACAGCCGCCTACCGTGCCAACATCATCAGCGTGCAAACCCAGCGCGGCGTGGCGATGGCCCTGGCCGGATAAACTGAAGGGGGCTGTTTTAGGCCCCTTTCAGGTCTTTTTAGAGCTCTAGGCCAATATTTATTAGCGTAGCAGCTCCTGAATTTATAGCAAATGACCGTTTTCTCCACGATTGACTCTCTCACGGCCGCCCTGCACGAGGCAGGGTATTTTGCAGATCGCCGCTTGGCGACCGCCGTCTTTTTAGCCCTCAAGCTGCAGCGCCCGTTGTTGCTGGAGGGCGAACCCGGCGTCGGTAAAACCGAGCTGGCCAAGGCGCTTGGCATCGCATTGCAGCGCCAACTCATTCGCCTGCAATGCTATGACGGCCTGGAGCAACGCGAAGCGCTGTATGAATGGAACTACGCTGCCCAGCTGCTGCATATGCGTGCTTCTGAACTACGGGCCCCCACGCTCGGCACGGCAGACGTAGAACGCGAGGTCTACCAAGACCGCTACCTGATTCGCCGTCCCTTGCTGCAAGCCCTGCAAGCGCCCGCACCCGGTGCGGTGCTGCTGATTGACGAGGTTGACCGGGCCGACGAACCATTCGAGGCGTTTTTGCTCGAATATTTGGGTGAATACCAGGTCAGTATTCCTGAAATTGGCACTATCAAAGCCATGATTCCGCCCGTGACGATTTTGACCAGCAACCGCACCCGCGAACTGAACGATGCTGTCAAACGAAGATGCCTGTACCACTGGCTTGACTACCCGGAGCGCGAACGTGAGCTGTCGATCGTGCGGGCCCAGGTGCCGCAGGCCAGCCTTGCGCTGTCCGCCCAGGTTGCTGCGTTTGTTGACAAGCTGCGCCGCTCGCCGTTTGGCAATGCTTTTCAACGTGCCCCCGGCATTGCTGAAAGCGTGGAATGGGCCAAGGCGCTGGTGGCGCTCGATACCTTGACCATAGACCCCGAAGTCGTGATGGACACTGCAGGCATTTTGTTCAAGCAGCGTGAAGATGTGACGGCGCTGACGCAGGACATGGCGGCATTGTTGCTAGAGCCTGATGCCGTGCAAAGCTGATGCTGCTCGGTGATGCACGCGTTGGCAAGCTGGCCGACAACATCACCGGCTTTGGCAGGGCGCTTCGCCGGGCAGGCGTCAAAATTGACAGCAACCGTATCGCGCTAGCCCAGACCGCAGCCAGCCACGTCGGCATCGCTGAAAAAGAAGATTTAAGCGCCGCCTTTGAAGCCGTCATGATCAGCCGCGAGCAAGACCGCATGGTGTTTCGCGAGCTGTTTGACGTGTATTTTCAAGATCCGAAAGTTGCCAACAAATTGCTCGCGCAACTGCTTCCCAGTGCCGAAGGCAAGGCAGAGCCGAGCAAACGCCGCCCGCGTGTGCGTGAGGCCTTGGCCCCACAAAAGAAATTTGGCCAGCAGGCCAAGCCAACCCAAGAAGACCAGAAAGTCGAATTTGATGCGGTCATGACGGCCAGTGACATCGTGCGCTTGCAGCATGCGGATTTCGATGCACTGTCGGCCACTGAATACCGCCTGGTGGAGCGTCTGGCGCGCGACATCAAGCTGCCGCTGCCGCAGTTTGCATCGCGCCGTAACCGGCCCAGCGCAACCGGGGCACGTATGCATTGGCCGGGTGTGATGGCTCAAGCCGCGCGCACCGGCGGCGAGTTGTTGCACCTGCCCAGGCTGCAACGTCAGCAAAAAAGCTTGCCGGTACTGGTGCTGGTCGATGTGTCGGGCTCGATGGAGCGCTACGCCAGATTGTTGTTGGCCTTTTTGCATGCGGCCACGCGCCGTCACCCGCAGCGCGATGTGTTTGCGTTTGGCATGGGCCTGACGGATTTGACCCAGGCTTTTAAGCACGCTGATACTGACGATATGCTGGCCCATGCCAGCTTGGCGATTGAAGATTTTGCGGGCGGCACCCAGTTGGGTGCGTCGCTGACCACCTTGCGCACACAGCACGCACGCCGATTGGTGGGTCGGCGTACCATGGTGTTGATGATCACGGATGGGCTGGATACCGGCGAGCCTGCTGAGTTGGCGCAAGAACTGGGCTGGCTGCGTCGCCGCAGCCGCCGCATACTATGGCTCAACCCCTTGCTGCGCTTTGACGGCTACGCACCGCTGGCCCAAGGCGCAAAGGTGCTGCACCAGCATGCACACGGTATGCTGGCCGTTCATAATTTGAGCAAACTTGAAGAGCTGGCCAGCAGTCTGGCCGCCTTGATGAAGAAGTAATTGAAGAAATAAAGGAAACTGACATGGACATGCAAGGTGCAAGACAACTTGCCATCACCCAGCTGCAAGCCTGGGACGCACTCAATGACCCGGTGGTGCTGAAAGCGTGCATTCCGGGCTGCGACAAGGTTGAGCCTTCCGGGGACAACCAATACAGCATTGGCATGAGCTTGAAAATTGGTCCAGTGTCGGCAAAGTTCACAGGCAAGATCACGCTGAGCGACATCCATCCACCCAACAGCTACAAAATCAGCTTTGAGGGGCAGGGTGGCCCGGCCGGTTTTGGCAAAGGCGATTCGGCGGTGACCCTGACGCCAAATGACGCTGGCTGTGAGCTGGCCTACACCGTCCATGCATCAGTCGGCGGCAAAATCGCCCAACTGGGTCAGCGGCTGATTGATGGCGCGGCCAAGGCGATGGCGGAAGATTTTTTCAAACGCTTTGACAATGAAATGCAGCGCCAGCACCCAGACGCGTATGCCGTCAAAATCGTGCCGGAAGAGGGCACGACCCAGCCGGGCGCAGTGGGCGTGCCGGCAGACGCCTCCGCCGGAAAATGGGTGATAGGCGCAGCGCTTGCCTTTGGCTTGGCTTTTGCACTTTGGCTGTACCTGAAGTAACCCCTAATTAACCCCCGAAGTTAAGCGTATGGAAAATCTCGATGTCATGGTGCTGCGCACCCTTGCCGGTTGGCGTGCAAGCGGCAAGCGCGCTTTGCTGGCGACGGTGGTGCGCACTTGGGGCTCGTCGCCGCGCCCGGTCGGCTCCATCATGGCGCTGTGTGACAGCGGCGCCGTGGTGGGTTCGGTGTCGGGTGGCTGTATTGAAGACGATTTGATTTACCAATTTACGCAAGCGTATTCAGGCGCTGACAGTCAAAAAGCCATCCCGTCCGGCCCGCCGACGTTTGTCAAATATGGGATCACGGCGGATGAGGCGCACCGCTTCGGCTTGCCCTGCGGCGGCACCCTAGAACTGCTGCTGGAGTACGACCCCGACGCAGCGGCTTTGGGTGAGCTTGTCGCCTCCTTGGAAGCAGGCCAGCTCATGCAGCGCTGCGTGCATCTAAAAGACGGCGCCGTCACCCTCAGCACGAGCGCTGCACCCGCCGAACTCAGCGTGAGTAAAACTGAACTCATCAACACCTTTGGCCCCGAGTACCGCATGCTTTTGATTGGCGCGGGCCAACTGACCGAGTATTTGGCCACCATGGCCCAGTTCAGCGGCTTTGCTGTCACTGTGTGCGACCCGCGCGAGGAGTACCGCAGCGCCTGGTCAGTCGCTGGCGTGACTGTGTCAGGCGACATGCCGGATGACGTGGTGATTGCTTTCAGACCTGACAGGCGCAGTTGCGTGATTGCACTCACACACGACCCCAAGCTGGACGATCTGGCTTTGCTGGAGGCCCTGGACACCGATGCCTTTTACGTCGGTGCCATTGGCTCACGCCGCAACAACGAAGCGCGTCACCAACGCATGGCAGAGCATTTCAGCGTGAGCCAGCAAGCGTTGGCCAAGCTGCGCGGCCCGATAGGCATCTACATCGGCAGCAAAACCCCGCCTGAA
Organism: Polaromonas sp. YR568; assembly: GCA_945860515.1. Classification (GTDB taxonomy): domain Bacteria; phylum Pseudomonadota; class Gammaproteobacteria; order Burkholderiales; family Burkholderiaceae_C; genus Polaromonas. The sequence continues at coordinate 4,509 of CAMARI010000215.1, forward strand.
ATTGCTGTCAGCGTGATGGCTGAGGTGCTGGCGGTTAAAAACGGCGTTGTGCTTCCCCGCGACATGGAAGTGGCTCAGGCAAAAAA
>CAMARI010000216.1 GCA_945860515.1 Polaromonas sp. YR568
GCACACGCCGCAACTTGGGTGTGCGGCCACCACCTGGCACGCGCCGGCCTGGCGCAAAGCCCAGATGTCATTGATGATGTCGGCACCCAAATCCAGCACCACTTGCATCACTTCAGGTTTGTAAGTGTCAACCGACACCGCCACGCCCAACGTGAGCGCCTGCCGTACCACCGGCACCACCCGCGCCAGTTCCTCAGCCAGCGGCAGCGCTTGCGCACCGGGGCGGCTGGACTCACCGCCAATATCCAGAATATCTGCACCGTCCTTGACAAGCTGTTCGCAATGCGCCAATGCGCTGGCCATGCCGCTGCTGAGCGAGTAAAACCGGCCACCATCAGAAAACGAATCAGGCGTGACATTCACGATCCCCATCACCCGGGGCTGACCCAGATCGATTTGAAAGCGTGTGGTGTGCCACACCAACGGTTGCATAGGACTCATAAATTAACCAGCTGACTCAAAATAAAACATGGTTGAAAGAAATCAGTATGCCAGCCAGAAAAATGGGTTTGCACGGTTTCAACGTCCTTTTGTCTCTTGAACGTGTCATCGTTTTGCCCGCCGTTCTATCTGGCATGCCTTCGATTGAATGAAACTCACGACGCCGACGCAAAAAAACCGGGAAGAACCCGGTTTTTTCATGAAGTCAGACGCTTTGCCGAATCAGGCCGCGTTCGGTGCCGGGTCGGTCGCGACGGCCGGCGTGCCGCCGCTGGAACCGCCGGTCCCGCCCACGGACGGGTTGCGCGGCGTCCAGTCTTTAGGCGGACGCGGTTCTTTGCCGGCAATGATGTCGTCAATCTGATCGGAATCAATGGTTTCCCATTCAATCAGCGCCTTGGCCATGGCGTGCATTTTGTCTTTGTTGTCCTCGATCAGCTTGCGTGCCACGTCGTACTGCTGGTCAATGATGCGGCGCACCTCGGCATCGACTTTTTGCATGGTGGTCTCGGACACGTTGTTGGTCTTGGTGATCGAACGGCCCAAGAACACTTCGCCTTCGTTTTCAGCATAGACCATGGGGCCCAGCGCTTCGGTCATGCCCTAGCGGGTCACCATGTCACGGGCCAAAGCCGTTGCACGCTCGAAGTCATTGCTGGCGCCTGTGGTCATCTGGTTCATGAAGACTTCTTCGGCGATGCGACCACCAAAAAGCATGCTGATCTGGCTGAGCATGAACTCTTTGTCGTAGCTGTAACGGTCTGCAGCGGGCAAGCTCATCGTCACGCCGAGGGCGCGGCCGCGCGGGATGATGGTGACTTTATGGACTGGGTCACATTTGGGCAGCATCTTGCCAATCAGCGCGTGGCCTGACTCGTGGTACGCGGTGTTGCGGCGCTCTTCTTCCGGCATGACCATGCTCTTGCGCTCTGGTCCCATCAGGATTTTGTCTTTAGCCTTTTCAAAGTCGACCATTTCAACCGTGCGGGCATTGCGGCGGGCAGCCATCAAAGCGGCCTCGTTGCACAAGTTGGCCAAATCGGCACCACTCATGCCGGGCGTTCCGCGTGCAATCACGCCTGGGCTCACGTCTTGGCCCAAAGGCACTTTACGCATGTGCACGTTCAAAATCTGCTCGCGGCCACGAATGTCTGGCAGCGTCACATACACCTGACGGTCAAAACGGCCAGGGCGCAGCAAAGCAGCGTCCAGGATGTCGGGGCGGTTGGTGGCAGCCACCACAATCACGCCTACATTGGTTTCAAAGCCGTCCATCTCGACCAGCATCTGGTTCAGCGTTTGCTCGCGCTCGTCATTACCGCCACCCAGGCCGGCTCCGCGCTGGCGGCCAACGGCATCAATCTCGTCGATAAAGATAATGCAGGGTGCGTTTTTCTTGGCGTTGTCAAACATATCGCGCACGCGCGATGCGCCCACGCCGACAAACATTTCTACGAAGTCTGAACCCGAGATCGAGAAAAAAGGCACCTTGGCCTCACCGGCAATGCTCTTGGCCAGCAGGGTTTTACCCGTGCCAGGTGGGCCTACCAGCAACAAGCCGCGTGGAATACGTCCGCCCAATTTTTGAAACTTGGTTGGGTCTTTCAGGAAGTCAACGACCTCCTTGACTTCTTCTTTGGCCTCGTCGCAGCCAGCCACATCAGCAAAGGTGACCGGGTTGGTGGACTCATCCAGCAAGCGCGCTTTGGACTTGCCGAAGCTGAAAGCCCCGCCCTTGCCGCCACCCTGCATTTGCCGCATGAAGTACACCCACACGCCAATCAGCAGCAACATCGGGCCCCAGCTGACCAACAAGGTCATCAGCAATGAGCTTTCTTCGCGTGCTTTGACATCAAATTTCACATCGTTGGCAATCAAGTCGCCAACCAGGCCCCGGTCTAAATAAGTTGCGGTGGTGCGTACTTTGCGGTCATCCGTGGTGGTGGCCACAATCTCCGTGCCGCCCTGGCCTTCGGCTATTGTTGCGGTCTTGATGCGTTTTCCGCGAACTTCTTCCAGAAAGTCGGAATAGCCCAGGTAATTGGCACCGACGCCGCCCCGCGTGTCAAATTGCTTGAAAACGGTGAACAGAACCATGCCGATCACCAGCCAGATTGCAACTTTAGAAAACCACTGATTGTTCAAGGAGGACTCCGATCAAAAAACCCAGATGCACCAAGTGCGTCATTGAATGGGCAGATGCGTCGCATTTTAGGCCTTTCAAGGGCAAAAACGGGATAAATTGAAGCGTACACCCCTTGCAAGCGCGCGGGTTTAGGGTTTTTGCCCAGTCTGAACGCGGTTTAGGACCGAGCTTTCAGCCCCAGCCCCACCAAAAATGTTTCAGATGACCCGGGTCTGGATGCCTTGGGTTTAAAGCGCTTGACGACACTGAAGGTGTCTTTGAACAGCTTGACCATCGGGTCATAGGCCCCGCCATGGAACAACTTGACGACCAGTGCACCCTCAGGCTTGAGGTGCTGGTTTGCAAAGTCAACCGCCAGCTCAACCAGGTCACTGATGCGCGCGGCGTCAGCTGACTCAATGCCCGACAAATTCGGTGCCATGTCTGACATGACCAGATCCAGCTTCTTGCCCGCCCCGTGTTCATGCAACGTTTGCTCTAAAACCTGGAGCACTTCAGCCTCCCGAAAGTCGCCCTGGATAAACACCACGCCCTCGATCGGCTCCATCGCCAGCAAGTCCAGCGCAACAATCTGGCCGTTCAACTCGCCGGTCGCTGCGCCCTTGGGCGACATTTTGCGGCGTGCATACTGACTCCACGCGCCCGGTGTGCTGCCCAAGTCCACCACCAGGCTGCCGGGCTTGATCAGGCCCAGGCTTTCGTCAATTTCTTTCAGCTTGTAAGCGGCACGCGCCCGGTAGCCCTCGCGTTGCGCCAGCTTGACATACGGGTCGTTGATGTGGTCGTGCAGCCAGGCCTTGTTGACCTTGCTGCCCCGTTTGGCGCTATCGGCATCGGTTTTTTTGGCTTTTTCGGTACTGGGCTTGACGTTTGACTTCATGCGCCAATTGTCTACTGAAGGCTGGGTCACCGATAATCCGGCCATGGCCCAAATAATACTTACCCCTGCCCAGCGCAAAGACCACCGCGCCGATGCCCATCATTTAAATGCCGTCGTCATGATTGGCTCTGGCGGTTTGACCCCCGCCGTGAAAAAAGAAATTGACGCTGCACTCAATGCCCACGGGCTCATCAAAGTGCGTGCACAGATGGATGACCGTGTCGCCCGCGAGGCAGTTTTTCAGCAGCTGTCAAACGAACTGAGCGCTGCGCCCATCCAGCATATCGGCAAGCTGCTGGTGCTGTGGCGGCCCATGCCAGAAAAAGAAAAGAAGGTCAGTGAAGACCGCATGGCTGGCCCGCGCGAGGTCAAAGTTCTGAAAAACAGTTCACGCTACGGCCAGCGGCCTGAAGTCAAGGTCTTGCGCGTGCTGGGCAACCAGCGGTTGACACCGGGTGGCACGGTCAAGCGCGCCAAAAAACCACAGCTCAAAAGCCTGAAAAAACGCTCACAAGATTAGTTTGAAATTGGCAGATTTGACCCTAGTTGTTGACCATGACAAACCAAAATTCCCTTCTCGACTTTTCTGATCTGCCGCTGTTTGACCGCATCCAGCCCGAGCATGTGAGCCCAGCAGTCGATGCGCTGTTGGTCGAAGCTCAGGCGGCGCTTGAAAAAGTCACTGGCAGCGACTTCCTCGCAAACTGGAACAGCATTTCTGCGGTGCTGGATGTCGCCACCGAAAAGCTGGGCCGCTCCTGGGGTGCGGTGAGCCACCTGAACGCTGTGGCCGACACGCCCGAGCTGCGTGCCGCCTACAACGCGGCTTTGCCCGTCATCACCGAGTTTTATACCCGGCTGGGTGCAGACGAGCGGCTCTATGCCAAATACAAAGCCATTGACGTGAGCACCTTGAACGCTGAACAAAAGCAGGCGCACAAAAACGCGATGCGCAACTTTGTGTTGTCGGGCGCTGAGCTGGTGAGCGCTGCCAAAGACCGCTTTGCCAAAATTCAGGAGCGGCAAGCTGAGCTGAGCCAGAAATTCAGCGAAAACGCCCTTGACGCTACCGATGC
>CAMARI010000217.1 GCA_945860515.1 Polaromonas sp. YR568
TAGGCGGGTGTGGGCGAGTTTGCTCATGCTTATATGAAGTTTCGGAATACCCCGGCGCTTGACTTGTTTGTGCACAAGGGCGCGGTCTGCCTGTGTGTCCTGCGTAGGTCAAGGAGGAGACCGAAGGTCGGGGGACACGAAGCAGGGCACATGGGCAGACCGCGCCCGGAGGTTGATCAAGATGCTGCCGCCCTACCTAACCTGTCACGCACGCCGTCCCAGTCTGCAGCATCGGGCACAGGCTCTATCCAGATCAGCTTGACGCCCTGCGTATCAAAATCGCGCAGCACGGCAAACAGTTGTTCGGCTGTCGCCAGCGCATCGTCGGGCATGCGGCGGTACAGCACCTGGCTTGAGCTGATGCGCACGATACTGCGCGCGTAAACGGCGATGTGTGCGGCATCAGCACCCAGCACATCAAGCGCGGTTTGAATGGCGTTGGCATCCATCAGGCGCACTTGGGCGTTGGGGGCGTAGTGTGATTCAAGCGTGCCAGGCGCGCGCGGGGCTGAGTTGTCAAGCACATCGTTGGCGCTTAAAACGACTTGCCCACAAGCCGCACTGAGTTGCTCGCGGGTCAGCACGCCAGGGCGCAGCAGCACCGGCTGGCCTCGGGTGCAGTCAACGATGCTGGACTCAATGCCCACCGTGCAAGCCCCGCCGTCAAGCACCATCAATGCATCGCCAAATTCTTGCCGCACATGCTGGGCGGTGGTTGGGCTGACGCGGCCGAATTTGTTCGCGCTGGGGCCGGCGACTCCGGTGTTGCAGGCTTTTAAAAATGTCAGCGCCAGCGGATGCGCAGGGCAGCGCAGGCCGATGGAGTTTTGCCCGCCCGCAGCGGCAGTGGCCACGCCGGGCTTGCGCGGCAAGATGACCGTGAGTGGCCCAGGCCAGAAGGCCTCTATCAAGGCTTTGGCAAACGGCGGCAGGCTGCTGGCGTAGTCAAGCACCTGCGCTTGACCAGCGATATGAACGATCAGCGGATGGTCTGCAGGCCGGCCCTTGGCGGCAAATATCTTGGCGACCGCCGCGTTGTCAGACGCATCGGCACCCAGGCCGTAGACCGTCTCGGTCGGGAAAGCCACCAGCTCACCGGCGCGGATGTTGTCTGCGGCTTGGCTGACGGTCGGCGTTGCGGTCATCGTGACTGTCATCATGACTTTCTCAAGCATCCAGCCCCGGCAAGCCCAACACATCAGCCGCCTGGCGTGCAACGGTCATCACCGCATCTGCGTCAGCGCCGGTGATGTTCAGGTGCCCCATCTTGCGGCCAGGCCGTGCGTCCAGCTTGCCGTACAAGTGCAAATGGGTTCCGGGCAGGCTGAGGACGGCTTGCCAGTCGGGTGTGCGCGGCTGGCCATTTGAGTCAAACCCCACATCCCCCAATAAATTGAGCATGATGGCGGGCGAATGCTGGCGCGGCTGCGGCAGCGGCAAGCCCGCCATGGCGTGCACCTGCAGGTCAAACTGCGACACGTCGCAGGCGTCCATGGTGTAGTGGCCGCTGTTGTGCGGGCGGGGCGCCATCTCGTTAACGATCAGGCCGCCGTGCTCGCTGCCGTCATCGACCATGAAAAACTCAACGCACAACACACCCACATAGTTGATCTGACGCGCTATTGATTCTGTAGCGTCCTGCGCACGTTTTGATTGGTCTTCAGGCATATTAGATGGGTAGGCATGGGTGACAGCCAAAACACCATCAACATGCACATTGCGCTGCGGCGCAAAGCTGACAACGCTGCCGTCAAAGCCGCGCGCCACGATGACCGAGCATTCGGCCTTCAGTGGCATCAGCTTTTCGAGCACGCAGGGCACCTGTTTTAAAGCCGCCCAGGCAGCGGCCAGCTCAGCTGCGTTTTTCACCCGCATCTGGCCTTTGCCGTCGTAGCCCATGCGGGCGGTTTTTAGAATGCCGGGCAACAAGTTGGCGGGCACAGATTGCAGTTGCGCGGGCGTTTCAATCACCGCATAAGGCGCCACACTGACGCCTGACACATCCGCGCAGGCGGTGAAATGCGCTTTTTCTTCAATGCGGTTTTGCGCCATCGCCACGCAGGCCGCGCCGGGCGCCACCGGCAGCGTCATGGCCAGTGTGCGCAATGCCGCAGCGGGCACGTTTTCAAACTCAGTCGTGACGGCATCGCACAAACCGGCAAGTTGCTGTAAGCCCGCTTCGTCGCCGTGGGGCGTTATGACATGCTGATGGCTGACCATACCCGCCGGGCTTTGCGCATCCGGGTCTAACACCACCGTGGCGTAGCCCAGGCGCTGCGCGGCATGAACAAACATGCGGCCAAGCTGGCCGCCGCCCATCACACCTAAAGTGGCCGGCCGGCCATGCGTGGAAACTGTGCCGGGGAAAACAGACTTCATGCTGGCGTGGGCGGCAGAGTCATCGCCCGGGCGGCAGCGGTTTGCTCGGCCCTGAAAGACTGCAACTTGTCATGCAGCGCTTGGTCATGCAGCGCCAGCATGCTGACCGCAAACAGCGCCGCATTGGCTGCACCGGCATTGCCAATCGCAAAGGTGGCCACCGGCACGCCCTTGGGCATTTGCACAATGCTGTGCAAAGAATCAACCCCGGCCAAATGCTTGCTGGAAACTGGCACGCCCAATATGGGCACAGTGGTTTTGCTGGCCAGCATGCCGGGCAAATGCGCCGCACCGCCAGCGCCGGCAATGATGGCCTGCAGGCCGCGCCCCTGGGCTTCGGTGGCGTAGGCAAACAAATCATCGGGCATGCGGTGGGCTGACACCACGCTCGCTTCGTGCGGCACGCCAAAGTGCTGCAAGATCTGCACCGCGTGCTGCATCGTGTCCCAGTCGCTGGACGAGCCCATGACCACGCCGACGCGAGGGGGATGGGTAGGGTGGGGTGTGGTCATGTGGGCCTTTGGAGGATGGCATATTTTACGTGCGGCGTGCTAACCTCCTGCTTGTTGCAATTCTTGGTTTAAAGCTCTCATGATGGATGTCACCGTAGCCAATTTTGAAGAGGAAGTGATTGCCGCTTCCATGACCACCCCGGTTCTGATCGACTTTTGGGCGCCGTGGTGCGGCCCGTGCAAGTCCTTGGGGCCGATTCTGGAGAAGGTTGAAGTCGCCTACGAAGGCCGCTTCAAGCTGGTCAAAATCGATTCTGACCAAGAGCAGCAACTCGGCGCAGCCTTTGGCATTCGCAGCATTCCGACCTGCATTTTGATGGTGGGCGGCAAGCCGGTGGACGGCTTTCAGGGCGCGCTGCCCGAGGGCAAGGTCAAGGAATTCCTGGACAAACATTTGTCGCCAGCTGAAGAAAAGCCCCCCGAGGAAGAACTGGCGCTGGCCGACGCAACACCCGAGGAGGCGCTGGCAAAGCTTCAGGCCGATGTGGCCAAGGACCCGGCCAACGAAGCCGCCCGTTTTGAGCTGGTCAAGGCATTGCTGCTGGGCGGCGACACCGATGCGGCCAAAGTGGCATTTGCGCCGGTGATTGCCCAAACCACGGTGGTGCGGCGTTTTGACTCCCTCAAACGCATGATGGACGCTGCTGATTTTGTAGCTGTTAGCGCACAACTCGAAGCCGGTACAGCTGAATTCGACGCCAAAATTACACTCAACAAGCGTGATTTTGACGCCCGGTTTGACAAAGCCCGCTGGCACATGGCGCACCAGCAATGGACAGCAGCCCTTGACGAATTGCTCGACATTTTGATGCGCGACAAAACCTGGTCCGAAGACAAGGCGCGCAAAACCTACATCGCCATCCTCGACATCATGGAAGCGCCCAAACCCAAGGTGGCCGACGGACAAATCCCGCCAGATGACCCGGTGGTGGCAACCTATCGCAGGCGTTTGAGCAGCGTGATTTTGAGTTAACGCGCGACGGCCCACTTACAAAAGGAGTTCACCGTGGCAATGATGTATTTGATAGCTGGTTTGGTGCTGTTTTTAGGCGTGCATTCGACCCGCGTGTTTGCCAACGACTGGCGCAACCAGACGCTGGCGCGCATGGGTGAAAAGCCTTTCAAAGGCGTGTATTCAGTGATGTCACTGGCTGGCTTTGTGCTGCTGGTCTGGGGCTACGGCCAGGCGCGCCAACTGGGCGTGATGCTGTGGAACCCACCAACGGCCATGCGCCACATCGCGGCACTCTTGACGCTACTGGCTTTTGTGTTGTGGGCAGCATCGGGCGTGCCACGCAACCAGATCAAAGCCAAGCTGCACCACCCGATGGTGCTGAGTGTCAAGGTGTGGGCGCTGGCGCATTTGCTGGCCAACGGCTCTTTGGCCGACACGGTGCTGTTTGGCAGCTTTTTGCTGTGGGCGGTGATGCTGTTTGCCGCATCCCGCAAGCGCGACCGCCGGGAGCAGATTGTGTACCCTGCCGGAACAGCTGGGATGACCATCGTCACGGTGGTGGCTGGTTTGGCTTTTTGGGCCGTCTTTGCGTTTTGGCTGCCCCGGTGGCGGATTGGCGTGTCGCCGTTCGGGGCGATGGGTTCGTAAGCGTGATCTTTGACTGACTTTGTATATCAAACTATACAAAATAGTTAA
>CAMARI010000218.1 GCA_945860515.1 Polaromonas sp. YR568
GGGCCGTCTTCGCCCAGGCCGATGCTGTCGTGGGTAAAGACATGAATCACGCGCAGCTTCATCAGCGCCGCCATGCGGATGGCGTTGCGGCTGTAGTCGCTGAACGTCAAGAACGTGCCGCCGTAAGGGATGTAGCCGCCATGCAGCGCCACGCCGTTCATGATGGCGGCCATGCCGAATTCGCGCACGCCGTAGTTGATGTGGCGGCCACCGGCCCCAGGTGCCCCAGCTTCGCCTTCAGCGCTCGCTGTCAACACGACGTCGCCGTTGACGTCAAAGCGCAAATTCGGGGTTGACTTGGTGTTGGTCAGGTTAGAACCGGTCAAATCAGCCGAGCCGCCCAGCAGGTCTGGCAGGCCAGCGGTGAAGGCCTCGAGTGCAAGCTGGGATGCCTTGCGCGAGGCGACTGTTTCGGCCTTGGTGTGCGCGGCCAAAATGGTGTCAACGGCCAACTGGTCAAAGTGCTTGGGCAAGTCGCCCTTCATGCGGCGCGACAGCTCCTTCGCAAGTTCTGGGTAAGCAGTTTTGTACGCAGCAAACTTCGCGTCCCAAGCGGCCTCGCTAACTAGGCCTTTGGCCTTGGCGTCCCAGGCGTGGCGAGCTTCGTCAGGCATCTCAAACGGGGCATGTGGCCAGTTGATAGCTTCGCGGGTCAGCTTGATCTCTTCCGCGCCCAGCGGCTCGCCGTGCGCCTTGGCGGTGTTGGCGCGGTTCGGGCTGCCTTTGCCGATGTGGGTTTTGCAAATGATCAGCGTCGGCTTGTTGTCCGTGCTGCTTTTGGCGGCGGCAATGGCGGTTGATACTGCTGCGGCGTCGTGCCCGTCAATCGGGCCGATCACATGCCAGCCGTAGGCGGCAAAGCGCAGCGCTGTGTTGTCGATAAACCAAGGGGCGACCTGACCGTCAATCGAAATGCCGTTGTCGTCATACAGGGCCACCAGCTTGCCCAGGCGCCAAGCACCGGCCAGCGCGGCGGCTTCGTGGCTGATGCCTTCCATCAGGCAGCCGTCGCCCATGAAGACATAGGTGTTGTGGTTGACAACCTCGTGGTCGGGGCGGTTGAACTCCTGCGCCAGCAGCTTTTCAGCCAGCGCCATGCCAACGGCATTGGTCAGGCCCTGGCCAAGCGGGCCGGTGGTGGTTTCAACGCCTGGGGTCACATCCACTTCAGGGTGACCGGGGGTTTTGCTGTGCAACTGGCGAAAGTTTTTCAATTCCTTCATCGGCAGCGCATAGCCCGTCAGGTGCAGCAGCGCGTAAATCAGCATCGAGCCGTGGCCGTTGGACAGCACAAACCGGTCGCGGTCAAACCAGTGCGGGTTGTGCGGGCTGTGCTTGAGGTGTTGGCCCCACAGCGCTACCGCCATGTCAGCCATGCCCATGGGTGCGCCGGGGTGGCCGGAATTGGCAGCCTGAACGGCATCCATGGCGAGTGCGCGAATGGCGTTGGCCATGAGGGCAGAAGTGTTGTCGGCCAGTGCGGTCATGTGGGGACGGTCCAAAGTGGGGTGTTAGGGAAAACCCACGATTTTACGGGATGCTGTTAAGCGCGCATGGCGTTAAGTCCACGCTATTGATTCAGGAGCTACTTGTGCAATTATTAATTGGGTTGGGAGCCTGAAATGCTCCTGAAAAGGGTTGTGTTCAGGTTTTTCGGATCAATCTCAGACCGTCCAGCGCCGCCTGCTGCGGGTCATCCGCCAAGGTCACGGCGCTGACCACCGCCACGCCGTCAACGCCGCAGGCCAGCACGCCCGGCATGCGATCAAGCGAAATGCCACCGATGGCGACCACGGGGTAGGGCGCCGCTTGCTTTGCCCACAGCGCCAGGCGCGCCAGGCCCACAGGCTCGTAGGGCATGACTTTCAGGGTGGTCGGGTAAATCGGGCCGATGGCCAGGTAGCTGGGCTGCACGGCTTTGGCGCGCGCCAGTTCTTCTGGCGTGTGGGTGGACAGCCCCAGCCGAATACCGGCACGGCGCAGTGCTTCAATGTCGGCTCTGTCCAGGTCTTCCTGGCCCAAGTGCACGCCGTAAGCGCCAGCAGACAGGGCCAGTTGCCAGTGGTCGTTGATGAAAACTTGCGCACCGGGCACGGCTTTGCCTGCGTCAATGGCCGCTTTGACTTCAACAGCGATGTTGGCAGGCGTGTGGTCTGCCGACTTGATGCGCAGCTGAATGGTGCGCACGCCCCAGCCCAGCAGGCGTTCGACCCATGCGGTGGTAGGCACCACCGGGTAAAAGCCGATCGGGTGGGCCAGGGGAGTAAAAGGCGTGAAAGGTGTGCTCATGGTGCGTGCCAGAAAGGAACGCCTACCGTGGATGTAGACGCTTGGGCCGCAGCACGTTCTGGCATAGGCGTTGATTCATAAGCCGCGCGGCCTGCTGCCACGCCGTCGGCAAAGGCCTTGGCCATGCGTACCGGGTCGCCTGCCTGCGCCACAGCTGTGTTCAGCAGCACCGCGTCAAAGCCCAGCTCCATCACGGCAGCGGCATGCGACGGCCTACCCAAGCCAGCATCGACCACCAGCACCGCATCCGGCAGGCGGCGGCGCATCGTCTCCAGTGCGTAGGGGTTCAGTGGCCCGCGCCCGGTGCCAATCGGCGCGGCCCACGGCATGATGGCCGCGCAGCCAACGCCCGCCAGCTTTTGCGCAATCACCAAATCGTCGGTGGTGTAGGCAAACACGGCAAAGCCTTCTTTGCTGAGCAGCGTGGCAGCTTCAAGTGTGGCATGCGTGTCGGGTTGCAGGGTGTAGTCGTCACCAATGACTTCAAGCTTGATCCAGGCGGTGCCGAAAATCTCGCGCGCCATCTGCGCCAGCGTGATGGCCTCCTCAGCGGTGTGGCAGCCTGCGGTGTTGGGCAAGATGTGCGTCTTCATCGCCTGCACCCGTTGCCAAAAGCTGTTGCCGCCGCCGCTTTCAGGTTGCAGGCGGCGCAGGCCCACCGTGAGCACCTGCGTGCCGCTGGCGCTGACGGCATCGCTCAAGACTTGCGGCGACGGATAGTGGGAGGTGCCGAGGAAAAGGCGGCTTGAAAGCGTTGTGCCCGCAATCGAAAACGGCGAAATAGTCATATCAGTCCCTACAAAGCATGATCATCCAAGCGGACGCTACGGAACTGGCTTTGCCAGGCCGAATGCGTCGCCCCCTGCAAGGGGGATTGGTGCTACACGCAGTGAGCATCCGGAGGGGGTGTTTCATACTTTTAACCGCCTGTGATGGGGGTGACGATATCGATACGGTCGCCGTTGACCAGCACACGGCTAGGCCATTGCGGGCGCGGCACAAAGCAGTTGTTGATGGCGCAGGCAAAGGCTGATTCAAGCGTGTAGCCGCGCGCCAGCAGCAGGGCTTGCAGCGTTGTTGCCTCTACCGCTGCGCGTTCGCCGTTCAGTGAAAGTTCAATCGTCATGGCGCAATTTTCCTACCAAATCATCGACCAGCGCGGGCGCGCACAAATAGCCGTGCCGGTACAGACCGTTGATATGCCAGACACCATCACGCCGTTCGATGCTGGGGCGATGGTCGTCCAGCGCAGGGCGCAGCGCTGCCGACAGGCGCAAAATGCGCGCCTCGCCAAAGGCCGGATGCAAACTGTGCAGCGCACTGGCCAGCTCCAGCACCGAGCGCACGGTCACGGGGCCGGTGTCTTCAGATTCGAGCTCGGTCGCGCCCACCACAAATTCACCATTCGGGCGCGGCGCCACATACAACTGGTAGCGCGGGTGCATCAGGCGCACCGGGCGCTGCAAGGTGACGCTTTTGCATTCGACACGCAACACCTCACCGCGCACCCCCCGCAAATGCGGCAAAGCCGTCTTGCTGCCGGTGCCGCGTGCATCCACCGTCCCGTCTGCGGCATGTGCCTGGTCGGCGCAAACGATGGACTGCGCTTCAATATGCGTCACCATTTGCCCCTCGTGCCAGGCCACGCCCAAGCGGTCCAGTTCCAACGCCAGCGCATCCATCAACTGGTCATTGGCCAACTGGCCTTCGCCTGCCAAGTAAAGGCCGCCATGAAAACGCCCGGCCAAAATAGGTTCGACTTGCGCCAGTGCTGCGGCATCGAGCTTTTGCACTTGCGCTTTAGAGCTTTCAGGCAGCTTGTGGTGCAGCAGGCGGCTGAAGTGTTCCAGCGACGCGCCGTCTTGCGCATGCGCCACGACGAGGGTGCCGTCTTGCCTGAAATACACCGGGCTGGCCAGTTGCGCCAAATACTGTGGCCACAAAGCCAACGAGCGCTGACCCAGCTCAAACACCGCATCGTCAGACACCGCCAGCTCGGCCAGCGGCGACAGCATGGCGGCGGCGGTTTGCGACGCGGTGTCCAGCGCATCACGGCGCTTGGCGTCGAACAAACTCACCCTCCAGCCCGCCAAAGCCAGCCGCCAGGCCAACAAGCGACCGGCCAAGCCGGCGCCTGCAATGCCGATGTGGAGTTGCTTCATATCAGGAATAAATCTCGCTTCCACCCTCACGAAACTCCTTGGCCTTGTCTTCAAAGCTGCTGTCAATCT
>CAMARI010000219.1 GCA_945860515.1 Polaromonas sp. YR568
TTGATGATTTTTTCGGGGTGGCTGTGGGCGACTTCTTCAATGTCCATACCGCCTTCAGACGAGGCAATAAAAGCGACTTTTTGGGTGGCGCGGTCTGTGACGCAAGACACGTAATATTCTTTTTGAATGTCGGCACCGTCTTCAATGTAAAGGCGGCGCACCTTTTGGCCTGCCGGGCCGGTTTGGTGGGTGACGAGCTGCATGCCCAAAATTTCGCTGGAGATGCGCTTGACGTCTTCAATCGTCTTGGCAACCTTGACGCCGCCGCCCTTGCCGCGGCCACCGGCATGAATCTGGGCCTTGACCACCCACACCGGGCCGCCGAGTTTTTGGGCCGCTTCGACCGCCTCTTGGACCGTGAAAGCCGGGATGCCGCGCGGCACTGGCACACCAAACTGGCGCAAGATTTCCTTGCCTTGGTACTCGTGAATTTTCATGGAAAAACTTTCAAACGGCTGTTGTAGGGCGGTAATGCTGATGCGGTGGATGGGGGTTTTTGCTGTTTGCAAAAAGCCCTAAACTGTATCATGTTGCGTTGCACCAAACAGATGCGGTTCTGACATAGCGACTGACGGAGAAGGCAGATGCCCAAAATTTTTATCGACGGAGAAGCCGGCACCACAGGCTTGCAAATCTTGGGGCGTTTGCAGGCCATGCCCGCCATTGAGCTGGTCAGCATCGCCCCCGAGCGACGCAAAGACCCGGACGCCAAGCGCGCGCTGATGGCCACCGTGGACCTGGTGATCTTGTGCCTGCACGACGACGCCGCACGCGAATCGGTGGCCATGATCGACAGCCTGCCTGGCCGCCAACCCAAAATCATCGATGCATCGACCGCGCACCGCACGGTGCCCGGCTGGGTTTATGGCTTTCCTGAACTGACCCCAGGCCAGCGCGCGTTGGTGGCTAGCGCCGACCGGGTGGGCAACCCCGGCTGCTACGCCACGGGCGCGATAGCGCTGATTCGCCCGCTGGTAGACGCTGGGTTGGTCGCCGCCGATTTGGCTTTGACTTTGCCCGCAGTTAGTGGTTACTCCGGCGGCGGGCGGCAAATGATTGAGGCCTACCATGCCAGCGCTGCACCCTTGTTTGAGCTTTACGGCCTGGGCCTGGCGCACAAGCATTTGGCTGAAATCATGGCCTACACCGGCTTGACCCGCCGGCCGGTGTTCGTCCCGTCGGTCGGCAACTTTGAGCAAGGCATGCTGGTGCAATTGCCGCTGCACCTCGACTTGCTGACCGGCCAACCCACAGCCGCCGACTTGCACGATGCGCTGGCCAAGCATTACGCAGGCAGCGAATGGGTCACTGTCGAAAGGGTTGAGGCCACGCCTGAGTCCGGCAAACTCGATGCGCTGGCCTTGAACGGCACCAACAAGATGGAGCTGCGCGTCTTTGGTAACGAGACCTATCGCCACGCCGTGCTTGTGGCCCGGCTGGACAACCTGGGCAAGGGCGCATCAGGCGCGGCTGTACAAAACTTGAAGTTGATGCTGGGCTTGTAGGGAAACCTGCGCGGCTTTGATGTCAGCCGCTGTTGGCTAGGGTATTTACTGGGTTGTAGATGCCTTCAACACCACTGAAAAGCGCTCAAGATGGTGGTTTAAGCGAGCCCCGGCCTTGCATGGGCGTCTGACCCGAACTGCTCGCAGTTGTTTACCTTTGTTTGCAATTGTTGATCGTTCTTCGTGATGCTTGGCAATTCTTAGGGCCTTCTGAAACATCTACCGAGCGTGGATTTAATTGGATGCTCAAAGCATGACAACTTTCAATCAAAAAGAAGAGGCAAATGTGAACCCCCAGATCAGCACGCCCGTCAAACCCCTGCTTTCTGACATCGAGATCGCCCATGAAGCGGCGATGAAGCCCATCGCAGAGATCGGCGCCAAACTGGGCATCCCCGGCGATGCCCTGCTGCAATACGGACCGACCAAAGCCAAGGTCTCGATGGCGTACATCAAGTCCCTGGAAGGCAGAAAGGATGGCAAGCTGATCCTCGTCACGGCCATCAGCCCGACGCCGGCCGGTGAAGGCAAGACGACCACGACCGTCGGACTGGGTGACGGCCTGAACCGCATCGGCAAAAAAGCGATGAGTTGCCTGCGCGAGCCCTCACTTGGCCCGTGCTTTGGCATGAAGGGCGGCGCGGCTGGCGGCGGTTATGCCCAAGTGGTTCCCATGGAGGACATCAACCTGCACTTTACCGGCGACTTCCACGCCATCACTTCGGCGCACAACCTTTTGGCCGCCTTGATTGACAACCACATTCATTGGGGCAACGCACTGGGCCTGGACCCGCGGCGAATCACCTGGCGGCGAGTCATGGACATGAACGACCGCGCGCTGCGCTCCATCACCCATTCGCTGGGCGGCGTGGCCAACGGGTTCCCGCGTGAGGACGGTTTTGACATCACGGTGGCCTCGGAGGTGATGGCCATCTTCTGCCTGGCAACGGATCTGAACGACCTCAAGCGGCGCATCGGCAATATCGTCGTCGGCTACACCCGCGAGCGCGAACCGGTGACCGCCCGGCAACTGAGCGGCGACGGCGCCATGGCCGTGCTGCTGAAGGACGCGCTGCTGCCAAACCTGGTCCAGACGCTTGAAAACAACCCGGTCTTTGTGCACGGCGGCCCGTTTGCCAACATCGCGCACGGCTGCAACTCGGTGCTGGCAACCCAGACTGCTTTGAGACTGTGCGACTACGTTGTCACCGAAGCTGGTTTTGGTGCGGACCTGGGCGCAGAAAAGTTCTTCGACATCAAATGCCGCAAGGCTGGCCTGCAGCCGAGTGCAGCGGTGATTGTTGCCACGGTGCGCGCGCTGAAGATGCACGGCGGCGTTGCCAAGGACGACCTCAAACGCGAGGACCTGCAGGCCGTGCAACGCGGCTGCGCCAACCTGAGGCGCCACATCGACAACGTGCGCAAGTTTGGCGTTCCTCCAATTGTTGCCATCAACCGGTTCATCAACGACACCGACGCCGAGCTGCAGGCCGTGATTCAGGCAGCACAAGACGCCGGAACACAAGCCTTTGTTTGCAACCACTGGGCCGAAGGCAGCGCAGGCATTGAAGCGCTGGCCCGCCACGTGGTCGAGGTGGCCGACAGCGGCCAAGCCAATTTCAAGCCGCTTTACCCCGACGCCATGCCGCTGTGGGAGAAAGTCCGCACCATCGCCACAGACATCTACGGCGCGTCGGACATCACAGCGGACGGCCCGGCCCGCAAACGCTTTGCCGAACTTCAGGCGGACTACGGCCACCTGCCGGTGTGCATGGCCAAAACGCAGTATTCGTTTTCGACCGATCCCACCCTGCTGGGCGCACCCAGCGGCCATGTGGTACAGATACGCGAACTGCGCCTGTCGGCCGGTGCCGAGTTCATCGTCGTCATCACCGGCGACATCATGACCATGCCTGGCTTGCCCAAGGTGCCATCCGCCAACAGCATCCGCCTGAACGAGATGGGGCGGATTGAAGGGTTGTTCTGACTGAGTGCAAGGCCTGAAGGCCAGCCTAAAACGGTCAAAAAGTGTTTTTACCTGCTGGCCAGTGAAAGGGCCTAAACGGCAGTTTTTTTAGGTGCCGCCCGCTTTGGGCTGCCCGCCCCGCTAGCTGGCTCATACGCCTGAACATAAGAATCCAACAGACGCCGGATCATGCGCTGGTACTGCGTGTGATGCTTTGAAGCTTCGAGCTTGAAAAAATCAACACTGCTTTTGCTCAACGCCAGCGTGACCTTGACGCCCTCCTCGCGAAAGGCCAGCTCCGACGGCGGTGGGAGAAAATCCCGAATGACTTCGATGTCGCCCAAAGGCTCATTCGTGTAACTTATTTTCTTTGTCATAGATCTGTTTTCCTTTAAGCCAGTAGCCCGCACCAAAAATTCGAATCTGGCTGTTGCGATACGTGAATCGAACAGTGAGCACTCCGCCTTCAACTTGGTCAAAGCAGAAGAAACGTTCCTCCGTTTCGCGATGGGCCAGGTCACGCGCAATCACTCGGTTGGCATCAACAAATGCAGCTTGCGCGATTTCAAAAGAAACGTGGTGCGTTTTAAGATTCGCATCGTTTTTCTTTTCGTCCCAGACGAATTGAGAATCAAC
Organism: Polaromonas sp. YR568; assembly: GCA_945860515.1. Classification (GTDB taxonomy): domain Bacteria; phylum Pseudomonadota; class Gammaproteobacteria; order Burkholderiales; family Burkholderiaceae_C; genus Polaromonas. The sequence continues at coordinate 4,108 of CAMARI010000219.1, forward strand.
CATGGATGAATATTAGCACGCGGCCATATTTATAGCTGTATTTTTATATGGCTTCTTGATTTCGGATCCGTCGAAATGTTGAATTGGCGTCTGAATCAGATGGCCAGCCTTTCGAGATCGTTTTTAGGCCTGCAGCCCAATCAAATATTGGGTAAGCAGCTCCTAACTCAATAGCGCCCACAAACCCAGCCCCAAGAAAATAGCGGCGCTAACGAGGTGCACCACGCGCAGCGGCACCAGCCGGGTCATGCGTTCGCCCAGCCACACCACGGGCGCATTGGCCAGCATCATGCCCAGGGTGGTACCTGCCACCACCGGGATGTAGGCATCAAAGCGGGCCGCCAGCATGACGGTGGCGATTTGGGTTTT
>CAMARI010000220.1 GCA_945860515.1 Polaromonas sp. YR568
CCGCCCGCACCGCTGCTGCGTTGCCCATGCTTTGGCTGATGCTGCCGTAGCTGGTGGTCTGGCCGGTCTGAATGGTCAGCAGTGCGCGCCACACCGCTTGCTGAAAGGCGGTGCCACCCGACAGGTCAAGCGGCACGTCAAAGACCTGCCTTTGGCCGGCAAAGTAGGCGGCTAATTGCTGGGCAGTTTTGGTAAGTACCGGATGGGAGGGGCCGCTTGGCCAGCGCACCGGCGGCGTCAGCTCGGCCGGCCAATGCCGCTGCCCGTCAAACCACACGCCCGCCAGTCCGGTCTGCGTGGCGGCCAGTGTCATGGGGCCGATCGGGCTTTGAAAGCTGGTGTGGACGATGGAGGTATCAAATCTCATAATGGATGGTCTTTTGAGATGTTTCTAGGTGTGTGATGTGTTGTGAGCATTATTGAGGGCTCTAGCGCTTATTTAATATGGGTAACTAGCTCCTGAATAAATAGCATCTACAGAGCTGCTTCGCGCCAGGTGCCTGACCAGGTGCGAATCACTGCGTAGCTGCGCCAGGGCTTCCAGGCCAGTGACGCGGCCTCGGCCAGGCGCGCCGGGTTTTTGAGCCCCTGTACTTTCAGTATTTTGTGCAGTGCCACGTCGCCCGCCACAAACGCATCCGGCCAGCGCAGCGCGCGCATGGCGATGTACTGGGCCGTCCAGTCGCCAATGCCGGGCAGGGCTTTGAGGGACTCGATGGTGCGCTGCACATCAGCACCGCCATGCAATTGCAAACCGCCCGCCACCGCTTTGGCCAGGCCGACGATGGCCGCCTGCCGCTGCCTGACGATGCCGAGCTGGCCCAGGTCGTCACCCGTGGCCAGGGCCAACACCGATGGTGATGGAAACAGGCGTGTCAGTTCTGGCCAGGGCGTGGCGATCGGCGCACCAAACTTGTCAACCAGGCGCTGCGCCAATGTGCGTGCTGCGGCCACGGTGATTTGCTGGCCCAGCACCGCACGCACCGCCAGCTCAAACCCGTCGAGCGCGCCGGGCACCCGCAAGCCGTCGCCGGTAGGAAAGTCGTCATGCAGCACCGCGTTGATCGCCTTGGGGTCGGCGTCCAGGTCAAATGCAGCGCGTACGCGGCTTATCACCAGCGGCAGCACACCGCGCAGCGAATCACTGACGGTCAGCACCAATTGATGCCGCGCCAGGTCAAACCGCATCTGTAGCCAGCCGGTGTGCTGCTTGCCCGCTGTGTCAATGCCAAATGTGCGCCTGGCCTCGTATATATCTGGGCCAGCAGCTATAGATTCAATAGCTTTGATGCACCGCGTTTCCATAAACGCCAGCATGGCCGCCACGTCATACGGCGGCCTGTAGCCCAGCCGCACCGTGATACCTTGCGTGTTGTCAGCTTTGCTTAATTTGACACAACAGGCATCGGCCGAAATGGACATGTCTTGTGCGGTCATGCATTCATCTTACCCGTGCCGTGGGCTTCGACTGGCCGTTTTCGGACACACGCAACCCGTATTCCACGCGAACCTGCAACCTACAATCAAAGCCCTTTCGTCAAATACAGATTGCCGACACCCCATGCCCTTGAACGCCTCGATTTTCAAAGCCTACGACATACGGGGCGTGGTCCCAACCACCATCAACGAAGACGTGGCGTTTGCGCTGGGCAAGGCTTTTGGCGCTGCTGCCGTGGCCGCGAATGAAAAAACCGTGGCTGTGGGCCGTGATGGCCGTTTGAGTGGCCCAGCCCTGGCCACTGCCCTGATGCGCGGCCTGACGGCTGGCGGTGTTGATGTGATCGACGTGGGCATGGTCACCACGCCGATGCTGTACTTTGCGGCCAGCACACTGTGCAACTCAGGCATTCAGGTCACCGGCAGCCACAACCCGAAGGACTACAACGGCTTCAAAATGGTCATGGCAGGCCGGGCCATTTACGGCGATGAGATTCAGGCGCTGCACCAGGCCATGGTTGCTGACGCTGCGCCTGCCCAAGATGTAAAGCCGCACGTCACCGATGGCAAGGTGGCGCAGCATGATATTTGCGCGTCGTACACCCAGCGCATCGTTGACGATGTCAAGCTTGCACGACCGATGAAGATCGTGATCGACTCGGGCAACGGCATTGCTGGCGCATCAGCGCCGGCCATCTTCAGGGCGCTGGGCTGCGAGGTGACGGAGCTGTTCAGCGACGTTGATGGCAACTTTCCCAACCATCACCCCGACCCGAGCAAGCCCGAGAACCTGCGCGATTTGATCAATGCCCTGACAAGCACAGACGCTGAATTGGGTCTGGCATTTGACGGCGATGGTGACCGCTTGGGTATCGTCACCAAAGACGGCCACAACATTTACCCCGACCGCCAGATGATGCTGTTTGCACGCGATGTCCTCAGCCGTGTGCCGGGCGGCACGATTGTGTATGACGTGAAATGCTCGCAACGCCTGGCCCCTGAGATTGCAGCCGCTGGCGGCGTGCCGCTGATGTACAAAACCGGCCATTCATTGATCAAGGCAAAGATGAAAGAAGTGAACTCGCCCTTGGGTGGCGAGATGAGCGGGCATATCTTTTTCAAGGAGCGCTGGTATGGCTTTGACGACGGCACGTACGCCGGTGCGCGCCTGCTGGAAATTGTGAGCCGTTCTGCCGATGCAAGCGCGTTGCTCAATGCCTTGCCCACCAGCTTCAGCACACCTGAGCTCAATGTGCCTTGCAAAGAAGGTGAGCCGTATGCGGTGGTTGAAGCCTTGAAGAAGGCGGTTGATTTTGCCGCGCCAGCTGTTTTGAATTCGATCGACGGCGTGCGGGTTGATTGGCCAGACGGGTTTGGCTTGATTCGCGCATCTAACACCACGCCGGTTTTGGTGCTGCGGTTTGAAGGCCACACCGAAGCCGCGCTGAAGCGGATTGAATCCGACATGCTGGCGCTGCTGCACAGCGTAAAGCCTGACGCCCGTTTTTCCGCGCCAGCTCACTAGATATGTTGCCCGCACGCTCGTCACGACCTGTTCCGCGGCCCCTGCTTGTGAAGAGGACTTGCCTGCATCCGTCGCTCAGTTTGCTTGGCTACTCGCCGTGAAAATTCTGCTCGTCAAGCTTTCTTCACTCGGTGACGTGGTGCACACGCTGCCGGTGGTGCAAGACATCTTGGCAGCGATGCCCGATGCACACATCGACTGGGTGCTTGAAAAATCCTTTGCGCCGCTGCTCACCCAGGTGCAGGGTCTGGCCCGCATCATTCCGTGCGAGCTTCGCCGCTGGCGCAAATCATGGTGGACAGAACAAACACGTACCGAATGGCGTGCGTTCAAGGCGGACCTGCAGACGCACCCTTACGACGCGGTTATCGACCTGCAGGGCTTGACCAAATCGGCGCTGGTGTCGCGGCTGGCCCGGCTGAGCCGCCAGGGCCAACGCTATGCCATGGCCAACCAGACCGATGGCTCTGGCTACGAGGCACCGACCCGCTGGGCCGCCGATGTGGCGATTGCCCTGAAGCCACATGTGCATGCGGTAGCGCGTGCCAGGCGGGTGGCTGCCATCGCCTTGGGTTTAGGTGTGCAAGCGTTTAAAAAATCGCCAGATTACGGGCTAAACATCTCTCAAAGCCAATCAAATATTGCACCTGAAGCGCCGGAAAAAGTAGCAAAAAGAATAGTCTTCATGCACGGCACCTCGCGCCAGGACAAAACCTGGCCGCTGGCCCATTGGGTCGAACTGGGCCAGCGTTTGATCGCCAGTGGCCACCACATCACGCTGGTGCATGGCAGCGCGGCAGAGCTGCTGAGCAGCCAGGCCATCGCTGCGCAGTTGGGTGACCAAAGCACGGTGTTGCCCCTGCTGTCACTTGATGTCTTGACGCAAGAACTCGCAGCCTGCCAGGGCGCCATTGGCGTGGACAGCGGGGTCAGCCACATCGCTGTGGCGCTTGGTTTGCCGCATGTGCAAATCTATAACTTTGATACGGCCTGGCGCACTGGGCCGCTGGGCCGCGCTGATCAGGTCAGTGTGTTTGCCCAACCCCGCCCCACGGTTGGTGCTGTGTGGCGGGCCTGGCTGGCCTGCGAAAGCGCCGTGTGATGAGCGGCTTCATGCGCACGCTCTATTCAGGCTTGATGCGCCTGGCACAACCGCTGCTGCGCCGCAAAATGGCCAGGCGTGCGGTGCAAGAACCCGGCTATGGCGAGGCGGTCGAAGAGCGTTTTGGACGCTACACGCAGCCGCGCGAGGCGGCACCCGTGCTGGTCTGGCTGCATGCGGTGTCGCTGGGTGAAACGCGTACCGCGGCGATTTTGCTCAAAGCCTTGCGGACGGCGTATCCGGGCATGCGACTGTTGCTGACGCATGGCACTGCCACCGGGCGTGCCGAGGGCAGGGCACTGCTGCAGCCGGGTGATGTGCAGGTCTGGCAACCCTGGGACACGCATGCTGTGGTGGAGCGGTTCTTCGAGCATTTCAAA
>CAMARI010000221.1 GCA_945860515.1 Polaromonas sp. YR568
GCCACTGGATGGTCATGGGCCAAGGCGTGAGCGGAGGCAAGCTGTATGGCAAGACATTCCCCAGCCCTGTGTTGGGTGGCGCTGACGACGCGCACGACGGCAAACGCGGTTACTTTGTGCCCCAGTGGTCTACCGACCAAGTGGCGGCAGACCTGTTGACCTGGTTGGGCTTGCCAACCAGTGCGTTCGACACGGTCTTGCCCAACCTGAAAAACTTCAGCCAAAAAACAGTCGGGGTGATGCATGGCTGATATTTGGCTCACCGAGCGAGATGACGTTTACACCCTTGCCCAAGGCGCTCAATGGGTCAATATCAGGGCTTTGGCGGGCAATGACACGGTCACCTTGCTGACCGGCAGCAACGTGCTGGGTGGTGCAGGCAACGACACCATCATTGACAAGACAGGAGGCAACTCGTCTGCCGCGGTTTATTGGGATTCACCCAATGCGATCGATGTCAACCTGGCCACAGGGGTGGCCAAAGACGGGTGGGGCACCACTGATAAATTGGTCGACATCCGCAACGTCCAAACCTCAGGCCGCAATGGCGACCGGGTCATCGGCTCCAATTTAGATGACCAAACGTGGATCAATGGCTTTGGGGCCAAAGGCACTTCTTACATTGACTTGGGCCTTGGTTACGACCGTGTGACCATGCATGGCAAATTGGCCGATTACCAGTTGCAGATTTCGGTGGATGGGCGCAGCCTCAGCTTGGCACGCAACGGCTATACCGCTTCGGTCTTGAATGTCGAAACCCTGAGTTTTTGGGATGGTCAGAAATCAACCGACTTCAACGTCACCGACCTGATCGACTTTTCCAAGGTCGGTGCCGGCACGCTGATCCAAAACACCAACGACGCCTGGAGCCGCAACGCCCTAGGCGTCAAGCTGACTTACAGCTTCATGGCAGCTGCGCCTTCGTATGGCGGTGGCGATGGTGGCACGGGTTTTGTTGCTCCCAGCGCGGCCTACCAAGCCGCCGTGCGCAGTGTGCTGACGCGCCTGAGCCAAGACACGGGCCTGAGCTTCACCGAAGTGGGCGACACTTCCACGGGCTATGGCCAGTTACGCTTTGGGGCCAACCAGCAAACCAGCACCAAGGGTTATGCCTTCACCGCTAACCCTGCTAATGGCGCCAAAGCAGGCGATGTTTGGATGGACGTGGACAGCCTGGCCCAATTGACTGAAGGCAGCGAAGGCTGGCAGGCCTTGCTGCACGAAATCGGACACGCCTTGGGCTTGGTGCATCCTGAAACTAACACCGCCGCCCCAACCGTGTTGCTGGGACGTTGGAACCACAACGGCTACACCCTGATGTCTGAAACGCAGTCGCCCAGTGGACTGTGGCAGTCGTGGTACGGCGTGCTCGATATGCAAGCCCTGCGGTCTTTGTACGGGCCTGGCGCAGCCACAACTTCGGCGGGCGACAACTGGCACCCATTTACCGATCGGCAAGGCCTCCAACTAAGCACGCTCAGTGATGCGTCGGGGCACGACACGCTCGATTTGTCCAAGCTTTCGCAAGGGGTGTATCTCGACCTCACGCCGGGCGCTTTCAGCTCGGTCGGTGTTTCGGCCTCAGGCGGCGCTTCGCTCAATAATCTTTTCATTGACAGCACCACCCTCATCGAAGACGTGGTGGGCACCGCGTATGACGACGTGCTCATCGGCAACAGCGCCAACAACCGCTTCAGCCCCGGCACCGGCAACGACATGATCGATGGGGCAGGGGGCTTCAACACCGTGCAAATTTCCTCCTTGCGCTCGGCCTACCGCCTGTCGCTGGACGCTCCCTCGGGCCGTGTGCTGATGCAGTCGCTCGACGGTGCCTCGGGCGCAGACGAGCTGCAAAACATTCATCGCGTGGTTTTTGCCGACTGCGCCGTGGCGCTCGATATGAGCGTCAAAGGCAGCACCGTGGCCAAGGTACTGGGCGCTGTGTTTGGCAAAGGCGCTGTGGCCAACCGCGAGTTCACGGGTATTGGTATCAGTCTCATGGACCAGGGGTACTCCCCAGAAAGCCTGATGGACGTGGCGCTCAAATTTCGGCTGGGCGGCAGTTTCACTGCACAGGCTGAAGTCAAGTTGCTGTTTGAAAACCTGATGGGCCAAGCGCCCAGCGCGGCTGAAGCCAGCCACTACGAGGGTTTGGTCACCAGCGGCGCGCTCACCTTCAACAGCTTGGCCTGGATCGCGGCAAACTCGGCTTACAACACCAACAATATTCAGTTGACCGGCCTCATGCAAACTGGGTTGGACTATGCGCTCTAGCGCCATTGGGCTTCGCGTTTTGGCCTGCATTTTGGCCCTGCCCCTTGCGCTCGGCTTGTCGGCTTGCGTGTCCATCACGCCCGTGCAGCCCTGGGAAAAAGGCAACCTGGCCAAACCCGACATGGCGTTTGACGCCGACCCTCTGGACAAACTTTTCAAAGATCACACCTACAGCAGCAAAGAATCTGCGCTGGGCGGCTCGGGTGTGGGCGGGGGCGGCTGTGGCTGCAACTGACCTCACCCTGAAAACCGCGCTGCTGTCTGCCGCGCTGGCCCTGCCAGGCTTGGGTATGGTGGCCTCGATGGCGCATGCCGAAACCGCCCCCGAGCGCGGCTATGTGACTTTCAAAATGCTCGACTACCTGGACAGCCAGCCCGGTGCCGACCGCATCCGCGTGCGTGCCCCTGCGCTCAGCGCCTTGGTGCCTCTGGGCGACAAATGGTCGCTGTCCGGCACGCTGATCGCCGACAGCATTTCGGGTGCGTCCCCGGCGTATTACGACTCGGCCATCACGCCCATGCGCGACTTTCGCCGTGCGGTTGACACCTCTGTCACCCGCTACCTACCGCAAGGCACTTGGTCGCTGGGGGCTTCGTACTCCAAAGAGGCCGACTACCTCTCGCGTAGCGTGTACGGCTCCGCCACCCGTTCCAACGACAGCAAAAACACCATCTGGAACTGGGGCCTGGCCCTCGCGAAAGACCAGATCTCGCCCGTCAAGCCCCTCACGCCCTTCCCCAAACTGGCTACTGGCCCGCAGGCCAAACGGACCGTTGACCTGATCGCTGGTGTGACCCAAGTGCTCAGCCCCACCGACCTGGTGCAAATCAACCTCGGGTGGTCGCAAAACCAAGGCTATTTGTCAGACCCCTACAAACGGCTCGACCAACGCCCCGACTCGCGCACCCGCCAAACCCTGCAAGTGCGCTGGAACCACCACCTCGAAGGCTCTGGTGCCACCGTACGCTCGTCCTACCGTTACTTTAAAGACAGCTGGCAAATCCGTGCCCACACTTTGGATCTGGAGCATGTGCAGCCCCTGGCTGAGAACTGGAAAGCCAGCGCCGGATTGCGTTACCACAGCCAAAGCGCAGCCCGCTTTTATGTCGAATCCGACGGCAAGATCAGTCCCTTTGGCCCCCGCATCACTCCGGGCCTGAACCAACAATCGCTGGACACCCGCTTGTCCGCCTTTGGCGCCGTCACTTTGGGGGTCAAGCTCACCCACCAGCTGGGCCGAGACACCAGCATCGACCTCAAACTCGAACACTACGAGCAGCGCGGCAGCTGGGCCATGGGCACGGGCAGTGTCAACCTGCTGCCTTTCCGCGCCCGCAGCATCTCTTGGGGCCTGACCCATTGGTTTTAAGCGCCATGCCTCTTCAACGCGTCACCTTTGCCGCCATGGCTTGCAGCTGCGAAGTGGTGCTGTGTGCCACCTCGCTGGCCGACGCACAGCGGCTGGCGCAGCCCGGCATTGAAGAAGTCTTGCGGGTGGAACGCACGTTTTCTCGCTACCGAGGCGACGGCGTGGTCAGGCGCATCAATGCCGCAGCCGGTGGCGACTGGGTGGACTGCGACGCCGAGACCGTCTCGCTGCTGAACTTTGCCGACCAGATGCACCAACAAAGCGACGGCCTGTTTGACATCACCTCGGGCGTGCTGCGCCGCGCCTGGAACTTTGGCCAAGCCGAAGCTAATTTGCCCAGCGCCGAGCAAGTGGCCGCACTGCTGCCCTTGGTAGGCTGGGCGCAAGTGCAACGCGAGGGCACGCGCATCCGCTTGCCCCACGCAGGCATGGCCCTCGACTTTGGGGGCTTTGGCAAAGAATATGCCGCCGACCGCGCCGCCGCGCTGCTGCTTCAAGCGGGCGTGCAACACGGCTACGTCAACCTGGGCGGCGACATGCGCCTCATGGGGCCCAAACCCGACGGCACGGCCTGGGTCATGGGCATCCAGCATCCGCGCAAACCCAGCCAACTGCTGGCCACCCAGCAACTGACCACTGGGGGATTGGCCACAAGCGGCGACTACCAACGCTACATGGAAGTGGGCGGCCAGCGATACTGCCACCTGCTCAACCCCCGCACTGGCTGGCCCGTGAATCACTGGCGCACCGTGAGCGT
>CAMARI010000222.1 GCA_945860515.1 Polaromonas sp. YR568
GCCGAGCGCGAAAAAGCGGCTTCAGCCTTGGGTGAATACGACCGCATGGTGGTTGATGCCGCCAAAGCCGTTGAAGCCGCCACTGCCACCGGCGATGCGCAGCAGATTCATGCAGCGGCCAAGGCGCTCGAGGCGATTGTGAGCGGCAAGGTGCCTGCTGCCGTTGCAGCCGCACCCGCACCCGCACCCGAAGCAACGCCAGAACCTGAAAAAACCGCTGAGAATGCCGAAGCTGGCCCATCAAACGAGGCTGCAGGCGAAGAGATACATGCGCCGTCAGCTCCTGAAACCATAGCTGATGAACCGGCTGCCGAGGCTCTTGCCGAGGCCGCACCCGCACCAGCAGCACCGCCCAAGCCCGTCAAACCCATCGTCGCCATGCGCGGCGACGATCGGCCCGGTGCACGCCGCGCCGAGCCAGCACCTGCTGGCCGTGGCAGCAAGTTTGGTGACCGCAAGGAGTCCGGCAAACCGGGTGGCAAGCCCGGCGGCCCACGCCAAAGCACCGACAACAAGTTTGAGCCGTATCGCCCCGAACGCGCTGAACTGGGTGGTGGTCGCCCCCGTTTTGCTGACCGCGAGCAGCGCCCCGCCTTTGAAGAGCGCGGCCCGCGTTTGGGCGACGCCGCCTTTCGCGCCCAGCGCGAGGCGTTTGAAGCCGCCAACCAAGCCCTCAAAAAGCTGCACGTGCAGGCCCATGGCGAAGTGCTGACCAACGTCATCAGCGCCTGGGAAAAGCGCGACGCAGCCCTGCTGCCCACCGTGCAAGACCTGGGCAAGGTGGTGACCCCCGCCTTGCTCGGTAGCTGGTCAAAAGCCATCACCACGCCGTCAGGCAAAGATGCCGCCGAATCGCTGCTGCGCCTGGAGATGGCCGCCGAAGTGCCCACCCCAGCCGAGCACATCAGCGCCAGGCGCATGCTGCAATTGACGCTGCTGACCAAACGCAACGCCGCCACCCCCTTTGAGACCTGGGGCGAAGACACCGCCAAAGTGCTGGCCGCAGACTTCGACGCAGCCAAGGCCCGGCGCGTGCAAACTGTGCTGAAGGTGCTGCTCAAGCGTTGAGTGCCGAGCTCCGCTCAATCAGATTTGCGCTCTTGACACCCGTAAATTCATGCCGCATGATGGCATGAATTTACGTTCAACAGGTTCAAGGAGTCGTCCATGCTCAAGGAAGTTGGCGCCAGCGGCCAGATATCGCTCGGAAAAAAATACGCCGGCCAGTTGTATGAGGTCGTCATTCATGAGGACGGGCGCTTTGAGCTGTTGCCCATGAAGGTGGTGCCGCAGAGCCGACCGTCGCCCACCCAGCGCATCCAGTCTGTCAGTGCACCAGGGGGCTGGGTTCCGCCCGGCGGCTATACACAATGCACGCAATGGGCGCTAGACAACCAGGAAGCCCTGACGGCTTATGCGGCGCAAATTAAAGAAGAGGGCACTGCTGCTGAGCAACTGGAAAGCTACCTGTCGCAGCAGTCGCGCCCAGAGCAGTCCACCTAAAAGTCCCCATGCCGCGCTTTGACATCTACAAGAACCCCAACCCGAAAGGCGCGCATGCCTTTTACCTGGACATACAAAGCGACTTGGTCACCACCGCCACCCGCTGGTGTATTCCGCTTCGTATCGCCAAGCTCGGCCAGCCCGTGGTCAGCCGTGCACAGGCGCTGGTTCCGGTGCAAGGCGTCAACTGCCTGATGGACACGCCCAACCTGCTGGCGGTGCCCAACGCGCTGCTGCGAAGCCCGGTGGATCGCTTGCGCACGGCAGGCCAGGCGCTGGCAGAAGCGTCGGTTGAATTCATGTTGCGGGGGTATTGAGCCATGAACCCACAAGCCGTCATTGCCAAATGGGGTCCCGGCGGCCCGGCCTTTCATTTAAACGAAGAGCAGGCCAAAAGCAGACTCAAACCAGGTTCAACCAAATCTCATTTCGCCGCAAAAACGGCAATGAAAAGGGGCTGTTGTAGCGCGACGATACCGGCTCGCCTGTTGTCGCTATACCGGCCGCCGCCAAAGCGCTGCGCAGCTTTTGCAAATGCTCTTCGTAGATGCTTTGCGACCAGCTGCCTGAAAAGCGAATCACCGCCACGCGGTTGCTAGGCACTTCGCGCAGCTTGACACGGGCGTCGAGTGGCTCGGGCAGGGTGGCCAGTGTGTAGCCTTTGGGCATGACAAACTGCACCAAAAAACCGCCGGGCGTGGCGGCTTGGGTGACGGGTGCGGTCATCTCCAGCTTGACCGGTGGTGCCGCTTGCTGGGGCACGGGGGCGGGGGTTTGAATGACCGGCGCGGTCATGTCCAGCTTGCGCTCGCCCTTGTTTTTGCCAAAGATGTAGCCGCCCAGCAAGTTAAACCCCTGGCTGCCCGCCTCATTGACCGGGCCGGGCACCACCACCTCAGCCACCAGGTAGGGCGCGTATTGCCGCACCTCAAACACATCGGTGGTTTGCACCACGGTGTAGGCGGGTTCGTCGATGGCGTGGGCGGTTTTAGGCATGAGGGAAATGAGTGTGATGAGTGTGATGAGGGCGACGGAGGGGATCAGTAAAGCCAAGCGTCGTGCCAAGCATTGTGCGTGCTGACTCTTAGGGTGCTGTGTCGTGGGGTATGGTGTTGCGGCGTTGTGTGTCATGGTTTGAATTGTGATGGTTGAACGGTCAATCTGAACATTTTGGCAAAAAACTGTCGCTCACAGCCCTTCATTGGCCTGGGCTTTTGCAGCCCCCAGCGTGGCACCAAAGCGGGTGCCGATCGTCTGGTCAAGCACGGCGTCTTTTACAAAGTGCTGCTTGTCGGTGAGCTCGTCAAACCAGAAGTGGAGGATGTCTTGGGCTTGTATGTTGCTTAGCTACACGACGCGCCGGTGGCACGGGTAAAGGTTTGGCCTTGCGCCAGCGCCAGATTACCTTGCGCCGTGGTGAGGCGCAGGGCATTGTTAGTCGCTTGCAAGACCAGCTCGCCGCTGCTGCCTGCCGGTACGCGCAGTTCTGACCCGTTGATCGTGCCCGCCAGGTCACGCGTGCGGTCACGCCAGCCCAGCGTGCCTTCAAAGGTCTGGTATTTTTGCCTCAAAACAATGCTGGCCCCGCGCAGCAAGCCCGCCGCGCACCACAGGCCATCGACCCGCGCCGGTACCGTCCACAAATGGATCTTGCTTGACTTTTCAAACCCCACAGCCTTGTTGGGAACAGGTACCACAGTTGTGCGGTCAGGCTTCCAGTCGCCCATGTCCCAGTCATGCGACACGATGCGTGTGCCCGGCTTGAGGGCCAGCAGGGACGGACGCAATTGCAAATTGAACTCGGGCAGCAAATACATGGTGACCACCGTGGCGGGTGACAGGTCGGTCTTGAACAGATCCTGTTCCCGAAATTCAGTCTTGTCCGCTACGCCCGCAGTACGCGCATTGGTTTTGCTGAGTTCAAGCAGGCGCGGGTCAATCTCGACGCCCAGCCCGGTCGCCTCAAACCGCTTGGCAGCCAGAATCACGATGCGCCCGTCACCTGAGCCCAGGTCAATCACATGGTCACCCCGCTTGACGCCAGCGGCGTTCAGCATCTCCAGCGTGACATTGTCTGGCGAGGTGATGAAGGGCACTTCGTCGGTCAGCTGCGCGCGGCTGTGGCCAGCGGCGAGCGCAAGCCAGATGGCCAGCAGTGATGGCAACGATGTGAGGCGGCGGTAACGGGCTGGCATATGGGTTAGGGCAGGGTATTGTGTGATGGGGGTACGGTGTGATGGGTTGGCCTTGAAGATACTACCCGGTGCAAGCGGCTTCAATGTGCATCAGCTAATGCTAGCCGCCTTGTTGCTGGCATCAAGCCAGGTGCCGGGTGCCAAACCGTCGATTGAAAACGGCCCCACTGCCGCGCGAATCAGCCGCAGCGTCGGAAACCCCACCGCAGCCGTCATGCGCCGCACCTGCCGGTTGCGCCCTTCACGAATCACCAGCGCCAGCCATGAGGCCGGTTGCGCCTGCCGCACCCGGATGGGCGGGTCGCGCGGCCACAGCGCGGGCGGCTCTTGCATGCGCTCGGCACACGCTGGCAGCGTGATGCCGTCATTGAGTTGCACGCCCGCGCGCAAGGCCGCCAGTGCAGCATCGTCAGGCACGCCTTCGACCTGCACCCAATAGGTCTTTTCCATCTTGAAGCGCGGGTCAGCAATGCGCGCCTGCAACTGGCCGTCGCTGGTCAGCAGCAGCAGGCCTTCACTGTCGGCATCCAGGCTGCCCGCCACATACACATCGGGCACGTCAATCAAGTCCTTCAACCCGCGCCAACGCCCTTCAGCCGTGAACTGGCTGAGGACGCCGTAGGGCTTGTTAAAGCAGATCAGGCGGGGGAGGGTTGGTTTGGGTTGCAAGGCTTGGCCACGATGACCTTCTCA
>CAMARI010000223.1 GCA_945860515.1 Polaromonas sp. YR568
GCGCCATCCACCTCAATACACACCCCGCTGATAAAGTCCGCCTCGTCGCTGGCTAAGTAGAGCGCGGCGTTTGCCACGTCCAGTGCGGTTGAAAAGCGCCCCAGCGGGATGCTGCTGCGGAACTTGGCTTTGCGCGCTTCGTCAACCGGGCCGCCGGCAAATTCAGCCGACAAACCCGTGTCTGGATTAAACACCGGGTTGATGCAGTTCACCCGAATATTGTCTGGCCCCAGCTCGGCCGCCAAAGATTTCGACGTGGTGATCACCGCGCCCTTGCTGCCGTTGTACCAGGTCAGGCCTGGGCGAGGCCTGACGCCGGCAGTAGACGCAATATTGATGAAACTGCCGCCGCCATGGGCCTTGAAGTGCGGCACGGCGTGAATGGTGCTGAGGTAAATGCTTTTGACGTTGATGGCGTAGCACTTGTCAAACTCGTCTTCGCTCACGTCCAGCGCCGGTTGGTTGCGGTGCGTCCAGCCTGCGTTGTTGACCATCACGTCAAGCTTGCCGTGGCGCGCAACTGCGGCAGCGACCAGCGCTTTGACCTGTTCAGAGTTGGTCACGTCCGCCTGAAAAAACGAAGCCTTGCCGCCTGCCTTGACGATGGCCGCCACGACTGCCTCGCCTATGGCGGTGTGGATGTCATTGACGATAACGCTGGCGCCCTCAGCAGCCAAGCGCCGGGCAATGCCCTCGCCAATGCCGCCGCCTGAGCCTGTGACGATGATGGATTTGTTTTTGAGTCTCATGGTTTTTCGTTTTCTGTTTGCTATTGGATAAGGAGCTGCCTGTGCCCGTATTTATGCGGCCTTGAACCTAGATGGTAGGCTAAAGGCGATGCAAGTGATGTCACCCATGCTTTACCGCCACCGTCTTTAATGTCGTGAATCCAAGCAGGGCCTCAAAGCCCTTCTCCCGGCCATAGCCCGACGACTTCACCCCGCCAAACGGCAGTTCAACCCCGCCGCCGGCACCGTAGTTGTTGATGAAAACCTGACCCGCGCGGACTTTTTTGGCCACGCGGAACTGGCGCGCGCCGTCTTGTGTCCAGACGCCTGCGACCAGACCGAATGCGGTGGCGTTGGCCAGCTCGATGGCATGGGCTTCGTTTTTAAAGCTCATGGCACAGAGGATGGGGCCAAAAACCTCTTCTTGCGCCAGGCGGTGCATCACGGGCACGTCGCGCAGCAAGGTGGGGGCTTGGTAAAAGCCGGTGTCAGGTGCCTCGTCAACGATCTGGCCTTGCGCCACCATGGCGATACCGGCGACTTGCGCATCGCTTAAAAAGTCCCACACGCGCTGCTGCTGGCTTTGGCGGATCAGGGGGCCCACGTCCAAATCCATCGCGGCGGGGCCAATGCGCAGGGCTTCAAAGGCTGCGCCCAGGCGCTCCAACAAGGGTTCGTAAATGCTTTGCTCTACCAGCAGCCGCGAGCCAGCCGAGCAGGTTTGCCCAGCGTTTTGCACGATGGCGTTGATGAGGGTAGGGATGGCCTCGTCAAGATTGGCATCGGCAAAAACAATCTGCGGGCTTTTGCCGCCCAGCTCCAGCGTGACCGGGCAGTGGCGCACGGCTGCGACCTGTTGAATCAAGGTGCCCACCGATGGGCTGCCGGTAAAGCTGATGTGGTCAATTCCAGCATGCCGCGCCAGCGCGTCGCCCACCTCGTGGCCATAGCCGGTGACGACGTTGATCGCCCCGGCTGGAAAGCCCACTTCTGCCGCCAATTGCGCCACGCGGATGAGTGAAAGGCAGGCGTCTTCACTCGGCTTGACCACGCACACATTGCCCGCCGCCAGCGCGCCGCCCACGCTGCGGCCAAAAATCTGCATTGGGTAGTTCCACGGAATGATGTGCCCGGTCACGCCGTGCGGTTCACGCCAAGTCATGACGCTGTAGCCATTCAGGTAGGGCAGGGTGTCGCCATGCAACTTGTCGCACGCGCCTGCATAAAACTCAAAATACCTGGCCAAAGCGGCGGCATCTGCACGGGCTTGCTTGACGGGTTTGCCGCAGTCGCGCTGCTCCAGCAGGGCCAGCTCGTCGGCGTGTTCGGTAATTTTGTTCGACAGTCGCAGCATCAGCCGCCCACGCTCGGCAGCGGTGATGTGCTGCCACACCAGCTCAAAGCAGTCTCGTGCAGCGGTGACGGCGGTATCCAGGTCCGCCGCGTTGCTGCGCTGAATCTCGTCAAACACCTGGCCGTCTGACGGGTCGATGACCGGGATGGTTTTGCCGGAAGAAGAGAGCACGCAGGCGTTGGCGATGTAGTTGAGTTGCATGGGCATATTTTGCGCCCAAAAACCCAAAAACAGCCGTTCAGGGGGCGTTTCCAAGTGTCAAATGGCCTCTAGACCCTTTAGAAATTGCGCGAGCAGCTCCTGAATCAATAGCAAATACAGGTTGGCCGTAAAAGCCTTGCCCGTTGCGCACCGCATGACCTGGATGGCGCTGGCTTGACCAGCTTGGCCTTTGCCGATGGTCGCCGCCTGACCGCGCACGCAAAACATCACCATAATGGCCAAATGACATTAAAACGAGGGTCAGACCGCCGTGAACGGCTATTTCGCCAGCTGCAGCACTACACGATGACACACACGACATGAAACCCGCATGAACATGATCATTGACACGTCAGCTTTGAAAAAACCGGATACGCCATCAGCCCACGAGGCGGTGGTGCATTTTCCGCACCCTGATGGCTCGCGTGTGCCGTACAAAGTGTTCAGCTCGCAGGCGGTGTATGAGCGCGAACAAGAGAAGATTTTTCGGGGGCCGACCTGGAGCTTTGTAGCGCTTGACTGTGAACTGCCCAACACGGACGACTATAAAAGCACCTTTGTGGGGGACACGCCCGTGGTGGTGACCCGCAGACCTGACGGCGGTCTGGCCGCGTGGGTCAACCGTTGCGCGCACCGGGGTGCCCTGGTCTGCCGCAACGCCCGGGGCAATGCTTCACTGCACACCTGCGTGTACCACCAGTGGAGTTATGACACCTCAGGCAATTTGCAGGGCGTGCCCTTCAGGCGCGGACAAAAAGGTGTGCCTGGTATGCCGCCTGATTTCAATCTGGCTGACCACGGTATGCGGCAACTGCGCGTGGCCAGTTACAAAGGCATGGTGTTTGCCAGCTTCAGCGACGAAGCGCCAGCGCTTGTGACCTACCTGGGCGAGCTGATGTGCAGCTGGATAGACCGTGTCATGTGCAAACCCATCGTTTACCTGGGCTGCACCCGCCAGTATGCCAAGTCAAACTGGAAGCTGTATTACGAAAACGTCAAAGACCCCTACCACGCCAGCCTGCTGCACATGTTTCACACCACGTTTAATATTTTCAGGGTTGGCATGAAGGCGCGCGCCATCCCCGACCCGGTAGGCGGCATGCACAGCATCATCACCGCCACCAAAATAGACGACCAGGACACGTCAGCCGCCTACAAGCAGCAGGCCATTCGTTCGATGGACGACGGCTTTACCTTGGAAGATGACAGCGTGCTGGGCTTTATTCAGGAGCACGACGAGGCCTGTACCAACCACATCCAGGCGCTGTTTCCACAAGGTGTTTTGCAGCAGATTCACAACTCTCTGGTGGCGCGGCAAATTTTGCCCAAGGGGCCTGACCAGTTTGAGCTGGTGTTTCACTTTTTTGGCTACGCCGACGACAGCCCCGAGCTGCGGGCACTGCGCATCAAGCAGGCCAACTTGGTCGGCCCAGCGGGCTACATATCGATGGAAGACACCGAGGCGACCGAGCTGGTTCAGCGCGCTACCTTGCGTGACCCGGACGTCAACACCGTTCTGGAGCTGGGCCGCAGCGACCCCAGCCGCACCGACACCATGATCAGCGAAAACATGCTGCGCCAGTTTTGGGTAGGCTATCAAAAAATGATGGGGTATTGACATGAGTTCGCCTATCAGCATGCAACTCTGGTTTGAGATTTACCAGCTGCAAGAGCGCTATTGCGCGGCAGTTGATAACGACCGGCTGGAGGAATGGGCCAGCCTGTTCACCGAAGACTGCCTGTACGAAATTGTGCCCAAAGAAAATGCCGACGCAGGTCTGCCCATCGGACTGATTTACTGCGACAACCAGCGCATGCTGCGGGACAGGGTGCTGTCGCTGCGCCATGCCAGTATTTACGACGCGCACACCAACCGCCACATGACATCGGGCTTGAGGATCCAGCCGGTTGACAGCGACACGGTCACCGCCGAGTCAAGCTACGTCGTGATTCAAACCCGCACCAATGGCGAATCATTTGTCTACCAGGCCGGTCGCTACCTTGACCGCATTGTGCGCACGCCTGAAGGCTGGCGTTATCAGCAACGCCGGGTGGTGTACGACACGCTGCGGGTACAAACCTTGCT
>CAMARI010000224.1 GCA_945860515.1 Polaromonas sp. YR568
CACCGACTTTGTGGGCGGAGACGGGAATTGGGGAACGCTGGGCGGCAAGTTTGCAGATGCCGATGCGCTGGCCGAACAAATCGCCGCCCAATGGCCAAGTGCTGATATAACCCACCGCTTTGTCGTCATGACAGGCGGCGAGCCGCTGCTGCAAGTTGATGCCGCTTTGATTGATGCCTTGCACGCGCGCGGTTTTGAAATTGCTGTGGAGACCAATGGCACTTTGGCCGCACCGGCAGGCATCGACTGGATTTGTGTCAGCCCCAAAGCCGGTGCGCCGTGGGTGCAACGCACAGGCCATGAATTGAAACTGGTGTGGCCACAAACCAGCTTTGACCTGGACGAGCTGGAAGCGGCAAACTTTACCCATCGCTATTTGCAGCCGATGGACAACGTGCTAAAAGCCGCCAACCTGGGCGACTGCATTGCCCTGTGCATGCAGCGACCCGCTTGGCGACTCAGCTTGCAAACCCACAAGATGACAGGCATCCGCTAAAGCCAAAAATGAACTACCAAATCAGCCAAACCTTTTTCTTTGATGCCGCGCACACCTTGAAACGCGAGATCGACGCCGACCCACAGGCCGAGGTCAGCCGCCGCATCCACGGCCACACCTACAACGCTGACATCACACTGTCAGGTCAACCCGACCCCGCCACAGGCATGGTGCTGGACCTGGGCCGCGTGCGCGCCGCCATTGAGATGCTGCGCCCCGAGCTGGACCACCGCATGCTGGACGACGTCCCCGGCCTGGGCACAGCAACGCTGGAGAACCTGTGCGCCTACATCTGGCGGGCGCTGGCCCCCAGCTTGCCGGGCCTGACCGCCGTGCGCGTGTGGCGCGCTGGCATGGGTGACAGTTGCACCCTGACAAACTGACCCCTTGATGAAAGCCTACCGGGCCAGCCTGCTGTATTTCAAAGACCGGCAAGCCGTGTTCGAGCAAGACGGCCTGCTGGTCGTCGGCCCGAACGCTCACCGTCGCCAGGTCGTCCAGGCCATCGGCAGCTTTCAAAGCTTGCATTCAGGCTACCCAGGCTTGCCGATTGAACACCTGCCAGGGCGCATCATCGCACCTGGCTTTGTCGACATGCACGTCCACTACCCCCAGCTGGATGTGATCGGCTCGCCCGCTGATGGCTTGCTGCCATGGCTTGAAAACTACACGTTTCCAGAAGAAAAACGCTTTGCAGCGCCCGATTACTGTGCCCAAGCAGCTGCTTTTTTCATAGCGGAGTTGCTGCGTCATGGCGTCACCACTGCGCTGACCTTTGCCACCTCACATCCTGAGTCTGTCAACGCCCTGCTGGGCCAAGCGCAACAGCACAACCTGCGCATGATGGCAGGCAAGGTGCTGATGGACCAAAACGCACCCGACGGACTGCGCGACGACACCGAACAAAGCCTGATCGATACCGAAGCCCTGATCAAGCAATGGCACGGCGTGGACCGCCTCGGTTACGCCATCACGCCGCGTTTTGTACCGACCAGCAGCGCTGCGCAACTGCGCGGTGCAGGTGAGTTGGCCGCCAAGTACCCGGATGTGTGGATTCAGTCCCATGTGGCAGAAAACCTTGATGAAATCGCCTGGGTCAAACAGCTTTACCCCGCAGCGCGCAGCTACCTGAGCGTGTATGCGCAATTTGGTTTGCTGCGGCCCCGAGCCGTTTACGCGCACTGTATCCATTTTGACGATGAAGACCGGGCGCTGCTGCGCGCCACCGGGACGGCTGCCGCCGTCAGCCCGACCAGCAACCTGTTTTTAGGCAGCGGCTTTTTTGACTACGCAGCGGCTGACCGCGCGGGACACCTGTACGGCCTGGCCAGCGACGTGGGCGGCGGCACCTCGCTCAGCCCGTTTCACACCATGCTGGCGGCCTACTACGTTGGCCGCACAAAGGTCGAAGGTGGGCGGACCCAACCCGGTGTGTCGCTGTCGCCTCAGCATCTGTGGTGGCAGCACACCGCCGGAGCTGCCCAGGCGCTGGGCCTGGGAGGTGTGGTGGGCAACCTGCTGCCCGGCAGCGAAGCGGACTTTGTCATCCTCAACCCCCAGGCCACCCCTTTGCTGGCCCGCAAAACTGCCCGCGCTGGCAGCCTGGACGAGCTGCTGTTTGCGCTGATTGTTCTGGGTGATGACCGCGTGATTGAAAAAACCGTGATTTCGCAGGCGTCAGCGTAAAACCTTTGCTTTCAAACCCGAAAAGTCTCTGAAACCCAATCAATACCTGATCGAGTAGATCCTGGTTTCTGCAGGCACGCACCAGCTGTTCAGGCCAGTTCGCATCAGCAGCTGGTCATTGTTTGGCCGCATCAGCTGGTGTTTGTTCAGGGCTCCGGCCGGGTCAAGAAAAGCCGATGATCAATGCGCTAGTCGCTGGAGATTGCCTCACGCACCGCGCTGAGCTGGCGGCGTGACACGGCCACCAGCTCGTCGATACCGCTCAGCCGCACTGCCCAGCCCTCACCTTCCTCGGCGTCAAAGTGTTTGACCAGTGCCCTGACGGCCCGCCTGGCAACCAAGGCGTTGCGGTGCACCCGCATGAAATGCGCGGCGTATTTTTCTTCCAGCTCACTGAGCGCACCATCAAAAATATAGCTGTGTGTGGCTGTTCGTACGGTGATGTATTTCAACTCGGCCTTGAGGTACAGCACTTCTACCAAGGGCACCCGTTCGGTGCGGCCACGGTCTTGAATGATCAGCACGTCACCCATCAAGTCAGGCTGCAGCCCAATATTAATATGTGCAAGGCGCTCTACTTTTTGTAGCGCCTGCTGCAAGCGCTCGAGCCGTACCGGCTTGGTCAGGTAGTCCACGGCCTGAACTTCAAAGGCCTGCACTGCGTGCTCGGCATGCGCCGTGACAAACACCACCGCCGGTGGCTGGGGCATGCTGGCAATGGCTTGCGCCAGTTGCACACCGTCCATGCCGGGCATGCGCACGTCCAAAAGAACCACGTCAAAAGCCTGCTGCCGCAGGATTGTCACGGCCTGTGCGGCGGTGGCGGCTTCAGCCAGGACTTCAGCGGTGGGCGCCTGGCAATCGGCCAGCAGCACGCGCAGCCGTGCCCGCGCCAGCGCTTCATCGTCAACCAGCAGCGCTCGCAGCCTCATGCCAGTGCCTTCATGCGGGCAGCTCCAGCCGAACTTGAAAAACACCATCCAGATAGACCGCCTGAAAGCGCGCCTGCAAATCGTGCAGCAGCAGCAAGCGTTCACGCACATTGGCCAGCGCCAAACCGTGACCCCGCTCGCCCACACCTGCAGGCGTGCTGTTGCTGACCTTGACGACCACGACGCTGCCACGCCGCTCGGTTGAAATTTTCACCCGGGCACCGGTCGCGCTGGGTTCTACACCGTGCTTGATGGCGTTTTCAACCAGCGGCTGGAGCAGCAGCGGTGGCAGCCGGGCTTGGGCGGCCTGCGGGTCAAGCTGCCAGCTGATTTGCAGGCGATCGCCAAAGCGGATCTTTTCAATGGCCAGATAACGCGCGGCCAGAGAAACCTCTTGCCCCAGCGTGACTGACTCTGCCGGGTCAGCCAGTGCGCTGCGAAACAGCTCACTCAAGTCTTCGAGCACCGCTTCGGCCTTGAGCGGCTCAGCCCGGACCAGGGCGATGGCGCTGTTCAGGGTGTTGAATAAAAAATGCGGCCGGATACGCGACTGGAGCTCCGCCAGCCGTGCTGCTGTCGCCGCCGGCGTGCGCGCCCGGGCTCGCCAGAACAGCCCAGCCAGCAGCATGCCCGACAGAAGTGCGCCCGCAGCCGCGCTGGCAAACCAGGGCGCAGGCTGCAACAAGCCCATAAAACTCAGCACGCCGCAGCCATACAGGCCTGCCGCGGTACCCAGACCGATGCCCGTCAGCCATTGGACTGAAGGCTTGAGCCGGGCCAGGCGGGCCTTTAAAGCGCAGGCCGCAATCAGCCAAGCCAGCGTGGCAGGCAACACGCCGCCTGTCAGCAGCGAAAAGCGCAGCAGCCAGTCGGCCGCTTGGCTGGACACAAACATGGCGCCAATACCCACCACAGACTCAACAAACAGCACCGCCCGCAGCACCACGCCGACATGACAGGCATCAAACATGTTGGGACGCGCGGGCGCAGCGTAAGCGCCAGCCAAGCCATCGTCCAGCGGCAGCAAACTGCCGTGCAATGTGGATTCAGCAAAAGCCGGGGGGACTGTTTTCATCAGTGGCAAGGACGGGACAGATAATATCAACAGCCTAAGTATTGCATTGCCCTCTCGTGCCGACAAGCAAAACGCGCCTTTGAAAGTTTAATGTGAACCAATTCGACAAAAAATCACAAGCCTGGTCTGCCCTGTTTTCTGAACCCATGAGCGACCTGGTCAAACGCTACACGTCCAG
>CAMARI010000225.1 GCA_945860515.1 Polaromonas sp. YR568
CGCAGGCCGGTAAAAATGGACGGCATGGCCGATGGAAAAACCACTCGCCTGAGCAGCTGCATGCGGGTTGCCCCCATCATCATGGCGGCGCGCATCAGGTTGCGTTCTACATCGCGCGCACCCTGAGTCGTGTTGACGACGATGGCGTAAAACCCGCCCAGAAAAATCAGAAAAATCGAACCCATGTCACGGATGCCAAACAGCGCAATTGAAAACGGCAACCAGGCGGTGATGGGGATGGGCCGCAGGCCTTGAATGAAGGGGTCAAACATCTGCGAAGCCAGTTTGCTCCAGCCGATCATCAAGCCCAGCGGCACACCCAGCAGCGTCGCCAGCGCAAAGCCCTGCGCCACGCGCATGGCCGAGTACTGGACGTTTGACAGCCAGGTGCCCAAGTACGGGTTCAGCCCCATGCCCGGCTTGCCAAACACCCATTGATTGAAGCCCTCCAGCACGGCGAGCGGTGTGGGCACAATGCCGGCCATGTTGGGCTGGCTGCCAGCAATTTGCCAGAACACCAGCACGGCCACAGGCACCACTGCACCAAGGACCAGTTGCTTCAAGCGTGACATGTTTCGTGCTTTGTGTTGTGACTGGTTTTACTGGCTTGGGCTTAGCGCTTGATCTCGCGCACCATGCTGTCGTCATACAACGCAGCTGCATCGGTTGAAACATCTTTTTGAACGATGCCTTGCTTGAATGCTGCATCAGCCAGCAGACGCACCTGCTCTTTCGTCAGCACGCCGCCCAGCTTGATGATTTTGGCCGACTCTTTGGTGATCGCAATCGGCAAGCCGGTGTACTTTGAATAGGCGTCGGCGAAAGCGTCGTTGTTTTTGGCCATCTGCTCTTCAGCATTCAGGTACACCCACAAGAAGCGTCGAATCGCTTCTTTCTTGTTGGTCATGGCCTCGCGTGAGGCAGCCAGCATGCCCAGCTCGGCACCGACTGACTTGGCCTGGCTGTACTCAAGGCCTTTGGCAAAGTAAGCCTCGCCTTCAGCCACGGCTTGTGATTCAAACGGCTCCCACAGCACCATGGCGTCAATATCGCCACGCTTTAATGCCTGCAAGAAGGCCGTGCCGCCACCCTGAATGTTGACCGGCGTGAACGAGGTGTAAGGCACACCTTTTTCAACCATCGTCATGGCCCACTGAAACCACACGGCAGAGCCGGGTGCAATGCCAATCTTTTTGCCCGCCAGGTCTTTCCAGTCATTGATGACCACGCCTTTGCGCACCACCAGGTTTTTGAGCGAGCCACCGACGCCTGTCAGGCCGATCAGGTTCTTGCTGCCTTGCGATGCAGCAATCGCCAGGTCACCAGGGCCGACAGCGGACACATCGACAGAGTTGGACAGCAGGGCGGTGCGTGCATCGGCGTAGCGCACGAACTCGGCCCGCTTGACGTCGATGTTGAACTTCTTGAGTTCTTCTTCAATGTTGAGCATCGGCGACAGATGCCCGACCTTGACAAAACCGACGGTCAGCGTTTCGCGCTGAGCCAGCGGCGCAGGTGCTGGCCCGATGGCCTGCGCTGCGGTGGTGAGAGCCGTCATGACGACGGCTGTGATCGCTGAAAAAAGGTTCATGCTTCTGGTCATCATTCAGTCTCCGTTAAGGTTAAAACACACACAAGAAAATCTACACATCACTGACCCGCGAAATTCGGCACCCGCTTTTCAGCAAACGCCTTGCGGCCTTCGGCATAGTCGCTGCTAGCAAAACAGGCTTTGACCTGCGCGTCCACTGCCTTCACGTCCGCATCAAGACTGCCAGCCAGCAGTGTATTGAAAGCGCGCTTGGCCGTTGCAATGGTCATCGGCGCATTGCTCGCAATTTCTGCACCCGTTTGCGCGGCATGGGCAAACACATCGTCATGCACCGAATTGACCACCCCAAAGCGCTCTGCCGCAGCAGCGTCCAGAACGCGGGCGGTGTAAAACACCTCGCTGGCGCGTGCCACACCGAGAACATCGACCAGCCGCTTCATGCCCTTGAGCGCATAACCCAGGCCCAGACGAGCGGCAGGCATGCGAAAGCGTGCGTTCGGCGCGGCGTAGCGCATGTCGCAAGCCATGGCCAGCCCCAAGCCGCCACCATAGCAAATACCGCTGATCGCCGCAATCACTGGGCGGGGAAACTCCGCCAGTGCCGTTTGCGCACGGTCAACTGCTGCGTCGTAGGCGGCAACATGGGCCGGGTCATTGCGCTGGGTATCAAACTCGCTGATGTCTGCGCCAGACACAAAAGCCTTGTCGCCGTCGCCCCGCAAAATAACAGCGCGCACCGCTGCATCGTGGCTCAAAACGTCCAGTGTGTCGGCCAACTGAGCCCACATTGCCAGCGACATGGCGTTGTAGCGGCCAGGGTTCGACAGCGTGATCGTTGCCACGTGGCTTTGAACATGGTGGGTCACTCCGGCCATGTTTTTAAACCACGCCGTCCGAATGAAACTGTGCAATCTCAGCTTCAGAGTAACCCGCTTCAGTCAGCACCTCATCAGTGTGCTGGCCCCAACCTGGTGCTTGCGCCACCACGGTTGCTGGTGTGCGCTGCAGCACCACCGGCTGGTTGATGTAGTGCATTTCCTTGCCAAAGTCAGTGACGAGCGACGTCGTCACGCCCAGATGCTTGACCTGCTCGTCTTCAAACACCTGCGGCACGGTATACACCGGGCCAGCGGGCACGCCAGCATCGTTGAGCAGCTTGACCCAATGCTGCACGCTTTGGGTTTTAAAAATATCAGCCAGCAAAGGCGTGAGTCGCTCGCGGTGCTTGACGCGCAGCGGTTCTGTCTTGAATTCTTCGTCTTGCAGCCACTCGGGCCGATACAGCAGCTTGCACAGGCGCACCCAGTTACCTTCACCCGATGCGCCCAGGTTGAACACGCCATCGGCGGCTTCAAACAAACCCATCGGGCTGCTGGTCGGGTGGTCATTGCCGACCTGAACCGGCAAGTCGTTGTCGTTCAAATAGCGCGCCACCTGAAAGTCCATCATGGCGATTTGCGAATGCAGCAGCGACGCATGCACCCACTGGCCAACGCCAGAGACTTCGCGCTCCAGCAGCGCCGTCAAAATACCCAGCGCAGCGTACAGGCCAGCACTCATGTCAGCCACCGCCAGCCCGGCGCGTACGGGGCCTTGGCCGGGCAAGCCCGTGACCGACATCAACCCGCCCATGCCCTGCACGATCTGGTCAAAACCGGGGCGGCCTGCCAGCGGCCCGTCTTGCCCAAAGCCTGAAATACTGGCCAAAATGATGCGCGGATTGACCGCCGCCAAGGATTCGTAGTCCAGCCCCAGCTTTGCTTTAACGTCGGGCCGCCAGTTTTCAACCAGCACATCAGCGTCTTTTACCAGGCGCATCAGCAGGTCACGAGCGCCAGGTTTTTTCAGGTTCAGGGTCATGGACCGCTTGTTGCGGTTGATATTTTGAAAATCCCCGCCTTCGCGGTTGGCGGCAAACATGGCCTCATTCGGGTCAATGCCGGGTGGCGGCTCTATGCGAACCACATCCGCACCAAAGTCGGTCAGCATGCGCACGCAGTTGGGGCCGGCGCGCACGCGCGACAGGTCTAAAACGCGAAATCGGGCCAGAGCGCTGGAGGCCTGAATTTTGGGCATACTTAGGGTTTATATGTATATGTTGACATTTTATAAATATAAATATACAACAATAAAACATACAGAGCAACCTGGGAAACCCTTTTTATGATGCGTGCAAAGAAAACAGTCAAAGCGGTTGCCAAGCCCGCAGCGACCACCAAGTTCACCAAAGCCAGCGACAAAATCCGCGTGGCGATTGAAACCGCCATCAAAAACGGCGCCTTGCTGCCGGGCGACCCGATTGACGAGGCACAACTGGCCAGCCAATACAAGGTGTCCCGCACGCCGATACGCGAGGCGCTGATCCTGCTGCAAGCCCAAGGCATGTTGACCAGCCTGCCACGCGGCGGCATGGTGGTGGCCAAGATGGATTTGCAGCAACTGCTGCAACTGTGGGAGCTGCTGGCCGAGCTGGAAGGTGTGGCCGTGCGGCTGGCCTGCCAGCGCATGACGCCTGAAGAGCGCGAGGCCATCGCCAGCCACCACGCCAACAGCCGCGCGGTGGCCGAGGCCGACGACATGGCCGGCTGGCAGCACAGCAACCTGCAATTTCACGAACTGATTTACCGCGCCAGCCGCAACCCCTATCTGCGCCAGGAAGTGCTGCGCATGCGTGCCCGCACCGGTTACTACCGCCGCCATGCCTTCGGTGCGCTGGGGCAGGTCAAGGCATCATTCGAGCAGCACAGCCACATCGTCGAGGCTTTCAACAAAAGCGACGGCGAAGC
>CAMARI010000226.1 GCA_945860515.1 Polaromonas sp. YR568
TCGATGATTTGTTCGACATACGCCCGGTGCTGCATTTCTTCTCGCTCGGCAGGGCCAATGCGCAGGGCTTGCAGCAATAAATTGCTTTTGATGCGCAGGTTGCGCCCGGTCATGATGTTGTCGAGCACGCTCATGCCCTTGAACAAGGCCAGGTTTTGAAAGGTGCGCGCAATGCCCATCTCGGCCACCTGGCGGCTGTCCATGTGGTCAAAGGTTTGACCCCGAAAAGCAATGGTGCCCTTTTGGGGCGTGTAAACGCCGTTGATGCAATTGAGCATGGAGCTTTTGCCCGCTCCGTTGGGGCCAATGATGGCGCGAATTTCGTGCTCGCGCACATCGAAAGAAATATCGGTCAATGCCTTGACGCCACCAAACGCCAAGCTGATGTTTTTCACGTCCAAGATGACGTCGCCAATGCGCTTATTGCTCATCCGGCCCTCCCGACGGGTGCAAACAGTTTGGCATCGCTCAAGCGCAAGGTGGCGCTGACGCTGCCGCTGCGCCCGTCCTCAAACTTGACGGCGGTTTCAATGAATTGAGCTGTCATGCCGGCGTACAAGGCGTCGACCAGCACCTGGTATCTGTCGGCGATGTAGCCGCGCCGAACCTTGTTGGTGCGGGTGAGTTCGCCGTCATCGGCATCTAACTCTTTGTGCAACACCAAAAAGCGGCTGATCTGGCTGCCTGCGAGCAAGTTGTCCACGCTCAGGTCGGCATTGACTTTTTCCACACAGTCTTGGATCAATGCATAGACCTCGGGTTTTTGTGCCAAGTCGGTATAGCCCGCATAGGGCAGGTTGCGGCGCTCGGCCCAATTGCCCACGGCGTCAAAGTCGATGTTGATCATGACGCAGACTTTATCGCGCTGGTCGCCATAAGCCACCACCTCTTTGATGAAGGGGAAGAACTTG
The DNA here is from genome assembly GCA_945860515.1 of Polaromonas sp. YR568. Taxonomy (GTDB): domain Bacteria; phylum Pseudomonadota; class Gammaproteobacteria; order Burkholderiales; family Burkholderiaceae_C; genus Polaromonas. Next base: position 912 of record CAMARI010000226.1, read on the forward strand.
AGTTTGTTCTCCACATACTTGGGCGCAAACATGGCCCCGTCGTTTTGACCGCCTTTGATGCGACCCACGTCTTTGACGCGGTCGATGATCTTGAGGTGGCCGCTGGCATCCAAAAACCCCGCATCGCTGGTGTGGTACCAGCCATCGGCGCTCAGCACCTCGGCGGTGGCTTCGGGGTTTTTGTAATAGCCCTTGAGCAAGCCCGGCGACTTGACCAAGATTTCGCCGTTGTCGGCCACCTTGATCTCCACACCCGCGCAAGGCACACCAACGGTATCGGCACGCGCTTCGTTGTCGGGTTGCAAACACACGAACACGGCGGTCTCGGTCGAGCCATAGAGCTGCTTGAGGTTGACACCGATGGAGCGGTAAAACGTGAACAAATCTGGGCCAATGGCCTCACCCGCGGTATAGGCCACACGCACCCGCGACATGCCCAAGTTGTTGCGCAGCGGCCCGTAAACCAACCAGTCGCCCAAGGTGTACTGGAGCGACGCCCACAGCCCAATGGACTTGCCATCCATGCGCGCAGGGCCGTGGGCGCGGGCGACATTCATGAAGTATTCGAACAAGCTGCGCTTGATGGAACCCGCATCTTCCATGCGGATCATCACACTGGTGAGTAAGCCCTCAAACACACGGGGCGGGGCAAAGTAATAGGTGGGGCCGACTTCTTTGAGGTCGATGGCCATGGTGGCGGCTGATTCGGGGCAATTGACCACATACCCACAGCACAGCCACTGGGCGTAGCTGAAAATGTTTTGACCAATCCAAGCCGGGGGCAAATAAGCCAACACCTCTTCAGTGGGGCCGAGGTGGTCAAAGTCGGCACCGGCCTGGGCGCGGTCGATCAAGCTGTGGTGGGTGTGCACCACGCCCTTGGGGTTGCCGGTTGTGCCTGAGGTAAAAAACATCGCGGCCACATCGCCAGGGCTGGCTTTGGCAACTTCAGCTGCGTACCAGTCGGGGTGCGCGCTAGAGAAGGTTTTGCCGATGTCAATCAGGCTGTCGAGCGACTGCAAACCGGGTTCTGAATAATTGCGCAGTCCGCGCGGTTCGTCAAAAACAATGTCACTCAGAAGCGGGCAGCTGCCGCGAATCTCCAGCAGCTTGTCAACCTGCTCCTGGTCCTCAGCAAACGCAAAACGTACGTCTGCATTGTTGATCGGGAAAATACATTCAGCACCCACGGCGTCCTGGTACAGCGGCACAGGAATGGCACCCAATGACTGAGCCGCCAGCATGGTGGCATACAGGCGTGGGCGATTGCTGCCCACCACCACCATGTGCTCGCCGCGCATCAAACCGGTCTGATGCAGGCCGCAGGCAATATGTTTAACCAGCAGTGCCAGCGCCGACCAGCTGTGCGCTTGCCAAATGCCGTATTCCTTTTCGCGCATGGCGGGCGCATCGGGGCGCTCAGCAGCTTGCTTGATCAGCAATTGGGGAAACGTGGTTTGCATGCTTGTCTCGTGTCTCTAATGGTCCGGTGCTTCGTAAGGTGTGCAGTACGCGGCAAGATGACTGCCTCAGATTGAATGTTAGGCGGTCATTTGACGTTATGTTGTCATTTCGACGACAATTCAAGGGTCAATACTCCCCCGGACTTTCCCTAGGCCCCGGTTCGTCAGGCGAAAGCTTTGTTTTGATGTCATGCAACTCGAAAAACCACTTCACATCCACCGCCGCCACGCAGACGCCTCTGAGTTGGCCGGTATTCCTTGGCTTCAATTACTGACGCTCCAGGAAAGAGACAAAGCCGTTGCCGAACTGCGAGTAGGCGATGTCGCGCCGGGCGACTTCGTCTGTCGGTTAGGCCGGCCCGTGACTTACTGGTTCGGCGTGGTCGAAGGCTTGCTCAAAATGAGCAGCGACAACGACCAAGGCATGACCATGACCTACACCGGCGTGCCGCCTGGCGGCTGGTTTGGCGAAGGCACCGTCCTCAAACGCGAGCCCTACCGCTACAACATTCAGGCGCTGCGCAAAAGCGTGGTCGCTGGCCTGCCGGTGGATACCTTTGACTGGCTGCTCGACCACTCGATTGGTTTTAACCGCTTTGTCATGAACCAGCTCAACGAACGGCTGGGCCAGTTCATTGCCGCACGCGAAATTGACCGTCTGAACAACCCTGATGTACGCGTGGCCCGTTCCTTGGCCGCCTTGTGTAACCCGGTGCTGTACCCGGGCGTGGGAGACATTTTGCGCATCACCCAGCAAGAGCTGGCCTATCTGGTCGGCCTGTCACGCCAGCGGGTCAATGAGGCGCTCAGCGCCCTGCAAGCCCAGGGCAGCCTGCGGGTTGAATACGGCGGACTGCGTGTTTTGGACCTGCCGGGGCTCAGAAGTACTGTTGTCGGGTCTAAAAAGTAGAGCTAGGCCAACGGATATATGCGCAACCAGCTATTGATTAAATAGCAAGCTAAGCTTTAGACGGTTTGCTCCAGCACGTGAACAAAGCGCTTGTTGCCCGGCAGGCGGTAGACCGTAAAGTCACGCAGGTCAGTTGTTGCGATGCGGTTGATTTTCAAACTGTTTGCCAAATACACCAGACTCGCATCGCAAAAATCCATTGGCAGGTCTTCATGCTTGTCCATCAAAGCCCACAGCGCCATCACCGCATCGGCAGGTGGTGACTCGATCCGCAAATGCCCCAATGCTTGCGCTTTGGCTGCCCACGCAAAAAACACCTTCTGCTTGCTATGCGTCAGCAAAGCACACACCTCAGTCAATACAGCCCAGGTCGTCGTCGTTTGCCCAGCATACCCAGAGAAAAACGCTTTGCAGCGCGCGTGGTGGTGATCTTTGGTATTGAACAACCCAACAAAGTAGCCTGAATCAGCCAATATGTTCATTTGGCCTTGCTGGTTTTGGTTGCGCGGTCCGAGCGCTCAGCATGCTTTTGACGAATCGCATCGCGTACCAACATTTTGTGCGGCCGCTGCTCAGCCGCTGCACGCTTCGCGTCACTTTTTGCGTCCCCGCCCTTGTCCACGCCAGTTGCCATTACCTCTTCATAAATTTGTAGCGAAGAAGGCTGTGCGTTGCGGTTTAAAAACTCATGAATGCTGCGAACGATGACCGACGATTTTGAGACGCCCTGGCGTGCGCTGTAACCGGCGATTTGGTCTTCAATGTCTTTGGGTAGGCGCAGCGAAATAGGCATGAGTGGCTCAAGTGAGATACATTTCAATTATTGTATCTCTATTTTGCCGATGTCATGATGGTGATGAGCCCGATAATTCGGGCTATGAACACACCCATCGTTCCCTCCAAACCCACCGCCGTCCGCATCCCCAAGCCCACCAACCCAGACGGCTCGCCTTTGACGATTCGCCTGAACAAGCGCATGGCCGAGTTGGGGCTTTGCTCGCGGCGCGAGGCCGATGCCTGGATTGAGCAGGGTTGGGTGCGGGTTAATG
>CAMARI010000227.1 GCA_945860515.1 Polaromonas sp. YR568
CACACCGGCATCAGCTTTGTGCTGTTCGATATGGCAACACCCGGCGCCAGCACCAGACCGATCCGTTTGATCTCCGGTAAGTCGCCGTTTTGCGAGACCTTTTTCGACAATGTCCGGGTCGAAAAACGCAATCTGGTCGGCACTCTGAACGCCGGCTGGGATGTTGCTAAATACCTTTTGATGCACGAGCGCGACATCATCGGTGCAATAGGAGAGGTATCGAGCACACCGTCGCTGTCTGAAACCGCAAAATCGACTGTTGGCTTAGACGCGCTGGGCCGTCTATCTGAGTTTCACTTGCGTTCGCAAATTGCAGAATTCGAGCTCGATGAAGACGCGTTTCGACTCACCTTGCAGCGTGTCGGCGATATGGCTAAGGCCAGACTTGCGCACCCGGCCATGTCATCCATGCTCAAGTATTACGGTTCTGAACTCAACAAGCGGCGTTGGGAATTGATGGCCAGCACAGGTGGCAGCGACGCACTGGAGTGGGAAAGCAAACGCTCCGATCAGGGCCAGACTGCACGCACCTGGTTACGCACCAAAGGCAATTCGATTGAGGGTGGCACCAGCGAGGTGCAGCTCAACGTCATTGCCAAAAGAATTCTTGAACTGCCGGGAGTCTGATCATGTCACTCATACTTACCGAAGAACAAACCATGCTCCGCGACAGTGCCCGCGATTTCCTTGCTGACAAAGCACCGGTGATGCAACTGCGCCGGTTGCGCGATTCAAAAGACGCGACGGGCTTCTCGCCAGTTCTGTGGAAGCAGTTTGCCGAAATGGGTTTTAGCGGAGTGCTTGTGCCTGAGGAATTCGGCGGAATGGGACTCGGGCATGTCGAAGCTGGTGTCGTGATGGAGCAAATCGGCCACCAGCTCACATGCTCTCCTTTTCTGGCTTCAAGCATTGCCGCAGTCACAACCCTGCGCCATGCCGGGACACCTGAACAACAGAAAGCCTGGCTGTCGCTTTTGGCTAGCGGTGAGCTTATTGCCACCCTTGCCGTCGACGAAAAGTCCAAACACCAGCCAACACAGATTGCGATGCGTGCCGACACTACAACGAGTGGTTTCACTCTAAACGGTACCAAAACCTTCGTACTAGATGGACATGTGGCAGATCTTCTGATCGTCGCTGCCCGAAGTTCTGGTGAGATTGGAGACTCCGAGGGGATCACCCTGTTTGTGGTGGATGCGAAGGCATCTGGAGTTGAAATAGAACGTACCCTGATGGTGGATGCTCACAATGCTGCCCGCATTACTTTTAAGGCCGTGCAAGTCAGCACAAAAGATGTATTGGGGCGTGTCGATGCGGGTTGGGCAACTTTGAGCGCCGCGCTTGACTGCGCACGTACCGCTGCTGCAGCTGAGTTGCTGGGCTTAGCAGACGAAGTTTTCCAGCGCACGGTGAACTACCTCAAAGAACGCAAACAATTTGGCCGCATCATTGGCGAGTTTCAGGGCCTGCAGCACCGCGCGGCAGAACTCTACTGTGAGCTGGAAATCACCCGCTCCACGGTCATTCATGCGCAACAGCAAATTGATGCCAACGCCGATGGTGCTAGCCGTACGGTATCCATGGCCAAGGCCCGCGCCGGTCGTACCGCCACTTTGGCTGTACAGGAAGCGGTCCAAATGCATGGCGGAGTAGGTATGACTGACGCGTTCGAGATTGGCTTTTTCATGAAGCGTGCCAGAGTTCTGCAAGAGCTCTTTGGTGACGCCAATTTCCATCTTGACCAACTAGCGCGACAGCACGGCTATTGAATCTGAAATCATCTTTTGATCTAGCCCCTTCGGAGTGAGTTTATGAGTATGCAATTGAACGATCTGTTTTCGATAAAAGGCAAAACGGCGCTGGTAACGGGTGGTTCGCGTGGTATTGGAGAGATGATCGCTGCCGGTTTTTTGGCCAATGGTGCCAAGGTCTATATCTCGGCGCGAAAGGCCGATGTATGTGCAGCAACTGCCAAGCGACTCAGCGAGGCTTGTGGTGGCGAATGCATTGCTTTGCAGGCGGATCTGTCCCAACTGGCTGGCGTTGAAAGTCTGACTAAACAATTGTCAGAACGCGAGTCGACGTTGGACATTCTGGTGAACAATGCGGGAGCCTCCTGGGGCGCGCCACTTGAGCTTTTTCCGGAGGTCGGGTGGGACAAGGTGATGGACACCAACGTCAAGGGCGTGTTTTTTCTCACCCAGAAATTGCTTCCTTTATTGCGTCAGGCCGCCAGAGCCACCAGCCCCGCTCGTGTCATTAACATCGGGTCGGTCGACGGCATCAAGGCAGCCACTTTTGACTCTTTTTCTTACGGTGCCTCCAAGGCTGCGGTGCATCACCTGACGCGTTTCATGGCAGCGCATTTGACTAAGGAACACATCCTCTTTAACGCTATCGCACCGGGCCCCTTTCCTACTTGGATGCTCAGCACTGGCGTCGGCTTTGGTGGTGAGACAGAAAAGGTGGATTGGCAACTTGTTGGCAAGCATAATCCGAGCGGCCGCGTTGGTACCGCGCAGGACATTGCAGGTCTTGCTATCTTTCTTTGCTCGCGGGCGGGTGAATATGTCGTTGGCCAGACTATCGCCTGTGACGGTGGCGTGGTCGGAACGTCCTAAACCGGATACTACCCGTGAGCCCTGAAACCCCCTACACGCCAGCCCAGCGCTGGTGGTTTCTTTCCATCCTGTTTCTGGTCGCCAGTTGCAATTACATGGACCGCGTCATCATCGCGGTATTGCTGGAGCCCATAAAGCAAGAGTTCGGCGCATCCGATACCCTAATGGGTCTGCTCAGCGGAGCATCCTTTGCGATTATGTATGCGGTCATGGGCATACCCTTTGCGCGCTGGGCTGACCGCGGCAACCGCAAGTACATCATCACTTTGGCACTGGTCTTCTGGAGTTTGATGACGGCGTTATGCGGCGCTGCGCAGACCTTTTGGCAACTGGCGCTCGCACGCGTGGGTGTGGGGGTTGGCGAAGCTGGCTCGCTGCCGGCCAGCCAGTCGCTGCTGGTGGACTACTTCCCTCCGCATCAGCGTGCGCAAGCGTTGGCCGTCTTCACTTCTGCGGGAACGGTCGGTTATCTGCTGGCCTTCATCGGCGGCTCTGCCCTAGTAGCGCAGTACGGTTGGCGCTGGACCTTGTTCGCAGCGGCGGTGCCAGGCTTGCTGGTCGCATTCATCACTATGTGGGGGCTGAAGGAGCCACGCTCCGTGCTGAAGTCCCAATTTGTCGCCTCCCGTTCTGATCAAAGTGCTGAGTCTGTAAAAGCGGCGCTGCTGGTGCTATGGCACAAACGTAGCTTTCGCTACGCCGCGTTTGCTTTGACTTTTTGGGCCTTTTTCACTTACGGCGCCATGCTGTTTGTGCCCTCGCATTTGGTGCGCGCTATGAACGTCGATCTGAAGGAAGTGGGTGCGGCCTATGGCGGCGCCAGCGCTGTGTCGGCCCTGATTGGCACTTTGGGTGGGGGGTGGCTCACCGACCGTCTGGCGCGGCTTGATCGCCGCTGGGTGTTGCGGCTGCCTGCCTGGGGCATGGTGGCCGCCACCCCGTTGTACGTAGCTGCCTTCCTGGTCCAGAACTTTTGGGTCTTTCTGCTGATAGGTGCGCTGGCGGGCTGCCTTGTGAGTGCCGCTTTACCGGCTTTCTTCACCGCAACACACGCCGTGTGCGGTGCGGGTAGACGGGCGATGGCAGTGGCCGTGTTGCTATTCTTCATGTCGCTGATCGGCGCCGGTCTTGGTCCGGTCGTTACAGGAGTGGTCAGCGATCTGCTACTCCCACAGTTCGGTGCCCAAGCGCTTGGCTATGCTCTGGCTTTGATGTCGCTTTCTATGTTGGTGGTTGCTGGCCTCGCGTTCCTTTCAAGCAAACACCTCGAGGCGGATGCTGAACCCTGATACCTGGAGAGGCACTTATGCATGAGCCGCGCGTCTTGCAGGAGCCCTCACATTTTCCACTAGCGCCATCGGATCAGTTTGAAATCAAGCCAACGAGAAGAGACGCAATTACCGAGTGGATCAAAGACGGAGATTTGGGAAGTGACGACTGGTTGTTCACAAGTTGGGTACATGACTCTTCGCATAGGGGGACAATAAAACATACGCGAATACTAGATTTTGGATCGCGGCTGCTTTTTAATTACGGCCTCTGCAATCCGACCAGCCGCTGGTTAATGAGCGTATCAGCCTGACTCATTATCCGGTCGATCAACTCCTTTACGCTAGGAATATCGTTTATCAATCCTGCGACCATGCCACAACTCCAAGCACCGGCTTCCATGTCTCCGTCGCGCATGATCT
>CAMARI010000228.1 GCA_945860515.1 Polaromonas sp. YR568
GCTGCGCGCGGCGATGGGTTTGAGCTTTGCTGCAATGTCTGCCAGCGCATCGTCCCAAGACACGGGTTCAAACCGGCCCGATCCTTTGGTTCCACTGCGTTTGAGAGGGCTCAAAAGCCGGTCCGGGTGATAAGTCCGCTCGGCATAACGCGACACCTTGTTGCACAGCACCCCGTCGGTTTGGGGATGCGCGGGGTTGCCCTGTACTTTGGTGGCGACGCCGCCCTCAACCGTCGTCAGCAGCGAGCAGGTGTCTGGGCAATCGTGCGGGCAAGCGCCGCGGACCTGATGCGCCGAGTGGCTGGCCGTCAGGCTGCTGACCCCTTGCGTCGGGCTGGGGCTGATGGTGAGGGTGTTTGGCATTCTCAGACTTTAGCTTGCCAAGAGACATGCCGCATGGCGAGAGGCAAACATCACGGTCAGTTATGCTATCCGTTGACTTTGGTCGACGCCTTCCAATATGCCTTTTTCCTCCGCTCTAGCCCTCATCAAGCTTGCCCGGCCGCACCAGTGGCTTAAAAATGGCTTTGTCTTTGCGGGCCTGATTTTCAGCCAGCGCTGGAGCGATGTCAGTGTGGCTGGGCAGGTGATGCTGGCGTTTGTCGCTTTTTGCTGCGTGTCCAGCGCAGTCTATGTGGTCAATGACTGGCTGGACCGCAAGCTTGATGCGCAGCACCCCACCAAGCGCTTGCGGCCTTTTGCCAGCGGGGCCGTGTCTGCATCCGCGGGCCTGGGCCTGGCAGGGCTGCTGCTGGCCGGTGGCTTGTGGCTGGCCTGGGGTAATGCTGTCTTGCTTGCGCTGCTGGTGGTTTATTTGCTGCTGAATCTGGCGTATTCGTTGCGCCTGAAAACTGTGCCAGTGGTGGATGTGTTGATCATTGCTGCCGGTTTTATCTTGCGCCTGCTGGCGGGCACTGTAGCGGTTGGTATTGCGCCGTCCCACTGGCTGCTGCTGACCGGCATCTTTGTGGCGCTGTTTTTGGGCTTTGCCAAACGCAAAGCCGAAACTTTTCATGACCCCAGCAGTTGGCGCGCGGTGCTGGCGCATTACCCGTCCGCGCTGCTCGACACCTTTATCGCCATGGCGATGACCGCCACGGTGTTGTCTTACAGCCTGTTTGCCATCAGCCCGGAGTCAGCGTTGCGCCATGGCGAGCGTTTGATCTACACCGTGCCGCTGGTGATTTTTGGCATGCTGCGCTACACCTACCAGGTCTACCGTGGCCGGGGAGAAGACGTGGCACGCGACCTGCTGCGTGACCCGTGGATAGTGGTCACTGGCATCTGCTGGGCCGGGTTTTTTGTGTTGAGCCGGTTCTGGAACCAGATCTGGTGATGACCAGTGGTGCCGCGCAGCGCTGGCCAGTCAAGCGCCTGCTGCTGGTGTTGGGCCTGGCGGCCACAGCTTATGCTCTGGCGCTGCTGTTCTGGGGTAACAGCAGCGGTGTAGCGTGGCGGGTGTTGTGGTCAGTCACCGGACTGCAAGCTGCTGGACTGTGCCTGCTCAGCTATGTTCTGCGCGGCTTGCGCTGGCGATTCTGGATGGCGCATTACGACCGGCATTTTGGCTGGATGGAAGGCCTGCGTTTGTACTTGGCGGGATATGCCTTCACGCCCACACCCGGCAATGCCGGCGAGGCCATGCGCGGCCTGTTGCTGGCCAAGCAGCCCCTGCTGCTGCTGCAAAGCCTGGCCATTTTTGGCGCTGAACGGCTGGCTGATTTGCTGTGTTTGCTGCTGTTGTGTGTGCCTGCACTGCTTTGGCTGCTGGAGCATTCGGCCCTGGAAGGTATGACGGGCCAGGTGACAGGGGTGAGCCTTGTGGCGCTGTTAGTGGGTGCCGTCTTGATGGTGGTGGTTTGGCGCCAGCGCCTGCGATGGCTAGAGCGCTTTGCCTGGTTGCAAGAGGCTTGGGTGTGTCTGTCGGTGCGTCCGCTGGTCTGGTTTGGCCTGACCCTGACCGCCTGGGCAGCGCAGGGCGTGGCTGTTTGGCTGATTTGCCGGGCGCTTGATGTGCCCATGCTGCCGATGACAGCGATTGGCTTTTATGCGTTGGCGATGGTCGCGGGGGCCCTGTCGGCCTTGCCAGCGGGCCTGGGCGGCATGGAACTGGTCATGACCGGCCTGCTGGTAGCGCAAAGCGCCAGCACGGCCGAGGCTGTGAGCATCACCGTGTTGGCCCGACTGCTGACCCTGTGGCTGGCCGTGGCCCTTGGGCTGCTGGCGCTGCTTTACAGTGCGGTGATTCGGAAAGACATCCGTTTTTAATGACGACTCAACAAACGACACATTCATCTTTGGTAGCCCGTTGGCTGCTGGTGGCGGGCCTGGGCTCACTGCTGCTGCGCTTGTACATTGCCAACACGTTTCCCATCACCGGGGACGAGGCTTTTTTCTACTGGTGGGGGGTCTACCCTGACTGGGGTTACTACGACCACCCGCCCATGGTTGGCTGGCTGATCGCTGCCATGCGTTGGGCGTTGGGCGACAGTATGGGGTCTATCCGTTTGCCCGTGGTGTTGCTGCCTCTTGGCGTGGGCGCGGCATTGTGGTGGGCTTTGGCGGGTGTTGACAAACAACGCGCTGCCTGGGCGGTGCTTTTCTTTTGGCTTGCCCCCCTGAACTGGCTGAACACGCTGATCACAACTGACACGCCGCTGATTTTCTGGTCGGTGCTGTCGGCCGCGACCTTGATGCGTGCTGAGCAGCGCGAGCGGCCAGCCTATGGCCTGTATGCCCTGTCTGGCGTTTTCATTGGCTGCGCGTTTTTGTCCAAATATTTTGCGGTGGTGCTGGGGCTGACTTACTGCGGCTACTTTTTGATCTACCGGCGCGACCGCCTGGCCGGCTTCGCGCTGCTGGTGGCCTGCTCTTTGCCATTTGCCTTGATCAACATCGGCTACAACGCCTCGCACGGCTGGCCGAACATCATGTTCAATCTGTACAACCGCAACGAAGGCGCTGTGTTTGAGTGGCGCAAGCCGCTGATGTATGTTGGCATGATGGCCTACCTCATCACGCCTGCTGCCTTGTGGTTGGTGGTCAGGCACCGGCAAGCCATGGTGCGTATGGGTTCTGCCGCGAGCACGCATCGTTTGCTGGCTTGTCTGGTGGTGGTGCCGCTGTTGTTTTTTGCGCTGCTGTCTGGCAAAAAAGTCATTGGTCTGCATTGGGTGCTGTCGTTTTACCCCTTTGGGTTTGCGCTGCTGGCGTTTGCGCTGCCGTTGGAAAAGCTCAAAACTGCGGCGCTCGGCTTGGCTGTGTTTGCCGGGCTGCATGTTGCGGTGGTGGGCGCTTTGTACATGACATCGTTGGACACCTGGCGCACAACCGCGCCGTTGTCAAAAATCTACCCGCAAGTCATCCGCAGCTACAAAACAGCAGACATCCTCAGGCAGATTGAAAAGCCCGGTGTGCTGCTGATGGCCGACGCCTACACCGCTGCATCGATTTACGGTTTTGAACGTCGCCAGTACATGCCCGTGTTTGGGGTGGGCCGCTTTCATGCGCGGCAAGACGACATGCTGGTGGATTTTTCGATTTACAACGGCAAAACGATTCGCGTCATCACGGGTGCTGTACCTGTTCTGGATGACTTCAAACCTTATTTTGAACAGGTTTCCGCGCTGACAGTCATGCAAAACGGGGTGGCTTTTTATGTGGTCGAAGGCGTGGGTTTTAACTATCCCGCTTATCGGCAGGGCGTGCTGGGCGATATCTTCAAGCGCTTTTACAACATTCCCACATGGCTGCCCATGACGGGTTGCCCGTTTTGCGAGCGTTACTGCGGGCAGGTCAGATGCCCATAGACCAAACCGTCAACCAACCGGTGGCCAAACCGGTGGTCACACAGATTGTGATTGCCGCGTTTGACTTTGACGGTACGCTGACCCAGCGCGACACCCTGCTGCCGTTTTTGGCTTTTGGCCTGGGCTGGCCCCGGTTTTTACTGGCCTTGCTGGTCTGTTCGCCCTGGCTTGCGGCTTTTGCGCTTCGGCTGATACCCAATCATGCGGCCAAGCAAAAGCTGCTGCAGGTCACCCTGCACAACAAAACCACAGCGCAGGTGGATGACTGGACCCAGCGCTGGCTGGATCAGAGCCTTACCGGTCAATTGCAAAGCTGGTCAATGGCGCGGCTTGGCGAGCACCAGCAAGCCGGCCACTGCTGCGTGCTGGTCAGCGCATCACCGGACATTTATCTGAAGCGGGTTGCCCGCCAACTGGGTTTTGATGCGCTGTTGTGCACCGAAATGGCGGCAGACAGCGGACGCTTGACGGGCCTGATGACAACACCCAACTGCCATGG
>CAMARI010000229.1 GCA_945860515.1 Polaromonas sp. YR568
TACCAGCACGACGTGAACCAGTCAGATCTGGCGCGCAGCCTGGACACGGTGGTTGAAGACTGCGTGAACAGCGTGGGCGTGGACCTGAACACGGCCAGCGTGCCGCTGTTGGCGCGGGTGTCGGGCCTGTCGCAAACCGTCGCCAAGTCGGTCGTGCGCTGGCGCGACGCCAATGGTGCATTTGCAAGCCGGGCTGATTTGCTGAAGGTGACGGGTTTGGGTGCTAAAACCTTTGAGCAAAGCGCGGGATTTTTGCGTTTGAGAGGTGGCGACAATCCGCTGGACATGACCGGCGTTCACCCTGAAACCTACGCCGTGGTGGAGCGCATCATGCAGCACACTGGCAAACCTGTGGCCGAGCTGATGGGCCGGGCCGACATGCTCAAAACCCTCAAACCCGAGCTGTTTGCCAACGACAAGTTCGGCGTGATCACGGTCAAAGACATTTTGCTGGAACTGGAAAAGCCAGGCCGCGACCCGCGCCCCAGCTTCAAGGTGGCCCGCTTCAACGATGGCGTCGAAGACATCCGGGATTTGCGCGAAGGCATGGAGCTGCAGGGTACGGTCAGCAATGTGGCGGCCTTTGGTGCTTTCATCGACATCGGCGTGCACCAAGACGGCTTGGTGCACGTCAGCCAGCTCAGTCACAAGTTCACCACAGATGCCCGTGAGGTTGTCAAAACCGGCGACATCGTGACGGTGCGAGTCACTGAAATTGACGTGGCGCGCAAGCGGATTGGCCTGACGATGAAGCTGGGAGAGCCGCCTGCACGCCGCGATGCGCCCCGAGACAATCGCTTTGAGGGCTCACGCTCTGGTGCCGGTCAAAACCACAACCGCGGCAAACACGACACGCCGCAGGCCGTGCCGTCCGCCATGGCCTCGGCCTTTGGCAAGCTGGCGGGATTGAAGAAATAGTTCCTTTCATGCAAGCGCTTCACATTCACGCAGGCCCTAAAGCCATCCAGCACATCGCCCAAAACGGTTTACAGCCGCACCATGTTGGCGTGATACCCGCAGCAGCGGGTGGCCCCAAGGGTTTGATTTTGGGGCCGCTAGACCGGTTTATTTTTGGTGACTGGCTGGCCAGGTCAGACCATGACGTGCATCTGGTGGGCGCCTCGATTGGCGCATGGCGCATGGCCACAGCTTGCCTGAATGATCCGGCGACGGCTTTCATCCGGCTGGAACATGACTACATCCGTCAGCACTACGAGCTGCAGCCGGGCCAGAAACGGCACTCTGCTGACTTTGTGAGCGAGCAGTTCGGGCAAAGCCTGCAAAGCTTTTACGGTGGCCGTGTGCATGAGGTGCTGGGCCATAGCCGCTACAAGCTGCACATCGTGACATCACGCGGGCGACATCTTTTGGGTCGGGAGCACAAGGTGGCCACGCCGCTGGGCTATCTGGGAGCGTTTTTAAGCAACGGCGTGCACCGCAAAGCGATGGGCGCATGGCTGGAGCGGGTGGTGTTTTCCAGTGCCAACGCGGCGCTGCCGTTTGCCACGACAGACTACCGAACCCGGCAAATCCAGCTCAGTCAGGCCAACTTCAACCCCGCCCTGCAGGCCAGCTGCTCGATTCCATTCATGCTGCGGGCGGTCACGGGCATTCCCGGTGCGCCGCCTGGGGCGTATTGGGATGGCGGCATCACTGACTACCACTTGCATCTGAACTACCCGGCGGCTTCCAAAGGGCTGGCGCTGTACCCACATTTTCAACAATCAGTGGTGCCCGGCTGGCTCGACAAAGGCTTGAAGTGGCGGCACAAAGCCACGCCGTTTTTAGACAACATGGTGCTGCTGGCACCCAACCCGGATTGGGTCAAAACCCTGCCGAACGGCAAGTTGCCTGACCGTCATGACTTCACCCGCTATGGCGCAGATTTGCAGGGCAGGGTCAAGGCCTGGAGCCAGGCAGCATCAAGCAGCGAGCAATTGGCCCATGAATGGCAAAGCTGGCTTCAAAGCCCCGACCCAGCGCGGGTCCTGCCGATCTAGGTACTGACAGCCGCCCCGGAGTCGCCCTGGCGTCACGACAGCTTTTTCATTAGTACCTGGGACTTGCGGTCCCAGTTGTACTTGCGCTTGCGGGCATCGGGCAGCCAGTCCGGGTCCATCTGCACAAAACCGCGCTTGATGAACCAGTGCATGGTGCGGGTCGTCAAGACAAAAATGCTTTGCAGACCCGCGGCCCGGGCGCGCTGCTCGATGCGTTTTAAAACCTTTTCACCATCGCCCTGGCCCTGCGACTGAGGCGATACCGTCAGGGCTGCCATTTCAGCGGTTTTGGCCTCGGGGTAGGGGTACAGGGCGGCGCAGGCAAAGATCACGCCGTCATGCTCAATGATGGTGTAGTTGCTGGCGTCGCGTTCGATTTCTGTCCGGTCGCGTTTGACCAGCGTACCGTCTTTTTCAAAGGGTTCGATCAATTGCAGGATGCCGCCCACGTCGTCGGCGGTGGCCTCGCGCAGCTCTTCGAGTTTTTCGTCAATCACCATCGTGCCGATGCCGTCGTGAACGTAAACCTCGAGCAGCAAGGCACCATCGACTGAAAACGGCAGAATGTGGCTGCGTTCGACGCCTGATTTGCAGGCCTTGACGCAGTGCTGCAGGTAAAACGCAGTGTCAGTCGCTTGGGTGGCCGTGGGCAGGCTGGCCAACAGCTTTTCAGCCGCTGCCAGTGGCAACTCGGTATCGACCGGATTGTCGTCACTGGCAGGCGCATCCGGGTTCATGCGAATGCCAGGGACTTCTGTCAAAAAGATCAGTTTGTCGGCCCTCAGTTCAATCGCCACGCTGGTGGCCACTTCTTCCATGGTCAGGTTGAAGGCCTCGCCTGTCGGCGAAAAGCCAAACGGTGACAGCAGCACCATCGCATCAAAGTCCAGTGTGCGGCGGATGCCCACAGTGTCGACCTTGCGCACCAGGCCGGAGTGCTTGAAGTCCACGCCATCGACAATGCCGACCGGCCGGGCGGTGATGAAGTTGCCAGATATCACCCGCACCGTCGCCCCAGCCATCGGCGTGTTGGGCAGTCCCTGGCTGAAGGCCGCTTCAATCTCGTAACGCAATTGGCCAGCGGCTTCCTGCGCGCAGTCGAGCGCCACCTCGTCGGTGATGCGCATGCCGTGGGAGTATTTAGCCTCATGACCCTTGGCAGCCAGTTGCTCATTGACCTGCGGCCTAAAGCCATGCACCAGCACGATCTTGACACCCATGCTTTGAATCAAGGCCAGGTCTTGTGCGATGTGCTGCAGCTTGCCGGCGGCGATGGCCTCGCCCGCAATGCCGACCACAAAGGTTTTGCCCCGGTGCGTGTGGATGTAAGGCGCAACCGAGCGAAACCAGGGCACGAAGGTGAAGTTGAAGACGGCGGACATGGGCGGGCGTTCTCTGGTCGGGCTAAAAAATGGAGTGTACGGCACGCCACCGGGCTGATTTGTTCAGCATGACGCGTGCAAAGCTGTTGATAATACGGAGCTTTGAGCAACTCTCTTTTGCCGACTGAATCACCGCCCTTGCTGACCATTGAGTTTCCTGAATCGTTGCCGGTATCCGGCAAGCGCGACGAGATCACGGCCGCCATTGCGGCCCATCAGGTGGTGATTGTTTGCGGTGAAACCGGCTCTGGCAAAACCACCCAGTTGCCCAAAATTTTGCTGGCCATGGGGCGCGGCAAGCTCAATTACCCGGCCGGTCAGCGCGCCAGACTGATTGGCCACACCCAGCCCAGGCGCATTGCTGCCTCCAGCGTGGCCAAACGCATTGCCGAAGAGCTGAAAACGCCGCTCGGTGATGTGGTGGGTTTCAAGGTTCGGTTTCAGGACCGATTGAGCCGCGATGCGTCCGTCAAGCTCATGACCGATGGTATTTTGCTGGCCGAAACACAAACCGACCCGCTGCTTAACGCCTATGACACCATCATCATTGACGAGGCGCACGAGCGCAGCCTGAACATTGACTTTTTGCTCGGCTATCTGCGCCAGTTGCTGCCGCGCCGGCCAGACTTGAAAGTCATCATCACATCGGCCACGATTGACGCGAATCGGTTTGCTGAATACTTTGCAAGCATGCCAAGCGCGCAGCCGCAGGGCCGCCCCAAGGCAAGCGACGCCCCCTCGGGGGGCAGCGACGACGCGCAGCGCACAGCGTGGGGGCATGCAGTCCCCGCACCTGTGATCATGGTGTCCGGCCGCATGTTTCCGGTTGAACAAAGATACAGGCCCTTCGACGAGTCGCGCGACTACGACCTGAACGACGCAATTGCTGACGCGGTCGACGAGTTGTGGCTGAG
>CAMARI010000230.1 GCA_945860515.1 Polaromonas sp. YR568
TAAATAAGCTATCTATTTGAATACCGAACACGCCGTTATCAATCTTGTTGAATTTACAGCTTAAGTCATACCCACGGATTTCATGAGCGCAGAAAGGACTGAGAAGTGAAGTTAGTCTAGTTTTTTATGCCACCACGTTATGCGCATGCTGTGCCGTACAACCCAACTTTGCCGAGTTGCACGCTCATACTGCCCTGATGTCCAACGTTTGACAAAGATTCTTGAATTTTTATATTGCGGTTGCAGAACAGTGATTAACCTGTCTGGAGAGGGCCACCTCGAAATCGGGGGGTGGGGGGGTGGGTGGGGTGCTCTGGTTGGGGTGGGATTTGACACTTCATGTAAGTTTGCGGCCTATCAAGGGATCGAATCAATAATGCAATAGGGAAGTGAAGCAAAGCTGTAGCCCAAGCATGAACACACAGTTAAACTAGCATCGCAATAATCCTCAAAACGTTTCAAGGAAGAGCATCTGTCGGTATGTTTGACGGTACTTTTCAAACGCTATTTATGGAAACCCATATATTATTGAGTTTCAAGCCATTTTTCGATTCCTGTCGGGGCGCCAGTGATTTCAAAAAAAATAATTAAATCAATACCTTAGGCTCAACAAAGGCTTCTTAATTAGGTAGACCTTAGGTAGACCTTAGGTAGAGCCACATGAGTACATTGAAAATTTATAACATGACAGTCATTGTGAACGGCTACACAACAAATAGCGGTCTACCTTACTTCCAAAAGGCAGTACCTGAATCCCTGCGGAGTCGACCACGACTTGGCTTTGACGCAATATGACAATGTCCACCCATTTAAATCCATCGATTTTTAAGTCAATGACTTTTCTTGATAATTGGCAGCTGTTGTTCAGAATCAAAATAGGGAATCGACATGCAAAGTAGCATTGGACCAGCTGTGATGATTGTAGGAGCCGGGCCGGTGGGCTTGATCACCGCGCTGGTGTTGGCACAGCAAGGCATTGCCAGCCGAGTGATCGAGGCTGCGCCGGGCTTGACCATCGACCTGCGGGCCGGCACCTTTCACCCTCCCACCTTGGAGATGCTGGACGGCATTGGCATTGCGACTGAAATGCTGGCGCTGGGCATTGCGGTGCGATACTGGCAGTCGCGCGATTTACAAGAGGGCTTGGTCGCCGAGTGGGATTTGGACCTGTTGCGCAAGGACACGCCATACCCTTACCGCTTGCACCTGGAGCAGCACCGTCTAACGCCCATCTTGCTGCAACACGTGTTGAGCACTGGTTTGGTCGATGTCGTGTTTGGGCACCGCTTTGAGGCCCTGCACAATCAGGGTGACCAACTGGAAGTAAGTGCACAAGGCCCACAGGGTTTGGTGACATGGAAAACCCAATGGTTGATTGGTGCCGACGGTGGTCGCAGTCAGGTGCGCAAATCGGCCGATATAAAGTTTGCTGGCTACACCTGGCCCGAGCGCTACAGTGTGCTCAGCACAACGTTTGACTTTGCCACCCTTGGCTACCGCGAAAACGCCTATATGAGTGACCCCGTTCAGTGGAGCGCTCTGTTCAAGATGCCTGATGAAGGCCCGCCTGGTTTGTGGCGCATGACCTTGCCCGTAGACCCTGAGACTTCCGAAGACGAAGCCTTGGCCGGGCCCTATGCTCAGCATGCCATTCGGCGCATTACCGGGGCCGACGACAGCATCACCTACCCACTCGTACACCAAAGTATTTACAGCGTGCACCAGCGGGTGGCGGTGCGCTTTCGTCAAGGTCAGGTCTTGCTCGCCGGTGACGCCGCCCATGTCAACAACCCCTTGGGTGGGTTTGGGCTCAACAGCGGTATCCATGACGCTATCAGCCTGGGACATGCGCTGGCGCGAGTCGTCAAAGGCAAGGAGGGTGAAGAGGCGCTTGATCGATACAACCGTCAGCGCCAACAGGCCAATGTGACCTATGTGCAAGAACTGTCGGTTCGTAACAAAAAAAATCTGGAAGAAAAAGACCCAGTCCTTCGTGCCCAACGCATGCAAGAATTGCGCACAGTGTGCGCCGATCCGATCAAGGCGCGCGACTACCTGCTGAACTCATCGATGATCAACAGCATCCGCCGCGCTGAGTCTGTTGCATGATGGTGGCAGTTCAAAAGGTATTAGGAGCAAACCACAACCCAATCGCTTTTAATTTTTTTGAGAGGACAAGGCCATGAAGTTTTTTGACACCCACCCTGTGAACCTATCTTTGCAGCTGGCCCCATTGCAACGGCGGCGAGCTGCTTTGCTGATGGGCTTGTTGGCTTGCTTGCCCGGCATCGCACTGTCACAAGCCACCACTTGGCCTACCAAACCGATCAAGATTGTGGTGCCCTTTGCCCCCGGCGGCAACACCGATTCGATTGCTCGCATCATAGCCGAGCGTTTGACGCAAACCCTTGGCCAATCGGTGTTGGTAGAAAACAAGGTCGGCGCGGGTGGCGGCATTGCAGCCGAATTTGTCGCAAAGGCTGCGCCCGATGGCTACACATTGCTGATGGCAGCGATGCCGGTGATGGCCATCTTGCCCGCCATCAACAAAACCAATTACGATCCGCTGCGTGACTTTGTGCCCATCAGCAATGTGGGTAGCAACCCGTTTGTCATGGGGGTGCATAAATCGGTGCCAGCCAACAATGTGCAAGAGTTGGTGGCCTTGGCTCGCAAAAGTCCAGGCAAATACAACTTTGCCTCAGGGGGCGCGGGCAGTGTGTCTCACTTGTCCGCAGCGCTGTTTGTTAACCGCGCTCAAATTGACATGACGCACATCAGCTACAAGGGTGGCGCACCTGCGGTGACCGATTTGCTGGCGGGCAATGTGCAGATGTACTTTGGCAACTTCTCTGAACTGGTGCCGCACATGGCAGGCGGTAATATCCGATTGATTGGCGTCTCAAGCGAAAAGCGATCCAGCCAACTGCCTCAAGTGGCGACGATTGCCGAATCGGGCTTTGCCGGGTTTCGCACCGTCACCTGGAACGGTTTGATGGCGCCGGTTGGCACACCTGCAACGGTGGTACAGCGCATTGCAGATGCGGTGAAAGAGGCCTTGGCTGCTGAGGGTATGACTGCACGCTTGCAGCAAATTGGGGTCGATGCAATTGGCAGTACGCCGCGCGAATTTGGCGATACCTTGCGCGCCGACATCGCGATTTGGTCCGAAGCGGCCAAGGCCGCCAAATTAAAAATGGAATGAGAAATGTCCAAACCCTTGAGCTTTGACAACTTGGCCAGCCGGGCCAAAATTGCGGTCATCGTCCCTGCTACCAACACCGTGGTGCAACCCGAAATGGAAGCCATGCGCCCAGCGGGCGTGACCAACCACGTCAGCCGTATGTTGCTCCCGCCAAGGCCTTATGACGATATGCAGGCTTATGAGCAAGCACTGAAAACAGAAAAAGGCCAACTCGAAGAAGCGTTGACACTGGTCATGCCTTGTGAGCCGCATGCGGTAGCGCATGGCCACTCCATCCATTCTTTTCGCGGCGACTTGCAGCGTGCGCTGGCTGAAGAGGCGCGCTTGCAGGCTCTGGCGGGCATTCCGTTTGTGACGCCATCAATTGCGGTGCTTGAGGGTTTGAAGGCCATTGGCAATCCACGTCGCATTGGTGTGCTCACCCCCTATTGGCCACCAGCAGACACTATCATTGCGGCGTTCTTCACTGCCTGCGGTTTTGATGTTGTGGCAAGTCATGGCCTAAAATCGACTGGTCCTATATCTGTGGCCCAGTTCACCCCTGATCAAATCATGCAAGGCTTTGAAGCCGTAGACACCCCCCAGGTCCAAGCCTTGGTGCATGTGGGCACCAATTTACCGGTCAGCGCCATGACGCCGGCTATTGAAGCGCACTTTGGCAAACCCCTGATTGGGGTCAATGTGGCCACCTATTGGTTGGCCTTGCGCCGCTTGGGTCTACGCGATGCGCTGCCCGGTTTTGGTATCTTGGCGGAGCAGCACTGAAGCGCTGATGCACTGGGCCCGCAGTGGCTCTTCTGATGTCTTTGACCACCTGCTTGGCAGAGGCCTTGGGTTGATTAGATTTCAATTTCATCTTCACTCCTTAGGTTGAAAGATGAACCAAAACCCTCCTTTAATCAAGTACCCCTATTTGTCTCACACACGTTGACGTCGGACAATTTTGCCATTCCTAAAATTTAGAAATATGAGGTGTGCCGATATCAGAAATTTTTTGAATTATTTTACAAACTCCCAGCAATTCAGGCTCACTAAATCTCTGGCCTATGACCTGAAGACCAATAGGTAAACCCCTTCTATTTTTTCCA
>CAMARI010000231.1 GCA_945860515.1 Polaromonas sp. YR568
AGATCGTAGCGGGCGTGCCCGCCAAGCGCCTCGGCCAGCCGGAAGAAATCGCCTCCATCATTTCATGGATTGCTTCTGAAGAAGGCGGCTACGCCACCGGTGCGGACTTCTCGCTCAATGGTGGTTTGCACATGGGTTGATTCCGTGTCTGCCGTTTCGTCAATGACCCGCTTCGGCGGGTTTTTTGTGGGTGGACAAAATGTTTGATTTGTGCGTGGGTTCACTTGCGCATAAAGTCAGTCAATCCATCACTATTAAAAAAAGGAATCAAAGATGCCAGTTATTTCAGTCACCTTATTGCCCGGTTATCCAACCGACGTTCAAGAACGATTGGTTCAAAGACTTGCAACTGCCGCGCGCTCAGTCATTGCAGCTGCACCTGCTGGAACGACTGTTTATGTCAATGAAGCCAGCACCTATCAACGCGACAGCAAGGCTTTCACGAAGGGCGGACCGTCGAGGCCCGTTGCATCAGAACTGGCGCGTTCTTTTTTAATGTTGATGCAAGAAAGAAATTTAGAAAAAGCTAAATCGTTTTTAGCGCCTCATTTTTCGATGTGCTTTCCAACGGGTGTGCGAATGACCCAATTGCATGAAGTGGTTCAGTGGGGGAAATCGCGCTACAAAAGCATCGAAAAAACGTTTGAAACGACAGATGAATGCTGGACCGGCGAGGGTGCCGTCGTTTACTGTTCAGGAACTTTAAGTGGCGTTTTTAATGACGATCAGCGATTTGAAAACGTACGATTTATAGACCGCTTTGAAGTCGTCGATGGGCTTATCGTCAAGCAAGATGTCTGGAACGATCTACGCGTTTAAATTTTTATAATCCTGAGTTCATTGACGCCACAAAAAAGCCACCCGAGTGAACTGACCCGGGTGGCTTTTTTTAACTTCGGCGACGCGAGTCGCATTCAACTCGCGGCGAATTAACGCTTCTTGGCAACCGTTTTGGTGGCGTTCATGGCAGTCGTCGCGGCCGTCGCGGCCGTCTTGAAGTTGGTTTCTGCCATGTCGCTGGCCTGCTTCACAGCTTTTTGCATCGACTCGAAAGCATTGTTGGCAGCAGCCACAGCGCTTTTCATCACCGCAACTGCAGTCTCGGAACCGGCGGGTGCGTTCTTGGTGGCGCTATCAACCAAGCCCATCACTTGTTTCTGTGCGTCAGCGGTTTGGCTTTCCAGGGTCTTACCCAGGTCAGCACCAGCAGCAAAGGCGATGTCATACAGGTGGCGGCTGTAAGCGGCGGTTTTCTCAGCCAAAGGCTGAACCATGCCGGCTTGCAGAGCCATCAGTTCTTGTGCGTCTTTCACGCCCATGACAGCTTGTGCATGGTTGCCCGCTTCGGCCAGCGCAGCCTTGGTGGCTTGCACATTCAGTTCGACCAGCTTCTCCACGCCTTCGAAGGCTTTGTGGGTCAGACCAAACAGGGTTTCGATGTTGGCTTTGTGGGAAGCCATGATTTGTTCAGCAGTCAGCATATTAATCTCCAGTGGTATTTACAAATAAATGAGTGGGTTAAAACAGTTGCTTTGCACATCCCTCAAGCCAGCTTGATAAGAATTGCTGCACTGCAACATAAACTGAATTATAGGGACAACCCGCGGCATTGCAAGCTTTTTATGTTGCGGTGCAGCATTTTAGATTCAGCACCCTAATTCATACGGGTCGGTCACAATCAGCAACTTTAGGTATCAGGTCTGGTTTTGCAAGCTTTCTACGCCGATCACTTCGTCTTGCCGCTCCCGGAAGGGCATCGTTTTCCGATGGCAAAGTACAAACTGCTGCGTGACCGGGTGGTGCAGGAAATACCGGGTGTCAAGATGAATCAGGCGCCTGCCGCCAGCGACGGCGAACTGGCGCTGGCACACACACCGGACTACATTGCAGCGATCACCCAAGGCACGCTGCCTGCAGCACCCCAGCGGGAAATTGGTTTTCCCTGGAGCCTGGCCATATCGGAACGGGCGCGACGCTCGGTCGGCGCCACTGTGGCTGCCGCCCGCTTGGCGCTGGGCGCGGGCGACGATGGGAAGGATCAGGCGCAGGGTGTGGCTGCCAATATGGCTGGCGGTACGCACCACGCCTACTCGCACAAGGGCGGCGGCTTTTGCGTCTTCAACGATGTGGCGGTTGCCGCCCGATTGATGCAGGCTGAGTGGACTCGGCATTACAAGAGCAGCCGCCCGCCTCTTCAAGTCGCCATCATTGATCTGGATGTTCATCAGGGCAACGGCACGGCCAGCATCTTCGCCAACGATAGCAGCGTGTTCACACTCTCGCTGCACGGCGCAAAGAATTTTCCGTTTCGCAAGGAGGCCAGCGACCTGGATGTCGAATTGCCTGACGGCTGCCAGGACAGCGCTTACTTGGAGGCGCTAGAGCAGGCGCTCGATGAACTGCAGCGGCGCTTTCAGCCTGGTCTGGTCCTGTACCTGGCCGGTGCTGACCCATTTGAGGGCGACCGCCTGGGCCGCTTAAAGCTAACCTACGACGGCCTGGAAGCGCGCGACCGCCGGGTGTTTGACTGGGCCTGGCAGCGCCGCATACCGCTGGCGTTTTGCATGGCTGGCGGTTATGGCGTGAAGATTGATGAGACTGTGCAGGTGCAGGTCAACACTTATCGGGTGGCTTTTGAGTATTGGTGCAAGTGGGCGCAGATCAACACTGCCTGATGGCAAAATCAAAGCCCATGATGTCCTCACAGCGTCCCCAACCTGAGCCCCGCAGTGCCTACAAGGTTTTTCGCAATATCAGCACCCGCTGGTCTGACAACGACGTGTACGGGCATGTCAATAATGTTGTCTATTACAGCTGGTTTGACACCGCCGTGAATGGCCTGCTGATAGAGCAGGGCGCAATAGACATCCATGCGGGCCCTGTGATTGGCCTGGTCATCGAAACCCAATGCAATTACTTTGCCCCTTTGGCTTTTCCTGAAAATCTGGTGGCTGGTGTTCGGGTCGGGCATGTCGGGTCGTCCAGTGTGCGCTACGAAGTGGCGATTTTCCCTGCTGATCCAAGCTTTGCCAGTGCCGCAAAAGGTCACTTTGTGCATGTTTACGTTGACCGACACACCCGCAGACCAGCCGCGCTACCCCCAACCCTGACGACTCTATTGGAGACTTTGAAGTGACCCCTGCTTTTTCTCATGACGCAGCTGCCAACGCGGTAGACCAGGCCATCCTGAGCCGCCAGTCGATACGTGACTTTTTGCCAACACCCGTTCCGCACGACACGCTCAAGCATCTGCTGGACTTGGCGGCCCGTGCACCATCTGGCACCAACACCCAACCCTGGAAAGTTTATGTTTTGCAAGGTGGCAGCCGCGGCGCACTGGTCGACAAGGTGTGCGCAGCCGGGGACGCCATCCGCGCCAACCCTGAACTGGCCAGCCAGTACAAAGAGGCGTATGACTATTACCCTGAAAAGTGGGTGTCGCCCTTTATTGACCGCCGCCGTGAAAACGGCTGGGGTCTGTATGGCTTGCTGGGCATTACCAAGGGCGACAAAGACAAAATGCACGCCCAGAATCAGCGCAACTTCAGGTTTTTTGACGCGCCTGTAGGTTTGATGTTCACCGTCGACAAAGTCATGGGACGCGGGTCATTGGTCGACTACGGCATGTTCATACAAAACCTGATGGTCGCTGCAAGCGGCCACGGACTGGCGACCTGCCCACAGGCGGCATGGAACGGTTTTGCCAATATCATCCTGCCGCACATTGGTGCCGGGCCAGACGAGATGCTGGTTTGCGGCATGTCCTTGGGTTACGCCAACAAGGAGGCGCTGGTCAACACCTTTCGCACGCCGCGTGTGCCAGCCAGTGATTTCACGACCTGGCTTGATTGAAGGTTTCGCCTCGGGGTTGCCTGGACTGTGTGAGTAGATGACATCATTTCTGCTTCAGCTCCTCGGCGGCCTGTCCTACGCCACGACGCTGTTTCTGATGGCGGCTGGATTGACGCTGATTTTTGGCGTGACGCGCATCGTCAACTTTGCCCATGGCAGCTTTTTCATGTTGGGCGCGCTGTTCACGGCGCATTGGGTGACGCACTGGTTTCCAGCCTGGGGAGAAAGTGCGCCGCTTTACCTGCTAGCTATTTGTTTAGGAGCTGCTTGCGCAGGTATTTTCGGGGCTATAGCGGAATTCCTGCTGCTGCGGCGAATGACAGATGCGCCTGAACTGTACCAGCTGGTGGCCACCTTTGGCCTGACGCTGGCCATGCACGATGCGATGCAATGGGTTTTTGGCGTAGACGAGGTGTTTGCACCGCGCTTTCCAGGG
>CAMARI010000232.1 GCA_945860515.1 Polaromonas sp. YR568
CAAAGTCGCTGAGTTGTCGCTGGCACTGGTCAATGCCGGGCCTGAAGCGGTGAAGCTTTGCAAAAAACTGGTGCAAGACGTGGCGGGCCAAGACATCACGCCCGAGCTGGTCAACCTGACGATCGCCAGCATTGCCGACGTGCGCGTCAGTGCTGAAGGGCGCGAAGGCTTGCAATCGTTTTTACAAAAACGCAAACCCAACTGGTTGCCCCATGCCTAGCCTTGACACGGCCCAACTGATCGCCCTGGCTGGCGCGCTCGGCTGGGCCAGCGGCATTCGCCTGTATCTTGTGGTGTTGCTGACGGGGTTGGCGGGCTTGATGGGCTGGGTCAGTTTGCCGCAGGGCTTGCAGGTGCTGGCCAACCCGGTGGTGCTGGCAGTCAGTGGTTTCATGGTGTTCATTGAGTTTTTTGCCGACAAGATTCCGGGGCTGGATTCATTGTGGGATGTGGTGCACAGCGTCATTCGCATACCCGCCGGTGCGGCGCTGGCAGGCAGTGTTTTTAGTGCTGACAGCGGCGCAATGGCCCTGGTGGCGGCGCTGCTGGGCGGCACGCTGGCGGCCACCAGCTTTGCCGCCAAGGCCACCACCCGCGCGGCCATCAACACATCGCCAGAACCCTTGACCAACGTCGGCGCGTCCCTGCTTGAAGACGGGCTGGTGCCGCTCGGCCTGTGGGCGGCGGTGGCGCATCCGTTTGTTTTTGTGGCGGTGCTGGCTGTGCTGCTGGTGCTCAGTATCTGGCTGATCCGACTTTGCTGGCGGTTTTTGCGCCAGTTGTTCAGCCGCGTGGCCCGCATTTTCAGTGGCAAGCCAGACCCCGGCGTGTCGCCTGCCTTTCGCTTGAAGTCGCCTTTTTCAAAGAATGAACATGTTTAAAAAGATACTCATTGCCAATCGCGGGGAGATAGCATGCCGAGTCGCTGCAACGGCCCAGCGCATGGCGATTCAAACCGTGGCGGTGTATTCAGATGCAGATGCGGATGCCAAGCATGTCAGTGTTTGTGATGAAGCCGTCTACATTGGTTCGCAGGGGTCCAGCGCCCCCAAAGACAGCTATCTGCGCTGGCAGGCCATCATCGAGGCAGCCAAAGCCACAGGCGCTGAAGCGATTCACCCCGGCTACGGCTTTTTAAGTGAGAACGAGGCCTTTGCGCAGGCCTGCGCGGACAACGCGCTGGTCTTTATTGGTCCGTCGCCATCCGCCATCAAGGCCATGGGTTTGAAGGCTGAATCAAAACAACTGATGGAAAAAGCCGGCGTACCGCTGGTGCCCGGCTACCACGGGGCTGACCAGTCGCCTGAATTGCTGAAGCGCGAGGCTGACCGCATTGGCTACCCGGTGCTGATCAAAGCCAGCGCGGGCGGCGGCGGCAAAGGCATGCGGGCCGTTGACAAGGCTGAAGACTTTGATGCGGCACTCGCATCATGCAAGCGTGAAGCCACCAGCAGCTTTGGCAACGACAACGTGTTGGTGGAAAAGTACGCGCAGCGGCCCCGGCATATTGAGATTCAGGTGTTTGGCGACACCCATGGCAACTATGTGCATTTGTTTGAGCGTGACTGTTCGGTACAGCGCCGCCACCAAAAGGTGCTGGAAGAAGCGCCCGCACCCGGCCTGAGCGACGCGATGCGCCAGCAGATGGGTGAAGCGGCGGTGGCTGCTGCGCGAGCGGTGAATTACGTCGGTGCAGGCACAGTCGAGTTTATTGTGGAAGGGCTTGACGGTAGCGGCAACGATGAAGTGCGTTCCGCCGACAGGCCGCCCTTAGGCGGAACAGCCCCCTCGGGGGGCAGCGCATTACGCGAAGCGTTCTTGAAGAGCGGCGAAGCCATAAGCGTGGGGGTCAATTTTTACTTTATGGAGATGAACACGCGGCTGCAGGTGGAGCACCCGGTGACCGAAGCGATTACAGGCCTTGACCTGGTTGAATGGCAATTGTTGGTCGCCAGTGGGCAAAAGCTGCCGCTGGCGCAAGACGAGCTGCGCATTGATGGCCATGCGATTGAAGCGCGCATTTGTGCTGAAAGCCCTGACAACAACTTTCTGCCTGCCACCGGTACGCTTCATGTTTATGCCAAGCCCCACGCCGCGTCGTTTGAACGCGGTGCGGTGCGGATTGACGATGGTGTGCGGCAGGGCGATGCGATTTCACCGTTTTACGATTCAATGGTGGCCAAGCTCATCGTGCATGGCAAAACCCGGCAGGAAGCGCTGGCCCGTCTTGATGCAGCGCTGGCGCAAACGCACATTGTGGGTTTGCAAACCAATGTGCAGTTTTTGCGCTACGTGCTGCAAAGTCAATCGTTTGCCAACGCCCATCTGGACACTGCCTTGATCCCGCGTGAAGCGGCGGTGCTGTTCAAACAAGAGCGGATTGGCTTGCCCATGGCCGTTGCATGCGCTGTGGCGCAAACGCTGTTGAAGGAAAAGTCCCTGGAGACGAATGACCCCTTCAGCCGCCGCGATGGCTGGCAGTCGCATGGCGTGGCGCTGCGGCGCTTTGAGTTTGAGTTTCATGGCGAACGGCACCCAGCCGCCCTGACTTACCTGCACGATGGCGCTTTGCATCTGGCGGTGGGTGACGCGGCGGGCGTGCTGACTTTTTCATCAGCAGCTGACGCCATCACCGTGCAGTTTGCCAGGCAGCGCATCACCGTCAAAACCTACCAAAATAACGACGTAACCCATATATTTAGTGCGCAGGGCGCTACTCAAATAATAGCAATTGACTTACTGGCGCATGCCGGTGTGGCACAAATCGAAGGTGGCCGTTTGACCGCCCCCATGCCGGGCAAGGTGGTGTCGTTTTCGGTCAAGCCGGGCGACAAAGTCAGCAAGGGTCAGGCACTGGCCGTGATGGAGGCCATGAAGATGGAGCACACCATTGCCGCACCGGTGGACGGCGTGGTCGAGGAGCTGCTTTACGCACCGGGCGACCAGGTGGCTGAAGGCGCAGAGCTTTTAAAACTGGGAGCCTAAGCTGATGCGCGTGACGTTTTGTTGTACGGATACAAACGCTCAACCGTGGCTGGACGGCCTACGTGCCGCCCTGCCGGGTGCCCAGATTGAACTTTGGGCGCCAGGCGCCAGCCCAGCCGACTACGCTGTGGTGTGGGCACCCCCGCAAGCCTTTGTTGACGCGCAAACCGCCCTCAAAGGTATTTTCAATATCGGTGCCGGTGTAGATGCGCTGATGAAGCTGCGCCTGCCTTCAGGCGTGCCAGTGGTGCGGCTCGACGACGCGGGCATGTCGGTGCAAATGGCTGAATATGTGTGCCATGCGGTGATCCGGCATTTCAGGGAATTCGATGCCTATGAGGCCGATGTGGCAGACGGCAAATGGTCGTATCGCAAGCCGCGTATGCGTGCAGACTTTCCGGTCGGTGTGATGGGCTTGGGTGTGCTGGGTGAGCGGGTGGCGCTGGCGCTAAAGCAGTTTGATTTTCCGGTGTTGGGCTGGAGTCGGTCTGCAAAAACCGTCGGTGGCGTGCAGTGCTTCTCAGGAACGGATGGGTTGGATGACTTTTTGGCTGCCAGCCGCATCCTGGTCTGCCTGCTGCCCCTGACGCCTGAAACGGACAGTATTTTGAACCGACGTCACCTGACACGGCTGTTGCCTGGCGCGTATCTCATCAATGTGGCGCGCGGTGGCCATGTGGTGGATGATGACTTGTTGGCGCTGATTGACAGCGGGCATCTGGCCGGTGCGACGCTGGATGTTTTCAGGCAAGAACCCTTGCCGCCCGAGCACCCGTTCTGGAAGCACCCCAAAATCAAGGTAACGCCGCATACATCTGCACGGACCTTGCGGGCCGAGAGCATTGCGCAGATCGCTGGCAAAATTCAGGCGCTGCACGGCGGTGCGGCTATTGCCAGCATCGCAGGCATCGTCGACATTAAAAAAGGATACTAGCCGCATGAATTACCCCTCCCGAGTCAAACTGGTGGACGTGGGCCCGCGCGATGGCCTGCAAAATGAGAAAGCGCCAGTGCCTGCAGCGGTAAAAATCGAGCTGGTGCATCGCTTACAAGAAGCCGGCCTGAAGGAGTTGGAAGTGACCAGTTTTGTGTCGCCCAAATGGGTGCCGCAAATGGCCGATGCGCTGGACGTGATGGCCGGTATTGAGCGACGGGCAGATGTTCGGTATTCGGTGCTCACCCCCAACATGAAGGGCTTTGAAGCAGCGGTCACGGCCAAGCCCGATGAGATCGTGGTGTTTGCCTCAGCCAGTGAAGCCTTTAGCCAGCGCAATATCAATTGCTCGATTGC
>CAMARI010000233.1 GCA_945860515.1 Polaromonas sp. YR568
GGCTACGCCACCATGCAGGCGATTTTTGCGGCCATCAAAAAAGCCAACTCAACCGACAACGAAAAGCTCGTCACGGCCCTGCGCGGCCTGAAGTTCTCCACACCGTTCGGCCCAGCCGAGTTCCGCGCGATTGACCATCAGTCGACCATGGGCGCTTACGTTGGCAAGCTCGATGTGCGCGGCAACAAGGGCACGATGGTGAATTGGCGCTACGCCGACGGCAAGGCGTATCTGCCAAGCGACGCCTATGTGAAGGCGCGCCGGCCTGCCGAGGCGATGAAATAAGGTCAAACTCGCCTGAAGACTCTTGCCAAAAGCTGAAAAGTTTTGAAGCGCTTTTTGGGAGTAAAAACGGTCTGAGGCCCAATAAATACAAGGGTAAGAAACTCTTTATTTTATAGCGCTTGTTTGATCTGCTGCATCGACACTGCCAGCCGCTTTTCCAACGGAAGCGGCTCGCCATGCAGCTGCGCCGCCAGCAGCTCGGCGCACAAAGCCGCAAAGCTCAAACCACGCGAACCCATGCCAGTACACAGCCACAAATTTGCCGCATGAAGCGGCATGACCAGTGGCAGGCGGTTCGGGGTGGCGCAGCGTATGCCGGCCCAGCCTTGTGCCCGCTCCGGGCTGAATTGATCGCCCAGCGCGTCAGCCGCGTGGGGCAGCAGGGTTTGCAGGCGGCTCAGGTTGTCGGCGTGGTCTGGTTGTTTGACGGCTGGCTGCAACGTGTCACGCTCGTAACTGGCCCCCATCAGCCACCGGGGGCCGTCTGGCGTCGTGACGGCCGATATCAGTCCGCCGTTGCCATTCACAGGAAAGGGCGGTAGCGGGTCTGAATCGGCTTGCCAACCAACGCTGACCTGGCCGCGAATGGCCTGCAAATCTGGCGCTGCTGCTCCCGCCGCCTTTGCTAAAGCTTGGCTGGCATAGCCTGCACTGAACACCACCAAATTCGCCTCGGCCAGCAGCTGGCCAGTGGCGTCCAGCAACTGCCAGCCGCCGCCAAATTCGGTGGCGGCTTTCAATTGCGCCACTTCTGCATCACCACGCCACACGATGCCCGGGGCAGCCAGCCAAGCCTTAACCAGCGCTGCCGGTTTAACCCAGCCAGCTTGCACGTGCCACAGGGCCGGGCTGTCTGCTGGCAAGCCTGCGGCTGCCAAGGTTCTGGGCGAGGCGCGACAGCACCAGTCGCTGGCTGGCGGCTGATCATGTGCCCAGCTTGACGGCAGATGCAGCGAGCCGTCCAGCTCGCGCTGCAACACACCGGTGTGGCCCCAATCGATGCCGTGCTTCAAAACGGCACGTGCCTGCTGCAAGGTGATGCGCACCCCGCAGCGTGACAGGCGCGACAGGGGGCTGTCGTCTGGCGAGGTGTGCGGCACCAGCAGCCCCGCAGGCAGGCTGGACGCGCCGCCGGCCGGCTGATGGGCGCCATCCAACACCGTGACAGCCCAGCCGCGCCGCGCCAGGCTGCTCGCCACCGCCGCACCTGCCAGGCCGGCGCCTACCACCACACAGGTCCCAGGCTGAACGGCGGCAGGTGATTTTTTAGAGCGCCAGGCCGGGTTGTAAACCGCATGGCACCCGCCTGGCGGCGTGATGTCAAAGCCGCATTGTTTCAATGCTGCGCGTAGAGCGTCCTGCCCGGGCACTTCAGCAGGCGACGCGGTCAAAACCGTGCCGCGCTGGCACAGGCGGGCGATGGCTTTGACGGTGTAAAGCGTATCCAGGTCAGCCAGTGCCGCCGTGTGCAAAAACACCGAGTCCGCCTCAAATTGCTGCTGCTTGAGCAGCGTCTGGAGCTCGCCCACGCAAACCGTCAGCAGCACCTGGCCATCGTCAAACACCAGACGGTGAAAACCCGGCAACAGCCCCCAAAGCTGCGCTTCCAGCTGTTCGGCCAGTGGCTTCAGGTCGGCATCGCTTGGGGCGCTTTGGTAACCGTCGCTACAAAGCGCCACGTAGTGCAGCATGCGGGGGCGCTGCGGGTTGGCCCGCCAGGCCTGCCAGGCACGTAAAAAACGCTGGCTGTCGCTAGCGCCAATTTCTAAATGCGTCTTGGCGTGCAAGCAGCAAGTGCCGGGTTAGGCCGCTGGCGGCGTGTAGCCCTGCACCACGTCTGCGCCGCTGCCAAAGAAATGGTTTTCCATCTGCCGGGCCAGGTACTGGCGCGCGCGCTGGTCAGCCAGGTTCAGGCGGTTTTCATTGACCAGCATGGTTTGCTGCTTCATCCAGTCGGCCCAAGCCTGCTTGCTGACCTCTTCCCACAGGCGCTTGCCTAGCGGGCCTGGGTAGGGCGGGAAGTCCAAGCCTTCAGACTCAACGCCAAGCTTGATGCATTTCACTAAACGTGCCATGAGATTACTTTCAGGTGTGTGTTTTTGGAATTGACAGGACTTTAGCAATATTTTCTGGCCCCCAGCCCGTGGCCCGATTTGCCCTCAAATGCAGGCCGGCACCGTTGGCTGTAAAATAGAGCGTTGTTGGACGCAATAAGAGCACGCTGCAAAGACTGACATCCTCGCAAGCGGCCTTCCCGAACCGGACATGGCCCACAAGCATGCCCACCATCACCCAACCCAAGAAAGACATACAACATGGCAAGAGCTGACGCCAAAACCGCTGTCCTCGCTGACGGTTTGCGCTACAAATCTAAAGTTTCGGGTTCCCCGTTTGCCGCTACCACCTCGTTTGGTGCGGCGACCATGTCCTGCTTCATGTGCGGCAAACACCGCGCCCGCTCACTGATGGGCACGCGCAAGGTGCTGGGCAAGTCGCAGGCCGTGTGCGCACCGTCGTGCAAAGAGCTGGACGCCACCTTGGCCGCCCAGGCTGCTGGTGCCAAAACCTGAAGTCACTTGAGCACAGTTTGAAAAAAACCTACACGCTCAATATTGAAGGCAAAAACCGCGACCGCCTGCTGGACGCCAGCAAGCACGACATTCGCAAGTACGTCAAACGAGAACGCACCAAAGTCTTGCCCGAAGGGGCTGACTTTTGGGACTTCGACTGCAAGGTTGGCATCAGCGTTGCCTCAAGCTCGCCAGTGCACCTTGCCGAAATCATGGCGGCGGTCGATGCGCTCGTCACGGACGGCGCGGACCAGTTTTATGTTGAGATCACCAGCAAGCCCGGTCACCGCGCGGCTCGTCCTGTGGCCCTAGAGAACAGCGACATCGCCCCCTAAGCGTTTTAAACGCCGCCCTGCAGATGCGGCAGGCCGGGTCGATTTCAGATCAATTTCATCAGCCAGACCAGATTTTCGTCAGAAAATGCCGCCAAAACCCCTGAATTACCGCTATTTCAGCAGCAAATTATTGAGATAACGGTTTTTTAAGGCCCCAAGGACGCGCTTAGCGGTAATAATGAGGTCGTGCAGTCATATAACTGCACAAGTTGGTGATCGGTCAGTTTCGCGCGCTACGGCGGTACTTTTAGTTGGTTGTGCTTTCGGGACCCCATCGCTTTTTGTTTTATGTGTTTTTGAGGAGTCCTCCATGGGCAACAAACTTTATGTCGGCAATCTGCCGTACACCGTACGCGACGAAGACTTGCAACAGTCTTTCGGCGAATTTGGTTCCATCACCAGCGCCAAGGTGATGATGGAGCGCGACACCGGCCGTTCAAAGGGCTTTGGTTTCGTCGAAATGGGCAGCGATGCTGAAGCGCAAGCTGCTATCGCTGGCATGAATGGTCAGTCACTCGGCGGCCGTTCTATCACTGTGAACGAAGCCCGTCCGATGGAAGCTCGTCCTCCACGTACCGGCGGCTTCGGCGGCGGTGGTGGCGGTTACGGCGGTGGTGGCGGCGGCGGTGACCGCTCCGGTGGCGGCGGCTACGGCGGCGGCGGCGGTGGCCGTTCCGGCGGTGGCGGCGGTGGCGGCGGTTACGGTGGTGGCGGCGGCGGCGGCGGTGGACGCGGCGGCTACTAAGCCCTCGTAACCCAGGGATGCTCTGCATAACCCATGGGGTTAGGTGGAGGATCCCAGATCTTCAGCTTCGCGCTGAAGACGCTTTAAAAGGCTTCAAAACTTCGGTTTTGGGGCCTTTTTGCTTTGGGCTTACAGCCGCCATATTTTTTGGTCCTCTCGGATTTATCAATCCCTCGCGGCGAGAAGACTCGAAGCTAGCCAGCTTCGGTGGCAGCCCGCAACTTATCCTTCTTGCTAGGCCGCTTGC
>CAMARI010000234.1 GCA_945860515.1 Polaromonas sp. YR568
AAGAGTCGGACACCGACCACAACGCCGCCCGGCATGGCTGTAGCAGCGGCGCCAGCTGTTGCACCGCAGCGCTGGCGACGGCCAACATGGCCCCGTTTACGGCTCAGCCGCCCCCTTCGGCATGGGTTAGCTTCCAGCCCCCAGCACTCAGCAGCCACACCCCTCCCATCGCGGACCCGCCACCGCGAAGCAGCCGCAGCTAGCGGCTCTGCGCGCAATCGGCGCGCAGCTTTTCCCAAGAAATTTCCCCTTTGTGTGCGCTCATAGCGTACGCATAAAGGCTTTGGGGTATTCCGGTTTTCGAGGATGGTATGAACAGATTTTTCACGCTGAACGTTGACTCGCAGCTGCTGCGAAGGCTCATCGCACTGGCCTGTTTGAGCCCGCACTTTCACGGCTACGCGCAAGTACAGGCTGTGGTGCTGCCCCCCGTGCAAGAGCCGGTCTATCAATCGGTTTTTGAAGGCTACCAGGCCATGAGCGAGCCCAAGCTGACGCCCTGGCGCGCGGCAAATGACACGGTGCGCGACGTGGGCGGATGGCGGGCCTATGCCAAAGAGGCGGCCGCAGCCAATACAGCTGCCACCGCGCCGGCTCCGCAGCCCTCCACAAGCTCCGCTGGTGCACCAAAACCATGAGCACAGCGCGACACCCCCCACATGCCGTGCGGCCCATGGCACGGATAACAGCCTTGTGCTGCATGCTGTCACTTGCTGCCTGCAGCAGCGTGAACTTTGACCAATCGCTGGCGCTCACCAACCAAGAGGCCAATGCGTTCACGCAGGGCGAGTTGGCGCTGATGCGCAGCGAGGCGCAGAAAGCGGCGATGGAGCGCACA
This sequence comes from Polaromonas sp. YR568, assembly GCA_945860515.1. Lineage (GTDB taxonomy): Bacteria > Pseudomonadota > Gammaproteobacteria > Burkholderiales > Burkholderiaceae_C > Polaromonas. The sequence goes on from CAMARI010000234.1 coordinate 839, forward strand.
ACAGCCGAGCTGCTGGCGCAACCGCTGACACGCGATAACGCGGTGCGCCTGGCCCTGGTCAACAGCCCTGCGCTGCAGGCATTGCTGGCCCAGCATGCAGCAGACGCCGCACAAGCCGCCCAGGGCGGACGCATCGCCAACCCGGTTGTCAGTTTGGAGCGTGTGGTGCAGGGCAGCGAATTGGAAATCGGTCGCAGCATCTCCTTTGGCCTGTTGGATGTGCTGACCCTACCCCAACGCCGCAAAGCCGCCGACGCGGAGCTGGCGCGGCAGGAACTGCTGCTGGCGGCCAGCGTGGTGACGCAGGTCACGCAGGTGCGGCAGGCCTGGGTGCGCGCGGTGGCAGCCCAGCAAAACTTGGCCTATGCCATCCAGGTGCAGGAGAGCGCCCAAGCCAGCGCCGAGCTGGCCCGGCGCATGCTGGCTGTAGGCAATTTCACCCGGCTGCAAAGGGCGCGGCAACACGCTTATTACGCCGATGCCACAACCCAACGGGCGAACGCGCAACATGCTGACAGGGTTGCGCGCGAGGCGCTGGTGCGGGCGCTGGGCCTGCGCGATGCGCAGGCGGCCGCGCTCCAATTGCCTGCGCGGCTACCCGATCTACCCCAGCAAACCATCACGCCACAAGCCGCTGCCCGCAGTGCCACGGACGGACGCTTGGACATCCGCCTGGCGCAAGCCGCGCTGCAGGTACAAGCTGCAGTGCAAGGCTTGGACAACATCCACAGCCTGGGCGATGTGGAGCTAGGCTTGCGCGCCGACACCGTATTCGACAACGCGGAGGCAACCACCGCCGCGCGGACCGGTTTCGAGCTCGATGTGCGCGTACCACTCTTCGACGCCGGTGACCAACGGCGCGCCGCCATGAACACGCGCACCCTCGCTGCCGCCCAGCGTCTGGAAGCCAGCGCGCGGGCGGCAGGTTCACACCTGCGCGAAAGCTACTCGGCCTACCGCACTGCGTGGGACATTGCTGCGCATTACCGCGACGATGTCGTCCCCACGCAGCAGCTGATCGCCGAAGAAAACCTGCTGCGCTACAACGGCATGATCATCGGCATCTTCGAACTGCTGGCCGATACCCGCAGCCAGACGGCAAGCGTGATGGCCGCGATTACCGCGCAAGAGCAGTTCTGGCTGGCCGAGGCAACTTTGCAATCCACGCTGATCGGTCAGCCGCTGGAGTCGCGCGCCAGCGGACCCATGGCCAGCAAAAGCACCGGAGGCAACGATGCCGGCCACTGAAAACACCCCACTTCTCCAGGAGTTCTCCACATGACATCTCGCCGTAATTTTTTCCAAGCTGCCGGGCTGGCTGGTGCTGCCATTGCCGCCGCAGCGGTCAGCCGCGTAGCGATGGCTGCGCTGCCCGAACCGGTTATACAAACCAAGCCTGACACCATGGCGCCGTTGGTGCCCAACACCGGCCGCCCCTACAACCCGGTGGTCACCCTCAATGGATGGACCCTGCCCTGGCGCATGAACAAGGGCGTCAAAGAGTTCCATTTGGTGGCCGAACCGGTGGTGCGCGAGTTTGCACCGGGTTTCAAAGGCCACCTGTGGGGCTACAACGGCCAATCACCTGGTCCGACGATTGAAGTGGTGGAGGGCGACCGGGTACGCATTTTTGTCACGAACAAGTTACCCGAGCACACCAGCATCCATTGGCACGGCCAGCGCCTGCCCAACGGCATGGACGGCGTCTCGGGTTTGAACCAGCCCGCCATTCCCGCGGGTAAAACCTTTGTGTATGAATTTGAAGCTCGCCGCCCCGGCACCTTTATGTACCACCCGCACGCCGACGAGATGACGCAAATGGCGATGGGCATGATGGGTTTTTGGATCACGCATCCCAAGGAAGCGCACCCGCTGATTGACGAAGTAGACAGGGACTTCGTGTTTTTGCTCAGTGGCTATGACATTGACCCCGGCGCGTACACACCAAAAATCATGACCATGCTGGACTTCAACATCTGGAGCTGGAACAGCCGGGTCTTCCCCGGCATTGACCCCTTAGTCGTACGCAAAAACGACAAGGTGCGCATTCGCTTTGGCAACCTGACCATGACGAACCACCCGATTCACTTGCATGGCCATGAGTTTTTAGTGACGGGCACTGACGGTGGGCCAACGCCCAAAACGGCTCGTCAGTATGAAGTGACCACGGATGTCGCGGTGGGGCAAATGCGTCAAATTGACTTTTTGGCCGACGAAGAGGGCGACTGGGCTTTTCATTGCCACAAGAGCCACCACACTATGAACGCCATGGGCCACGATGTGCCGACCTTGATAGGCGTTGACCACCGCGACATCGTGAAAAAAATCACCAAGGTGATCCCCGATTACATGGTGATGGGCGAGCGCGGTATGGCCGACATGGCGGAGATGGATATGCCGCTGCCCGACAACACCGCCAAGATGATGACCGGCGAAGGCCCGTTTGGCAGTGTCGAGATGGGCGGAATGTTCAGCATGCTCAAAGTCCGCAAAGATCAGAAACCGGGCGACTACACAGACCCGGGTTGGTACAAGCATCCGGCGGGCACTGTGGCGTATGAATGGACGGGTGCACTGCCCGACCCCGCCCGCTTTGCCTCAGAAGATGGGCACAGCATGAAAGCGCAAAACATGCCAGCCAAGGAAATTGAGGTTCAGGTCCGCAAGCCAGTAATGGGTAACAAAGGCGCAGGCGGCGGGCACGAAGGCATGCAGCATTGAATTTAATAAAACCAAATACGTCTCCCAGCACCATTATTTATTTCTTTACTCTCACAGGTAACTTATGACAACACGACGCACATTACTTATCGCCTCCGCACTGAGCGCAGCAGGCAGCTCCTCTGTTTTTGCACACAGTGACGAGCCGCACGCTGAAAAAACAGCTCCTGCCAAAAAAGAGCAGAAACCCTGGGGGATTGCTGGCGATGACAAAGCAGTCAAGCGGACCGTCACATTCACGATGACCGACAACATGCGTTTTACCCCGGACAAGTTGGCTGTTAAGCAAGGCGAAACCGTGAAGCTGGTTATCAAAAACAATGGCAAAGTGATGCATGAATTCGTGTTGGGCACCAAAAAGGAGCTCGATGAGCACGCCGCTTTGATGGTGAAATTTCCGACCATGGAGCACGATGAGCCCTACATGGCGCATGTTGGCCCTGGAAAAACGGGGCAGATTGTTTGGCACTTCAACCAAGCTGGCTCATTTGATTTTGCGTGTCTGATGGCCGGTCACTACACCGCCGGTATGGTCGGCAAAGTGACCGTGCGTGCAACTTAAGTCGGGAGTCCAGTGATGTACGCACCAACCCAAACCATGACCCGCCGCACCACCCTTAA
>CAMARI010000235.1 GCA_945860515.1 Polaromonas sp. YR568
CCCGCCCGCCAAGCATTGCAAAATACCCAGCCGCTACAATGAATCATCATATCGCTACCGGCTCCCTCATGACCGAAACACACCGCTCTACCGAAGCTCCAGCGCGCCCGTTGTTTGGCCTTGCGGTGCTGTCCTGCCTGACGCTGGCCATCGGCGTGTCTGGTTGCAGCAGCATCAATACCAGCAGCCTGAACACCAGCAAGATCAACCCGGTGAACTGGATCACGCCCTACCGCGTCGACATCATTCAAGGCAACTTTGTGTCCAAAGAACAGGTGGGCGCACTAAAAACCGGCTTGTCTCGCGCACAGGTCAAAGACTTGCTTGGCACACCTTTGGTGTCCAGCTTGTTTCACCAGGACCGCTGGGACTATGTCTTTACCTTGAAGCGTCAGGGCGTTGAGCCGCAATCCTTCAAATACACCGTGTATTTCAAAGGTGATGAGCTGGAGCGCTTTGAAGGCGACACAATGCCCACCGAAGCTGACTTCATTGCCACTCTCGCGTCTGCACGCAAGTTTGCAAAAGCGCTGCCACTTGAGGCGACAGAGGAACAGATCAAATTGGCCGAAAAAGCTGCCCCATCGAACACGGCAACCAGTGCTGCCGGCAATACCGGAGCCGGAGCACCTGCACCGGCCACCGTGTACCCGCCGCTGGAAGGTGCCACGCGGTGAGTGCGGCGAAAGCGCACGCCATTGCCGTAGCCGGTGCCACTGGCCGCATGGGCCGCATGCTGATTGAAGCCATCACCCAAAGCAGTGACTGCCGGCTCAGTGGCGCGCTGGACGTCGCTGGCAGCCCCGGCATTGGCAGCGATGCCGCGGCTTTTTCGGGCCAGCCCACAGGCGTGGCGATTGCATCGGACCTGCGCCAGGGCCTGCAACACGCCGGCGTATTGATCGATTTCACCCGCCCCGAAGGCACCATGGCGCACCTGGCCATCTGCCGCGAACTGGGCGTGAACATGGTGATTGGCACGACCGGCTTTAGCGACGCGCAAAAGGCTGAAATTCTTGATGCCGCCAAACACATCGCTATCGTCATGGCGCCGAACATGAGCGTGGGCGTGAACGTCACGCTCAAGCTACTGGAAATGGCGGCCAAGGCGTTGAGCACGGGCTACGACATCGAAATTGTTGAAACGCACCATCGCCACAAGGTCGATGCCCCTTCGGGCACCGCCCTCAAAATGGGTGAAGTCATTGCCGCGGCGCTGGGCCGCGACTTGAAAGAGTGCGGCGTGTTGTCGCGTGAAGGCGTGACGGGCGAGCGCGACCCCTCAACCATCGGCTTTGCTGCTGTGCGCGGCGGCGATGTGGTGGGCGACCACAACGTGATGTTTTTGGGGGATGGCGAGCGCATTGAAATCACCCACAAGTCGTCAAGCCGCACCACCTATGCCCAAGGCAGCTTGCGGGCGGCGCGTTATTTGGCGGGCAAATCCTCGGGTTTGTTTGACATGTTTGATGTGCTTGATCTCAAGTCGATCGCCTGAGCAGCACGCCGCAGCAGCACATAAAGCGAGCAAGCAGTGAATTTCATGAGCTTGATGACCCAAGGCGGCGCGGTCAGTGTGATTGTGGCGGTGCTGCTGCTGCTGATGTCAATCGCCAGCTGGGTCGTGATTTTGTGGAAAGCCTGGCTGCTCAATCGCGCAGTGGGCGATGTGGCGCGCAGCGCGGCAGCATTTTGGCAATCGGCCAGCGTTGCTGAAGGCGCTGCAAAAGTAGCCCTGTTTGACCGCGAGGCACTGCTCCTGCCTTTGATAACTGCCACCAACATGGAGGCCAGCAACACACTGGCCACGCGGGGCGACAAGTCCCAACAGCTCACCCGTGTGCTGCGCGACGCGCTGCACAAAATTTTGCTCAAACTGCACTATGGGCAGGTGCTGCTCGCCACTGTTGGGTCTACCGCGCCCTTTGTGGGCTTGCTGGGCACCGTCTGGGGTATTTATCACGCGTTGATAGCGATTGCGTCAAGCGGCCAAATCACCATCGACAAGGTGTCTGGCCCAGTCGGTGAGGCACTCATCATGACGGCGGCAGGCCTGGCCGTGGCGATTCCGGCCGTGCTGGCGTTCAACATTTTTGGTCGCTATATCGGTCGGATTGAAGCGGATTTGGAAGGCTTTGCGCGTGACCTGCGTGAGCTGTTGATTCAGGAAGTCAAATGAAAGCATTTTTTCGACGGGCCGCCCCTAGAAAAAATAGCCTCCTCGGGGGGCAGAGAGTTACACGCAGTGAACGAACGTGGGGGCCAACATGAGTTTCGGCAGACTTGAGCGTACCAAAGGCCCTGAGCCGATGAGCGAGATCAACGTCACGCCGATGGTTGACGTCATGCTGGTGCTGCTGGTGATTTTCATTTTGACGGCTCCGCTCATGGCCAGCTCCATCAAGCTTGACCTGCCCAAAACCGACGCGGCCAAAGCATCAGAAGCGCCCAAGTTTGTGACGCTGGTGGTTGACAAAGCAGGCCAGATTTTCTTGAACGACAAGCCGATTGCGTTGGACGCCTTGAAAACCAGCTTGACGCAAACCGCCGTGCAAAACCCTGACACCGAAGTGCAGTTACGCGCCGACGAAGCCGTGCCCTACGGAAAAATCGTCGAAGTGATGGGCGCCGCGCAAAAAGCAGGTTTGAACCGCATCGGTTTTGTGGCTGATGCGCCTGTCATATCGCCCGTTGCAGCGCCCGTTGCAGCGCCGCAGCTACCGACCCGCTGACGCGGCAAGAGCAGCCTCTAAAATCAGATATCCGCAGCGAATAGCTGCCTGCCCCGAGATGTCGGGTACTTTTCTGCCTCCGGGCAATTTTCATGAACGACAAATACGATCACAAGCCCATCGAGGCCGCAGCCCAAGCCGACTGGCATGCTGTTAACGCCTACCGCGTCGAGAACCACGACAACCCGAAAAAACCGCTAGGCAAATACTACGCTTGCTCGATGCTGCCTTACCCCAGCGGCAAGCTGCACATGGGCCATGTGCGCAACTACACCATCAACGACATGCTGACCCGCTACTTGCGCATGAAGGGCTACAACGTGCTGATGCCGATGGGCTGGGACGCCTTTGGCCTGCCGGCTGAAAACGCCGCCATGAAAAACGGCGTGCCGCCCGCCCAATGGACCTACGACAACATCGCCTACATGAAGCAGCAGATGCAGGCACTCGGCCTGGCGGTTGACTGGAGCCGCGAGGTCGCCACCTGCGATGCGAGTTATTACAAATGGAACCAGTGGCTGTTTTTGAAGATGCTGGAAAAAGGCATCGCCTACCGCAAGACGCAAGTCGTGAACTGGGACCCGATTGACCAGACGGTGCTGGCCAATGAACAAGTGATTGACGGCAAGGGCTGGCGCACTGGTGCAGTGGTTGAAAAGCGCGAAATTCCGGGTTATTACCTGAAGATCACCGACTACGCCGAAGAGTTGCTCAGCCATGTCAAGGACGGCTTGCCCGGCTGGCCCGAGCGTGTCAAGCTGATGCAGGAGAACTGGATTGGCAAAAGTGAAGGTGTGCGCTTTGCATTCACGCACGACATCAAAAATGCAGCGGGTCAATTGATCGGCGATGGCCGCATGTACGTTTTCACCACCCGCGCTGACACCATCATGGGCGTGACGTTTTGCGCCGTTGCCCCCGAGCACCCGCTGGCGCTGCATGCGGCTTTGAATCATCCAAAGCTCGCGGCCTTCATTGAGGAGTGCAAGTCCGGCGGCACCACCGAAGCCGAGTTGGCCACGCAAGAAAAAAAAGGTGAGCGTACCGGTTTGTTGGTCACCCATCCTTTGAGCGGTGAGCAGGTCGAAGTGTGGGTGGGCAACTATGTGCTGATGAGCTACGGCGACGGTGCGGTGATGGGCGTGCCTGCGCATGACGAGCGTGACTTTGAGTTTGCAAACAAGTACGGTTTGCCCATCAAGCAAGTCACCGACTTCAAAGGTCAAGCCTTTAGCAGCACTGTGTGGGCTGACTGGTATGGCGACAAACAACGCGGCGTGGCTGTCAACTCCGGCAAATACAACGGCTTGGCCTTCAAAGCCGCGGTTGATGCGGTCGCCGCTGACCTGATGGCCAAAAACCTGGGCGAGAA
>CAMARI010000236.1 GCA_945860515.1 Polaromonas sp. YR568
TGCCCTGCTTCGTGTCCCCCGACCTTCGGTCTCCTCCTTGACCTACGCAGGACACACAGGCAGACCGCGCCCTTGTGCACAAACAAGTCAAGCGCCGGGGTATTCCGAAACTTCATATAAGCATGAGCAAACTCGCCCACACCCGCCTAAAAATTTACAACACCATCGCCCGCCAATTGCACGGCCAGGTGCCGTGCTGGGTGTGCGGTTTGCATGTTGCGCCGCCTGATGCAACGCTGGAGCATATTCAGCCGCTCAGTGAAGGCGGCAACAGCCATCAGGCCAACCTCGCCATCAGCCATGCTGTGTGCAACCAGGCACGTCACGCCATCAAGCCGTTGCAGCCTTGAGGTTGGCCGCCCGAAAGCTTGTTGCATCGGCCAGCGGCCAATAGTCCTTGAACACCTTGTGCTGCTTGTCCAGGTCGCCCAGCAGCGCTCCCGGCGCCATGCGCGTGATCAGGTTGCTCAGCAGCTGGACTTCGGTATCTGACACCCGCCGCACGATGTGGTGCGCGTTGAACTCGCTGGGGTGCTGCAGCCCGGCAGCCTGAACCAACTCTTGCAGGGCATGCAGCGTGCTGCGGTGAAAGTTGCGCACCCGCTCTGCTTTGTCTGGCACGACCAGGGCCTGCTGGCGCTGCGGGTCTTGCGTGGTCACGCCGGTGGGGCACTTGCCGGTGTGGCAGCTTTGGGCCTGAATGCAGCCCAGCGCCATCATGAAACCGCGCCCCGCATTGCACCAGTCTGCACCGAGGGCCATCAGGCGCACCAGGTCAAACGCGCTGACGACTTTGCCGGCCGCACCAATCGACACCCGGCTGCGCAGGTTCACGCCGATCAGCGTGTTGTGAACCAGTTGTAAGCCCTCTTGCAAAGGCGCACCGACGTGGTCGCTGAACTCAACCGGTGCCGCGCCGGTACCGCCTTCAGCCCCATCGACCACAATGAAGTCGGGCGTGATTTGGGTTGCCAGCATGGCTTTGACAATCGCAAACCACTCCCACGGGTGGCCAATGCAGAGTTTGAAACCGACTGGCTTACCGCCTGAGAGCTGGCGCAGTTGGGCGATGAAATGCATCATTTCAACCGGCGTGGTGAACGCGCTGTGGCTGCTCGGTGAGATGCAGTCTTGACCCAAGGGCACGCCGCGCGCAGCTGCAATTTCGGCGGTCACTTTGGGCCCCGGCAAAATGCCGCCATGGCCGGGTTTGGCGCCCTGACTCATCTTGATTTCAATCAGCTTGACCTGCGGGTCACGTGCGTTGGCGGCAAAACGCTCGGCGTTGAAAGTGCCGTCATCATTGCGGCAGCCAAAGTAGCCCGAGCCGATTTCCCAGATCAGGTCACCGCCATTGGCGCGGTGGTGGGTGGAGATCGATCCCTCTCCGGTGTCGTGTGCAAAGCCGCCCATTTGCGCGCCCTTGTTCAGGGCCAGAATCGCGTTGGCTGACAGCGAGCCAAAGCTCAAGGCCGAGATGTTGAAGACGCTGGCCTGATACGGTTGTGTGCAGGGCCGTTCGGGCGCAGCAGGTGATGCACCTGATGTGTCGGGCCTGCCGCCAATCCAGATGCGAAAGTCATGCGTGGCCAACTGGGTGGGAGACATCGAATGGTTGATCCACTCATAACCCTGCTTGCCCACATCCAGGTGGGTACCAAAGGGCTGGTTGTCGGGCTGGCCCTTGGCGCGCTGGTAGACAAGCGAGCGCTGGGCGCGTGAAAAAGGCGCGGCTTCAGAGTCACTTTCAATGAAGTATTGGCGGATTTCAGGCCGGATGAATTCAAACAAAAACCGAAGGTGCCCAATCACGGGGTAATTGCGCAAAATCGCGTGGTGGGTTTGCCTCAGGTCGTGCACGCCAACCCCAACCAGCGCGGCGCAAATCAGCAGGGCCAGCCAGCCGACGTCGAAAATAACAAGGCTTAACCAAGACAACAGCACGCCCAAAGCGCACAAGGCCATAAAACTGTAACGAACTGGCAGTTGGGCATCAAGAACCTGGATTTTGGCGCGCATATTTTGCTTTCTTGCTAAAGGAGGCGGCTAAGCTTGAGGACGTGATCGATACACTTTGCATCATAAGGGCGTCCGGTGACGTTCATTGACCTGTATAAAGCCCCCTGATGACGACAACAGCCCCCCTAGAAATCGAAGCCTTTGACGAACTTGACGCCATTCTTGACGACCTTCGCACCCGGTATGACGAAACGCCGCAGTGGGAGTTTTGTGAAGGCTTTATGGCTGCGGTCATTTGTATGCGCAGGCCGGTCGAGGCCGACGAGGTGCTGGCAGCCTTGCTGGCCACACCGATGGCTGGTGATGCGCCAGATGCCGATGGCGGCTCATTTACAGACGCGGCACAAAAGGAGCGGTTTTTAACGCTCTGGAACCAGCGTTGGCTGGAAGTGCGCACGGCGCTCGATTCAGAAGTCGACTCGCTGGAGGACGACCGCTGCTACCACCCCGAAGTCATGGACATTCGTGGTGCGGTCGCCGAGATGGCACCCAGCGAGCAGGCCACCTTTAGCGCCGACGAACTGCCCGCCTTTGCGCAGGTCTGGGCGCTGGGCTTCATGTTTGTGGTGGAGTGCTGGCCAGAAGAGTGGGCGGCACCCAAAGACAAGGACGCCGCCAAGTGGCTCAACGATGCGCTCGAGGCCGTCGTGGCCATGACCGAAGACGATCTGGCCAAGCCAGAAGTGTCACCCTTGAGCGAAGACGGCGTGCCCAGCACCAGCATTGCGCGGCTTAACGCGTTTGGCGAAGCGATATGGGCCGTGTATGACCTGCGCGAGCTGTGGAAGACCATGGGCCCACGGGTTGAAACCATGCGCGCCGTTGCGACGCCAGGACGCAATGACCTGTGTGACTGCGGCAGCGGTAAAAAATACAAGAAGTGCCATGGTGCGGGCTAGTCAGCCGCCCGAAGCCTTACTTGGCTGCGACGGTTGCACTCGCCGCCGCACCAGGCGCTGCTGGCCCAGCAGGCATGGCAAATTTGCCGCCCGCCGATGCCGTTAAATACACCACAGCGCGGCCAATTTCGGTGTCCTGATAGTCGCCACCACCCTGTGCGCCCATCGCGCCTTTGCCTTTGAGGGCGGAGGTCAGCAGTGCGTCATAACCGGTTTTGATGCGTGGCGCCCAAGCGCCTGCGTCGCCAAATTTGGGTGAACCCGCCAGGCCGGCCGCATGGCAAGCCGTGCACTGGGCTTTGTAAACATCTTCACCCGACTTGAGTGGGCGGTTGGCATCACGAATCTCAACCGAGCCGACTTTTTCAATCCGAAGGGCCACGGCTTTTTCAGTGTCAACAGCGCCGGGCGCTGTCAGTTTGGCCGTCGTGACGGAATACACCAGGCCGATGATGGCGAAGATGGGAATCACAAAAGAGAAAAACACGGCAGCCAGTAACTGCTTGGGGGTTTTGATCGGGCCGGTATGGGCCTCGTCGTGACTGTCGGTAGCCGTAGTGTGGTCGTTTGCGCTCATGGCGTCCTCAAAAAAACAAAAGTCGGGTGGCGAATCGTGAGAGTTTTGGCAAGCTGAATCAGGGTTGACAGGCGAGCTCACGATTATAACGGGGGGAGTTTGAACGGCTGGTTTGTCGTGGCTTTAAGCCAATACCTATTTGCGTCTCATGACCTATCGGGCGAACCTGTGTGGGCTGCATTCACCCGGCTTACACTGGTTCTTACCAAATTGAAGGCAGGTCTGTATGGATTTCACGGTGGGTATTTTGCTCGGCACGTTTTTACTGTCGATTTTGGCGTTGTTCGTGTTTATTTGGTCGCTGTCTACCGGGCTATTTGGCGATGGCACAGCGGCCGCCACTGAAATTTTTGCCCCCAACGAGCTGGGTCAAACCGAAGATCCCGCAGCCACTTCTTTGCAAAAGGGCAAGCTACAAAGCGCGATGGACCCGCAGTCCGAAGCGCTGACCATGTCTGAGGCTGAGCTGGCGAGCCGAAGAAGGGCAGACAAATCAACCTCGCTGGTTGTGGGTGTCTGCCT
>CAMARI010000237.1 GCA_945860515.1 Polaromonas sp. YR568
GCAAATGGCGCTGAATGCAGGTTGTCCGAGCCTGGGTGTGAGCTATGGCGCGCATTCCCCAGATGCGTTTGCCGCACTCGGGCCGCTACACGTCGCCCATTCAGTGCCAGACATGCATAACTGGCTGCTTGCCAACGGCTGATAAGGAGAGTTCAGGCATGGACGATTTGCAGCCCCTTTGCAATTCCGGTGACCTGGCTGAAGGCGGTCAGGCGGTTCCGTTTGATGTGGTCTATGCAGGCCAGACCTGCCGGGCGTTTGCTGTCAGGTTCAAAGGCAGGGCGCACGCTTACCTGAACCGCTGCACCCACGTGGCGATGGAACTGGACTGGCAGCCCAACCGGGTGTTTGACGCCACTGGCCAGTGGCTGTTGTGCGCTAGCCACGGTGCGGCTTATTTGCCCGACAGCGGCCAGTGCGCGGGCGGGCCTTGCAAGGGCGGGCTGGTCAAAATCAATCTTGTCGACGAAGGCGGTGTGGTTTGTTGGCAAACGGCTTACAACCTCAAACCGCTGGCCTTTTGATAAAACCCTAAACTAGTGCATGACTGAAAACAGCCGACCAGACCCTGAGAGCCCATCTTTTGAAGCTGAAAATGCCCCAAAAAGTGGGTCAACCATACCTCAAAACCAATCAATTCATGCACCAGCAGCTCCTGAAATAGTAGCGTCCAAAAAATCAAAAGTGGACCCGACAGACACGCCCGGTTGGGAGCGCAATACCCTTGAAAAGCTGGCTTTTGCGTCCCTGAACGAGCAAAAGGCCACGCGCCGCTGGAAAGCTTTTGTGCGCATGTCCTGGCTGCTGTTTTTTGTGGTGCTGGCCTGGATGGCCTTGCATCGGGGCACGCCCGCGACCAGCGCCAGCGCGCCGCATACGGCAGTCGTTGAGATCAAAGGCGAAATCGCCGCCGGATCCGATGCCAGCGCTGAGTTCATCAATGCCGCTTTGAAGGCCGCGTTTGAAGACGATGGCGCCAAGGCGGTTGTGCTGCTGATCAACTCACCCGGCGGCAGCCCGGTGCAGGCCGGCATGATGAACGACGAGATTCGTCGCCTGAAAGCTAAACACAAAAAGCCGGTCTACGCCGTGGTCGAAGAAACCTGCGCTTCGGCGGCTTACTACATTGCCGTGGCGGCAGACCAGATTTTTGTAGACAAAGCCAGCATTGTCGGCAGCATTGGCGTGCTGATGGATGGTTTTGGTTTTACCGGGCTGATGGACAAGCTGGGTGTTGAGCGCCGACTGTTGACAGCCGGCGAAAACAAGGGCTTTTTAGATCCTTTCAGCAAACAAACCGACAAGCAGCGCGAGTTCGCGTTGACTATGCTCAACCAGATTCACCAGCAGTTCATCAGCGTTGTCAAAGCCGGGCGCGGCGCACGTCTGAAAGAAACGCCAGAAATGTTCAGCGGCCTGTTCTGGACCGGTCAGCAAGCCATCGAGCTGGGCCTGGCCGACAAGCTGGGTACGCTGGAGTACGTTGCGCGCGAAGTTGTTAAACAAGAAGACGTCGTCGACTACACCCGCCGTGACAACGTGGCGGAGCGCCTGGCCAAAAAGTTTGGTGCGGCCGTGGGTGAAGGCGCGATCAAGGCCGTCAGGGCCTTGCCCGCCATTCGCTGATCAACCTGCCGGGTTGTCTTTGCTTCAGGACATCAGCGTCCGATACAAAAAACCGTTGGCAAACCCAGCGGCGGCGCCGGTTTGTCCTGTTTCCACTTGGCGACTGTGGCGCTTTTGCTCCAGGCCTTGTCCAAAGTCAGGCCGCAACTGACGGCCAGCCTTGTATTGCCTTGCAGGGTTTGCAGCAGGGCCTGCAACAAGGCCGCGTTGCGGTAAGGCGTTTCAATAAAAATCTGCGTCTGGCCAGTTTTCAAGGCCGTCGCCTCAAGCGCTTTGATGCGCAGACTGCGCTCACCGGCGTCTTGCGGCAGGTAGCCGACAAAGGCAAAGTTTTGACCGTTCAGACCACTGCTGGCAAGCGCAAGCATCAGTGACATGGGACCTGTCAGGGCGACGACTTCAATGCCCAAATCGTGCGCGGCACGCACGACCGATGAGCCTGGGTCGGCAATGGCAGGCATGCCGGCTTCGCTGACCAGACCCATGTGCCGTCCTTCCATGGCAGCCGCCAGCATGGGCCTGGCGTCAAAGTTGCCGGTGTGATCGCCTTTTTTATGCACCTCGCGCGGCAACTCTGTGATGAGCAGGGCCTGCACGGGCTGGCTCAGCGGCATCAGCTCACCAATCCGTTTGAGGTAAGCGCGTGTGCTTTTGGCGCTTTCGCAAATCCAGCAAGGCAGTTGTGCCGCAATCGTCATCGTGGCGAGCGGCATCACGTCAGCCAGCGGCGCCTGGGCTTCACAGCCAAAGTCCAGTGGCGCGGGCACCAGATAAAGCTTTCCTTTGGGGCTGATCATGCGGCCTCCTTGGGCGACAGCAGTGCCACGCCCGCTGCCCGGAGCATCTGGCAGGTGCGGATCAGTGGCAGGCCAATCAGGGCCGTGGGGTCGTCGCTGTCGATGGCATCCAGCAAGGCAATGCCCAGCCCTTCGCTTTTGGCGCTGCCTGCGCAATCGTAGGGTTTCTCGATCTGAAGGTAGTTTTCAATTTCATCATTTGTAAGATCGCGAAACTTCACCCTCACAGCCGCCAAACTGCGTTGCTCGAAACCGGTTTCCAGGCAGACCACCGCCACAGCGGTCTGAAACACCACGGTTTGCCCCCGCATGTGGCGCAGTTGCGCGACGGCCTTGTCGTGTGTGCCGGGTTTGCCCAGACTGAGCCCGTTCAAATCAGCCACCTGGTCTGAACCAATCACCACGGCTTGCGGAAATCGAACGGCCACTGCCCGGGCTTTGGCCAATGACAGGCGCTTGGCCATCTCGTTGGGTGCTTCGCCCGGCAACGGGGTTTCGTCCACATCGGGAGCGGCCACTTCAAACGGGATGTGCAGGCGGGCCAACAGTTCACGCCTGTAGGCGGAGGTTGATCCCAAAATCAGCTGGCGGCTTTTGGAGAGGGTAATAGTCATGCGGTGATTCTCTTACACTGCTGACATGACCCGACAGCAAGCCCTGCACAGCCTCAACCTGCAAACCCTGGCAACCAGCGGTATACCGCTGGTTGAAACTACGCTGCTACACAATTTGGAGCGGCTTGCTCTCGAATCCGTTGGATTGGCGTCAGACGCGATCGTCAACTGGCAGGCTTCAGCCGAGTTGCGCGCGGGCGCGACTGGCCAAATGGACCTGTGGCTGCATCTGCAAGCCAATGCGTCTGTGCCGCTGACCTGTCAGCGTTGCATGGCCGCTGCCCAGAAGCCCCTACAGGTGAGCCAGTGGTATCGATTCGTTGCCACCGAAGAGATTGCCATGGCGCAAGATGATGCGTCGCAGGAGGATTTGCTGGTCATGACGCCGCAGTTTGACCTGTTGGCTCTGCTGGAGGACGAGCTGCTGATGGCGCTGCCACTGGTACCCATGCATGACGAATGCCCGGTGTTGCCAGAATTTAGCGCGGGAGTCATTGATGTGCCTGAAAATGCCTCGGATAAACCGAATCCCTTTGCTGCGCTGGCCCAGTTAAAGAAGAAGTAATCAGCGCAGCCCTTATCGTGTCTGTCGGGGTCTGCTTCCCATGCTGGGTTAAGCGCGCTATAATCAAAGGCTAAGTGCGTATAGCAAACGTGCAATTTACCAACTTTTTACACGCGCAGTGAACACCATCACTGTTAGATCAGGAGCTCATCATGGCTGTTCAACAGAACAAAAAATCACCGTCTAAGCGCGGCATGCACCGCTCACACAATGCCCTGACCGTGCCAGGCATTGCTGTGGAGTCCACCACCGGCGAGACCCATTTGCGTCACCATATCAGCCCTACCGGTTTTTACCGTGGCCGCAAGGTGTTAAAAACCAAATCAGAAGCGTAATTCATCGCTTCAACAACGTGCCACGCACACCTGAAGGCCCGCTTTATCTGCGGGCTTTTCTTTTGTTGA
>CAMARI010000238.1 GCA_945860515.1 Polaromonas sp. YR568
CCGTACTCATAGTTGGGCGCGATGGTCGCCCAGCGCTTGGCGGGCATCTTGGCGGCTTCTTCAACCAGCATGGCGGCCTGCATATAGGTGCTGGGGCGCAGGCGGAAGGTGTAGCGATTGCCTTTGTCCCACACGATGGCGTCAGCCAGAGGCTCGCTGGCAACGAAGACACGCTTGTTTTTTTGTGCATGGTCGGCCAGCGCCAAACCAACGTTGGATAAAAACCCGCCCGCCAGCACATCGACTTTTTCCTTCGATGTCAGTTCAATCGCATGGCGCAGTGCTTCTTCTGGCTTGCCGGCATCGTCACGGGCAATCACCTCCACCTTGCGGCCCAGCAAACCGCCCGCCATATTGATCTCTTCAACGGCAAGCTGCCAGCCGTTACGGTAGGGCAGCGTGAACTGCGGAATGGTCGAGTAGCTGTTGATCTCGCCAATCTTGATGGGGGCCTTGTCGGCGCTGTGGGCCATGACGGTGTAGGCCGACAGGGCAACCAGCAACAGCGTGCGTTTTTTCAATCTCACGATTTTCTCCAAAAGTAACTGGGGCAACGCAGCAGGCGGCCAATCGACTGCCATGCGCCAGAGTGTCGCACTGTACCAGCGTCACATGACCCATGCACAAATGCACGGGATGAACATCAAGAACAGATGAAATACAGATTTCACGGCGCAGCGGCCAAACCCCGGCAAACCCCCATGAACACTGTTGAATAAGCTTATTCGAATAAGAGAACAACGAAACTGTCGTTTGTTTTTATAAGCAAAACGCCTACATTGCGCCGTGATGCATGAATTCCTCCCCCAGTTTGCCTTCATATTTGCCGGTTTTGCCGTCGGCCTGGTCGTGGGCCTGACAGGCGTGGGCGGCGGCTCGCTGATGACGCCACTGTTGATCTTCGTCTTTGGCATCAAGCCGCACCTGGCAATTGGCACCGACTTGTTGTTTGCAGCGTTCACCAAAATGGGCGGCACTGTGAGTCTGGCGCGGCACCGCCTGATCGACTGGCGCGTGGTGGGCCAGATGGCGCTCGGCAGCGTGCCGGCCACGCTCATCACGCTGCAAGTGCTTAAAACTCTTGGCCCGGCCAATCCGGCGACCCAACAGGTGATGACGTCCACGCTGGGTGTGGCGCTGCTGCTGACGGCCGCTGCCACCCTGTACAAAGCGGTGCGCGGTAAGTCTGCACCGCGCCAGATTGCGCCTGAGCAACTGGCCGCCGCCACCCAGGCGCGTCACTGGGCCTTGCCGGTGCTGTTTGGCGCGGTGATTGGCGCTTTGGTCACCATCACATCAGTCGGTGCAGGCGCGATTGGCGTGATTGTGCTGATGCTGCTCTACCCCGCCCTGCCCCTGCCGCGCATTGTGGCGGCAGACATCGCCCATGCCGTGCCGTTAACCCTTGTCGCGGGCATGGGCCATGCGTGGATGGGCTCGGTCGACTGGATGCTGCTTGCTAAGCTGCTGGCCGGGTCGATTCCGGGCATTTGGCTCGGCACCCTGCTGATGAGAAAAACCCCAGACCGGGTGATTCGCTCCCTTCTGTCCGTGCTGCTGGCCTACGCCGGACTCAAATTAATCGCCATTTAATTCAACCATGTACCAATACACCGACTTTGACCGTCAATTTGTGCGCGCCCGCGCCAGCCAGTACCGTGACCAGCTCACGCGCTGGCAGGCTGGGCAATTACCCGAGGCAGAATTTCGCCCGCTGCGCCTGCAAAACGGCTGGTATGTGCAGCGTTATGCGCCCATGCTGCGGGTGGCCGTGCCTTATGGTGAACTGAACGCAGCGCAGCTGCGTGTGCTGGCCACCATTGCGCGTGACTACGACCAGCCCAACGACGCGCTGTTCAATGACGCGCAGGCGGCGCAAGACAAGCTGGGTGATATTCCTCTGCCCCATGGCGAGTCGGTCAAAACCCATCTGACCAAAGGCTACGCCCACTTCACCACACGCCAGAACCTGCAGTACAACTGGATTCCAATCGACAAATCAGCTGATGTGATGGACCTGCTGGCCAGCGTCAACATGCACGGCATTCAGACCAGCGGCAACTGCATTCGCAACATCACCAGCGACGAGCGTGCCGGCATTGCCGCCGATGAGCTGGCAGACCCGCGCCCCTTTGCTGAAATCATGCGCCAGTGGAGCACGCTGCACCCTGAGTTCGCATTTTTGCCGCGCAAGTTCAAAATCGCGATCACCGGTGCGCTGGAAGACCGCGCCGCTACCGCCTGGCACGACGTTGGCCTGCACATGGTCAAGAGTGCTGACGGCCTGTTGGGTTTTAAAGTGTTGGTGGGGGGCGGCATGGGTCGCACACCGATTGTGGCCAGCACCATCCGTGAGTTTTTACCCTGGCACCAGATTCTCAATTACCTGGAAGCCATTGTTCGCGCCTACAACCGTTTTGGCCGCCGCGACAACATCTATAAGGCGCGCATCAAGATTTTGGTCAAGGCTGAAGGTCAGTCCTTCTTTGACCAGGTCGAAGCCGAGTACAACGACATTGTTGACATTGATGGCGCGCCGCACACCATCACCCAGGCCGAGCTGGACCGGGTGTCCGCGTCTTTCGTCGCACCCGACCTGAGCTGTAACCGCAGCGATGCCGAGACCAAAATAGCCAACATCTTGCGCGCCGCCGCCGAGGACGACATAGAGTTTGGCCGCTGGCTTCAGCAAAACGTTGCCCCGCATAAAAATCCGGACTTGCGTATTGTCACGCTGTCGTTCAAGCGCCTGGGCCAAGCGCCCGGCGACGCCACCGCAGACCAATTAGACCTGGCCGCCGATTTGGCAGAACACTTTTCAGCCGGCGAAGTGCGTGTCACGCACGACCAAAACCTGGTGCTGCCCTGGGTGCGCTGCGACCAGCTGCCCGAGCTGTGGAAAGCCGCCCGCAAAGCCGGTTTTGCCCGCCCCAACATTCGCCTGCTGACCGACATGATCGCCTGCCCGGGCGGCGATTTTTGCAGCCTGGCCAATGCGCGCAGCCTGCCGCTGGCCGAGGCCATCACACGCCGCTACCAAGACCTTGATGAGCTGCACGACCTGGGCGAGATTGACCTGCACATCAGCGGCTGCATCAATTCTTGCGGCCACCACCACAGCGGCCACATCGGCATTCTGGGCGTCGATAAAGACGGCAAAGAGTGGTACCAGATCACATTGGGTGGCTCTGACGGTTCCACACTGTCTGGCGCACCTGCGCTGGGCAAGGTGGTTGGCCCGTCGTTTTCAGCGGCTGAAGTGCCGGATGTGATTGAGGCTGTACTCGGCGTGTACCGCGACCAGCGCCTGGCCAACCAGTCAGAGACGTTTATCGATGCGCTGCGCCGCCTGGGAAGCGAACCATTCAAGCTGGCCGCCAACAGCGTGCGCCACCCGGCACAACACGAAGAGACCCTTTGACCAAGGCCTTGCCTACTATGAAATTAATAGCTGCTCCCTCATATATTCATGGGCCTGAAGGCCAAAATGGTTCCGCAAAAAGCATCCAGATCGCCAACTCGGACGACCCGCGCGATGTGCCCCTGGCCGGGGTTGAACGCATTGAGCTGAACTTCCCCAAATTCACCGACGGCCGCGCTTTCAGCCAGGCGTTTTTGCTCAGCCGACGCTTGGGCTTCAAAGGCGAGATCGTGGCCACAGGCGACGTGTTGATTGACCAGCTCGCACAAATGCAGCGCAGCGGTTTTACAGCAGCCGTGTTGCGCGAAGACCAGCCGCTAGACGTTGCAATGCGCGTGCTGGCCGCCTACCCCGGCTTTGATGTGGGTGCCTATCAGGGCGACGCGGTACATGTCAGCCCCCATTTTGTGGCGGCTTGACATGACGGGCGTCAGTCCAACGCAGATGGAGCTCGCACACATCAACGCAGAGTTGGGCCGCAATGCGCAAGGCCTGGTGGACTGGGCTGTGGGATTGAACCAGCCGGCCATCATCACCA
>CAMARI010000239.1 GCA_945860515.1 Polaromonas sp. YR568
GCGCGCCGAGGGCTCAAGCCAGCTGCATTCACGCAAGCTGCGGAGTTTTTCTGAGGTGGCGTTTCAGTGATTCGCGTGAATGAATTCGCGATTTTGAACGCCTAGCCAATGGGGGCAAGCGCCAGACTGCGAATTTAGCGGTCGTCGACATGCCAGTCCAACTGTTTAATTGCTATTTTCTTAGTAGCTCTTCGTACAGGTATCTATTGGACTGCGGGTACTTTTGGTAGCTAAAGTGCTCTGAGATCGTGTTTTTACGCTGTTTGGCGCTTTGGCGCTTTGGCGCATATTGATAGCTGCTGCGCTTCAATTTATTAACAATCCTTAAGATTTATCTCGGTTTGAAGGTTTCGCTTGCAAGTAATTGGAATCTGACCGTGAATCTTTTTATCCAAATATCTGTAGTAACAAAGGTGCCACTGTTCGGGTTTTGGGTGCTAGGCGAAGTGGAGCAGCGGACATCATTTGCTGATGTCTGAGGCTCGCAAACACCATGACATCCCACAAGGCTGCCTACGTGGGTTTGGCTGGAAGCGTGGGAGGCACCGCCTAGTTGTTGTCCACGACTTGGACACCGAAAACAGGGCTTACAAATAATTAATGAATCAATGAATCAATAGTGGAGCTGATTGGCATCAATCTGCACTGCGTCAATGTG
Source organism: Polaromonas sp. YR568 (assembly GCA_945860515.1). GTDB lineage: Bacteria > Pseudomonadota > Gammaproteobacteria > Burkholderiales > Burkholderiaceae_C > Polaromonas. Next base: position 659 of record CAMARI010000239.1, read on the forward strand.
CTCGACCGGAATGTGCCTCGAGTGGCCGATGACCGCTGATTCGAGGTCGCGCAGCACACTGAATCAAACCGCTTCTGAGCCGTCATTCGCGACCGGCTGCAGGTGGCCCAGCTCATTCGGCATAGCCCGGCATCTCCCTGTCCAGCACACGCATCATGGCTGAGAAATAAAGCGCTTCACGCTCGGCCTGCGAGTGGCTGTTGTGCGGATTCTGCGCTGCCACTTTCTTGACAATCGCCTCGTCCAGCAACGCGAGCGGCCGGCCGGTAGACATGGCCAGGATCTGCGCGCGGCAAACGCGTTCCAGCTTGTACAGTCGCCGGTAAGCCTGAGCAACGGTATCCCCGACTGTCAGCACGCCGTGATTTTTCAGGAACATGATTTTCCGATCACCCAGCACACTAGCAAGGCGTTCCCCCTCGCTCAACGAATCGGCCACCCCCGTGTAGACGTCGTCGTAGGCAATGTCGCCTGTGAGAAATGCGGCCGTCTGGCTGCCGGGTAGCAGTCGGTTGTCCTCCAGCATGTTCAGCGCCAGTGCCCATGTCTGGTGGGTATGCAAGACAACGTTCGCACCGGTCGCCCGGTGCAGGGGCGCATGAATACTCAGGGCGCTCAGTTCGAGGCTGCCACTGCCCTCCAGCACCTTACCAGCCTCGTTGAAAACGATCAGGGCGCTGGCTCTCGCCTCGGACCAGTGCAGACCGAACGGCAGGACCAAATAACGGTCCTCCTGGCCAGGTACGCGCATGGTGAAGTGGTTGTCGATACCTTCTTCGAGGTCGTCGTAAACCGCCAGGCGATTCGCGGCGGCCAGATGGACGCGTGCCCGCCAGACGGGATCTTCGGTGGCGTTCATTCTTCGAGTTCCTTCAATAATTCGACCTTAACAGGTGTCTATTAAAGCGGGTGACGTCCAAACATCAAAAAAGGACAATTAGCCCTCAGAGTTGTGACGTGGTCAGTTCACAATGGCTTGTGAAACGAGGTTTTTCATCAGCCGCCGATAGGAGGCGCGCAGAGGACTAGGGGATTGGGTCATATAAACCGCACACAACTTCTCTTTTGGGTCCGCCCAAAAGAACGTTCCCGCAAATCCTGCCCACATGAATTCGCCCGCTGAACCGTGTATTGGCGCCAACCCATCCTGTGATCTCACCAAAAAACCCAGCCCGAATGTGTATCCATTCGAACCCAAAAGCAATTGACCTGGGTTTGTGGTCGTATTGATGGCGCTGCCTAAATGGTCGGATGTCATCAAGCGTACCGTCGTTGGCGAAAGAATTCGCGCGCCGTCTAAAGAGCCGCCATTCAACATGGCTTGGCAATAACGCAAATAGTCTCCAGCAGTTCCAACGCCGCCTGCCCCACCCGAATCATTGCCTGGTTGCTTTGAAACATCAATCAATAAATTGGGTGAGCCCGTCAAAGGATCTTTTGGAAAAGCTTCAGCCAGGCGAGAGGCTTTTTCTGGAGGGACATGAAAGCCTGTGTCTTTCATTTTCAGGGGGGTAAACATTCTTTCGTTCATGAAATCCATCAAGCGCTTGCCGCTGACGACTTCAATGACACGTCCTTGTATGTCAACAGAGAGTGAGTATTCCCAGGTGGTTCCTGGTTGTTGTGCGAGAGGTGCTTTGCCCACACCTTCGGACATTTCATTGGCGCTGATGCCGCGGGCATCAAAAGCAATGGTGGGTAGAAATACCTTGGCTTTTGTATAGGCGTCTTTGACGGGCGCATTGGCAGTCAGCTCGCCGTAGGCGATTCCAGATGTGTGGCGAAGCAAGTCCTGAATGGTTGGCTCCTGTGTCGCGGGGACCAATTTATAACTGACCGCACCAGACACAGGATGAGTTGATGAAACACTGACTTGCGGATTTTTGAAAGACGGTAAGAACTTGGACACTGGATCAGTCAACTGAACTTTACCGTCCTCCACCAACATCATGAGGGCAGTGGAGACCATTGGCTTGGTCATGGAATAAATTCGAAAAATCGAATCGGCATTCATGTCGCCGCCATTGGTATGCCCAGTTTTACCAAACGATTCAGAGTAAACAAGTCTTCCATTTCGAGCAATCATGACAACAGCGCCAGGCAATCGATTGGCTGCAACTTCAGCTTTCATGGTGGCAGAAATCACGGAAAGCCGATCCTTGGACATCCCAACCGACTCAGGGGTGCCGATCGGCAAGGGCTGCGCTGATGCAATACCGACACAAGCGCTAGCAACTAAAGTCAAGAGGAAATTTTTCTGAATCAGCATGATCGACGGCTCCTATGGATTAAAAATAGTTAGAAAAAATAATTTAACTAATTTTCAATTGCCAAGCAAGAGAGGATTCCATAATTTATTTGTACAAGCCCAGTACCAGCTGGCTTTTTTGCAGGCGAAGTGAAGCTGATTAAGCTGGTTTAGCCAAGCCCAATTTTTCAATGATGACTTTTTCTTTCAGATAGTTGGTACGCGCAAACTTGGCGTAGTCCTCGGAGTTCATGTAAATCACCGACTGGTCAAATTTTTCAAAAGTAGCCAGTACTTGTGGATCTTCCAAAGTTTTCTTGAACGCATCATGAAGCTTGCGCGTCACGGCAGGGTCCATGCCCTTGGGCCCACCGATGCCAAACGGAGAATCGGACACAGTGTCGTAGCCCAGTTCGGTGAGTGTGGGCACATTGGGCCAGCGTCTGGTTCTCTTGCTGCCGTAGGTGGCCAACAAGCGGCAAGTGCCTGCATCGACGTGCGGCGCCCAGCCCGTGGCATCGCTGTGTGACATCACATGCCCACCCAACAAGGAAGCCATGCCATCGGCGTTGCCCTTGAAGGGAATGTGTTGCAGCTGAATGCCTGCTTTCATGGCGAACTCTTCCACAGCCAAGTGCGGCGTGGTGCCGTTGCCGGTGGAGCCAAAAGTATATTTTCCGGGGTTGGCTTTGGCGTAATCCACCAAGTCTTTGATGGACTTGATGGGGGAGTCAGACCGCACCACAATGCCAAAGGTGTAGCCGGTTAAACAAGCGATAAAGGTAAAGTCTTGCAAAGGATCAAATTGCATTTTTTGCATGTGTGGCAAACGCAAAATACCAATGGTCAGCTGGGACAGGGTATAGCCATCGGGTTTGGCGTTCACCAATTCATTCGGGCCAAGCATGCCGCTGGCGCCTGCCTTGTTTTCAATCACAACCGTTTGTCCCAAAATGCGTGTGGCGCTTTCAGCCAATGAGCGCATCACGCCGTCGGTGGAGCCGCCGGCAGGCCAAGGGCAAATCAATTTAATGGGCTTGGATGGAAAGTTGC
>CAMARI010000240.1 GCA_945860515.1 Polaromonas sp. YR568
GTGCGGTGGTGTGGAACGTGATGGCTGCGCCCGAGTTTTCACTGACGCTTAAAACATGGTGCTTTCCGGCGGCGGGCTGCGTTGGCTACCGGGGTTACTTCAACGAAGCTGAAGCGCGGGCCGAGGCGGCACAACTGCAAGGCGAAGGCTGGGAGGTGAGCGTTTACGGCGTACCCGCCTATTCCACCCTGGGCAAGCTGCACTGGCTGGGTGACTTTGGAGCAGACCCCTTGCTCAACACCTTCATCAACTACCCCGAAGGCGAACTGGCGCGGCTGATCATTCATGAGCTGGCGCACCAGGTGGTCTACGCCGCTGGCGACACCATGTTCAATGAATCGTTTGCCACGGCGGTTGAGCGTCTGGGCAGTCAGCGCTGGCTGGCTGCCAACGCTGGTCAGACCGCAAAGCACGAAGATGCAGCGCTCGACACGCGACGCCAGCAGTTCAGGGCACTGACCGCTGCAGCAAGGCGCGATTTGGCCCAAATTTATCTGTCAAATTCGGCTTCAGACCAAAAAATACCTGAGCAAGTTGCCTCTAAATCAATAGCGATGCAAAAATTTAGAAGCGACTATGCGCAGCTCAAAAGCTCGTGGGGCGGCTTTGCCGGGTACGACGGCTGGGTGGCGCGGGCCAACAACGCCAGCTTTGGCGCCCAGGCCGCCTACGATGAACTCGTACCCGGTTTTGAGGCCTTGTTTGAAGCCGGCGGCAGGGACTGGCAGCGCTTTTATGCGGCTGTCCGGCAGCTTGCTTTGCTTTCCAAAGACGAACGCCATCAGGCACTAAAAACGACACCCTAGGACAGACCATGGCAGACATCCACATCACTCGCCAGCACGGCATGACGCTACGCGAAGCGCGCAAGACGGCTTTCAACTGGGCACAAGAGGCAGAGAAAAAGTTTGACATGGCATGCACTTACGAGGAAGGCGATGCGTCCGATATGTGCAGCTTCACCCGTTCGGGCGTGACCGGCACGATGACGGTTGACAAGGACAGCTTTGTTTTGTCAGCCAGGCTGGGCTTTTTGCTGAGCGCGTTCAAGGACCGGATCGAAAGCGAAATTGTCAAAAATCTGGATGCACTGATCGCCAAAAAAGCACCTGCTGCCAAAAAGGTCCCAGCCAAAGCGGTGAAAAAAGCCTGATGACTGTCATCGCCAAGCAAGAAGCCTTCGTGTGGGAAATACCCAGGCCAAAGCAAGCGGCTGGCCGACAATAACTGCATGACGTCTGATTCATCGCCTGCCAAATCCACCTCACCCACCCTTGGGCCGCTGGCGGGCCTCAAAGTTCTTGAATTGGGCCAGTTGATTGCCGGCCCGTTTGCCGCCAAAACGCTGGCTGACTTTGGCGCGGATGTGATCAAGATCGAACCGCCAGATAGCGGCGACCCGCTGCAAAACATGGGAGGCGACCCGCTTCGTCGCTGGCGCCTGCTCAAAGACGGCACCTCGGTGTGGTGGCAGGTGCAGTCACGCAACAAGCGCTCGCTGGCGCTGGATTTGAAGCAGCCCGAGGCACAAGACATTGTGCGCAAGCTGGCCAGCCAGAGCGATGTGCTGATTGAGAACTTCAGGCCCGGCGCGATGGAAGGCTGGGGCTTGGGGCCAGACGTGCTGCAGGCGCTGAACCCGCGGCTGATCATGCTGCGCATCAGCGGCTATGGCCAAACCGGGCCCTACCGTGACCGCCCCGGCTTTGGTGTGGTGGCCGAGGCAATGGGCGGCCTGCGCCACCTGACGGCCGAGCCCGGCCAGGTACCGGTGCGGGTGGGGGTCAGCATTGGCGACACGCTGGCGTCACTGCACGGCGTGATTGGCATTTTGATGGCGCTGCACCACCGCCATACGGCCGGCACAGGTCAAGTGATCGACGTTGCGCTGTACGAGGCAGTTTTTAACTGCATGGAAAGCCTGCTGCCCGAACACTCAGCCTTTGGCGCCGTGCGCGGCCCCGGCGGCAGCGCCCTGCCCGGCATTGCGCCGAGTAACGCTTACCTGTGCAGTGATGGTGGCTATGCGCTGATAGCAGGCAACGGCGACAGCATTTATAAAAGGTTAATGAACACAATTGGACGTAACGATCTAGGCGACGACCCGGCTTTGAAAGACAATGCCGGCCGGGTGGCGCGTGTCGCAGAAATTGACCATGCGATTGGCCAGTGGACCGCCCAGCGCAGCGTGACGGACGTCCTTAGAGCGCTGGACGCGGCGTCCGTTCCGGCGGGCCGCATCTACACCATCGCCGACATTGCCGCAGATCCACACTACGCGGCACGCGGCATGTTGCAGCACATCACCCTGGCTGACGGCAGCGCCTTAACCGTGCCCGGCATCGTGCCCAAGCTCTCAAACACGCCCGGTGGCCAGCATCGCAACGCACCTGCGCTGGGGCAGGACACTGACGAGGTGCTGCGTGGCATTGGTTTGACCCAGGCGCAAATCCAGGCGCTTAAAGACAAAGGCATTGTGCAGGGCCAAGCAACATGAAACGCATTTACTTCAATGAGGTGGTGACGAGAGACGGCTTTCAAATGGAGCCAGAGTTTGTGGCCACAGACGACAAAATCGCGCTGATTGATGCGCTCAGCGCCTGCGGCTACGCCAAGATTGAAGTCACCTCCTTTACATCGCCCAAAGCCATCCCCATGCTGCGGGACGCCGAGGAGGTGATGGCTAGAATCAAACGTCTGCCGGGTGTTGACTACACCGTGCTGGTGCCCAATTTGCGTGGCGCAGAGCGAGCCTTTGAAGCCAAGGCCGATGAGCTGAACCTGGTGATGTCGATGAGCGAGACACACAACCGGGCCAACCTGCGCATGAGCATGGCCCAGAGCTTCGCGGCGATCAGCGAGATCATCCAGCGTGCGCAAGGGCTGGCCGCGGTCAATGTGTCGCTGTCCACCGCGTTTGGTTGCCCGATGGAAGGCGATGTACCGCAAGCGGTGGTACTGGGCTATGCGCAGCGTTTTGTCGATGCAGGCGTGCGGGGCCTGACGATTTGCGACACCACCGGCATGGCGCATCCGGCGCAGGTCAGCCGTATGGCTGACGCGGTTCAGACCCTGGCAGGCCAGCTGCAGCTGACCATGCACTTTCACAACACCCGCGGCATGGGCCTGGCCAATGTGCTGGCAGCGGTGCAAAGCGGTATCACGCGGTTTGACGGCTCCATGGGCGGCCTGGGCGGCTGCCCTTATGCGCCAGGCGCCAGCGGAAATGTGTGCAGCGAAGACGCCATTCACATGCTCGATGCGATGGGTTACGAAACAGGCATCGATCTGGACAAACTGCTCGCGGTGGCGCGCCAGATGCCGGACATTGTCGGCCACACGGTCCCGGGCCAGGTGGCCAAGGCGGGGCGCATCAGCCAGCTGCACCCGACACCGGTCGCACAAGCCTGACGCTATTAATTAAATAGCTTACAGCGCCCGTATTTATTGGGTTACAGCCATTTTTAGGGTGAAACGCCTTTTCCCCGCTGTCAATGCTTTCAACGGTTTCAGCCGAGCTCGGCAATCAAGTCCACATACTGCTGCATCGCATCTTCCGGCGATGTGCCCTTGAGCTTGGTCCAGGCATCCCATTTGGCGCGCGCCACCATGTCGCTGAAGCTGGGTTTTTTCTCTTCGTTGTCGCCGGTGCTGCCCTGCTTGTAGAGCGCATAAATTTTGAGCAGGGTGGCGTTGTCAGGCCGTTCGCTCAGGTTTTTAGAATCGGCCACGGCTTTGTCGAAAGCGGCTTTGAGTGCAGACATCAGAAGGCTCCTGGTTAAAAATTCGGCTTAAAGCGGGGGCAGGACCCGGATAACCGCCCTGTATCTTAGCGATGTGCTCTTCTGAAGAATAGTTGGCTTGCCCTATAGGGGCAGATGAGCTTCATCAAAAGAACAGGTCGAGCAGTTTTCGTTTCAGAAAAATAAACTTCCTGTGCGAC
>CAMARI010000241.1 GCA_945860515.1 Polaromonas sp. YR568
ACCGTGAACTCGCTGATCAAGGCGGGCAAGCTCAAGCTGCTGGGCGTGACCACCCCCAAGCGTATGCCGCAGTTCCCCGACGTGCCCACCGTGGCAGACACCGGCCTGCCCGGCTTTGAATTCAATTCCTGGTTTGCAGTGATGGCCCCGGCAGGCACGCCCAAAGCCATCGTGCAAACCTTGTCGAGTGAGCTGGCCAAAGCCTTGGCCGACCCGGACACGCGCGAAAAGCTCATCGCCCAAGGCCTGAGCCCGCGCGGCACCACCCCTGAAGAGCTGGGCCGCGCCACCCGCGCGCAGCTCACGCGCTACGGCGAGCTGATCCGCAAGGCTGGCATCACGGCGGAATAGATCGACCTGAACGCTTTTAGCTAGCGCGGCGGCCCGTTGGTCATCGACTTTGGATATTTCAAGTGAAGAATAGGCTTACAGCCCAATCAATACATAGCTAATATGCTATTTAATCAATAGCATTTGTTATCAACTCAGCTCATGTAATCAGATCGTCACAGAGCATGCGCATCATCAGCGTTCTTAACAACGAGGGAACGCTCAGATGTCTACATCCAAACTTTTTACGTTATCAACCGCCATTGCTTTGGCAAGTACGCTGGCCACTTTGCCACTGCATGCGCAAACCGCTTTCCCCGCCACGTTGGCAGGCCACGCCGTGATGCCTGCGCAGTCTTTTATTGCAGCCCCCAAAGACGCATCTGACGATTTGAAAATCAGCGGCAAATTCACCACCGGCAAGCGGGTAGATACCTTGGGTACGATTGAAGGGTTGTCTGCAGGACGGCCAACCGGCGTGTCACTGCCTTTCAAGGGCCAGCCAATTCAGGGGCACTCGGGCATCAAGAAAATGCCTGACGGTAGCTACTGGATATTGACTGACAACGGCTTTGGCTCCAAAGCCAATTCGCCCGACACCATGCTGTACCTGAACCGCTACAACATTGACTTTAAAACCGGCAGCATGAAGCGGCTGGAAACCATTTTCTTGCATGACCCCGACAAAAAGGTACCTTTTCGTATTGTTCAGGAAGGTACCAAAAAGCGTTATCTGACGGGCAGCGACTTTGACACCGAGAGCTTTCAGTTCGCCGGTGGCGCCTTGTGGATTGGTGATGAACTCGGCCCGTTTCTGATCAAGACCGACCTCAAAGGCAAAGTGCTGGCGGTGTTTGAAACAATGGTCGACGGCAAGGTGGTGCGCTCACCGGACCACCCGAACGTGACAACACCCGGCGCTCCCGGCGGTTTGGTTGATTTTCAGGTGCGTCGCTCACGCGGTTTTGAGGGCATGGCAGCATCCAAAGACGGCAGCAAGCTCTACGCGCTGCTGGAAGGCGCGCTGTACAACGCAGCGACCAAAGCCAACGAAAACATGGACGGCAAAGACTACCTGCGGGTACTCGAATTCGATGTCAAAACCGAAAGCTGGACAGGCCGCCACTGGAAGTACATGTTGGAAGCCAACAACCTGGCGATTGGCGACTTCAACATGATTGACGGCACGACAGGCTTGGTGATTGAGCGCGACAACGGCGAAGGCACGGCCGACAAAGCCTGCCCGGAAGGCCAAAAACGCACTGACTGCTTTCACGACCTGGCCAAGTTCAAACGCGTTTACAAGATTGAAATGCTTGAGTCCAACGTGGGCGGCCCGGTGCGCAAAATTGGCTACATCGACCTGATGGCAATTACCGACCCGGCCAAGCTGGCCCGCAAGCCTCTGAACAACGGTGTGTTGACCTTCCCGTTTTTCACGATTGAAAACGTTGACATCGTGGATGCCAAGCACATCATCGTGGGCAACGACAACAACCTGCCGTATTCAAGCAGCCGCGAGCCGAACAAGGCCGATGACAATGAAATGATTTTGCTGGAAGTGGCAGACTTTTTGAAGGCCAATTGAGCGCAGTAGGAGGGTTTTAACCCCTCCTTTGTCACTCGCCCTTGTTGCGCATCCAGTCGGCGGTCTGAAAAAACGATGTATTGAGGCGCTCGCGTAGCGCCTCGTCAACACCGGTCTCCACCATTGCCTGGTTCATGCAGGCCAGCCACTGGTCGCGCTCTTTGATGCCAATCGGCCCACCGCCGGTTTGCTGGGGCATATGACGCATGCGCAGCATCGGGTGGCCAAAGCGCTCGGTGTAGTGCTGCGGCCCGCCCAGCCAGCCGCACAAGAACCAAAAGGTTTTTTGTCGTGCGTTGTCCAGCGGCCCGGTATGGGTGGCGCGCAGGGCGCTGTAGTTGGGCTCCAAGTCCATCAGATCATAAAAGCGCTCGACCAGCGCTTTGACCCTGGCTTCGCCGCCTATCCATTCAAACGGTGTGTCGAATGGCGGTTTTTCTGGAATTTGCATGCGCGGCACCCACCTTCAAATCATTGCGCTTCGCGCAGCGTCTCGACCACGGGCGTGTTCAGCACCGAGCGCAAACCCCACCACCCCGCTGCCAGGGCCAGCGCCGCCCCGGCCAGGCTTCCCATCAGCGGTACGGTCCATGAGCCTGTCCATGCAAAGTCAAACACATATCTGGCCAGACCCCAGCCAACGGCCAGCGCCACAACGGACGCCAGAAAGCCGGCCAGCAAACCCACGCCGGCCAGCTCGGCCCGCTGCACCTGCCTGAGCAGGCTGGCCCGCGCACCCACAGCGCGCATGATGGCAAACTCTCTGGCGCGTTCCTCGCGGGTAGCGGTAATCGCCGCAAACAGCACCACCAGCCCGGCTGCCAGCGTGAAGCCGAATAAAAATTCGACCGCACGAATGACTTGATCGAGCACGCGCTGCACCTGCGCCAGGGTGCTGGTGGTGTCGACGTTGGTGATGTTGGGGAAGGCTCTGACAAGGGTGTTGTCGAAGCTCTGCACGCCCTTGGCTGCGGTTGGCGGCGCTTTGAAAGCGCTGATGTAAGACACCGGGACATCCGTTACCTCAGCCACTGGGTACATGACAAAAAAGTTGACCCGCATCGAACCCCAATCGACCTTGCGCAGGCTGGTGATTTTGGCGCTGCTGACTTGCCCGCCAATGTCAAAGCTCAAGGTATCACCAAGTTTCAAGCGCAGCGTTTTGGCAATGCCTTCTTCAACGCTGATGGCGCCTTTTTCTTCAACTGTCCATTGCCCCGCAACGGTTTGGTTGTGAGCCGGTTGCTGTGCGGCGTTAGACAAATTGAATTCACGGCTGACCAGGTTCTTGGCGCGGTCCTCTAAAAAATCATCTGGCGTGATCGGCTTGTTGTTGACAGCCACAAGACGCCCGCGAATCATCGGGTACCAGTCGTATTTGGTCACGCCACCGTCTGCCAGTGCTTTCTTGAAGGCTTCGCTTTGCTCGGGCTGGACGTTGATGATGAAACGGTTCGGCGCATCGGGCGGCGTGGCTTTGCGCCAGCTGTCGACCAGGTCGGTACGCAGAAGCACCAGCAGCATCAGCGCCAGCAGGCCGACCGCCAAGGCACTGGTTTGCACCACGGCGTAGACTGGCCGGGCTGACAGCTGGCGCGTGGCCAATACCAGCCAGCGCGGGGCGACGTCTTCGTTCACGCTGGCGCGTAAAAGCCTGACGGCCGCATAGCTGGCGGCAGCAAACAGCAGCACCGCACCGGCAAAACCGCCCACCGCTATCAAGCCCAATTTCAGGTCGCTGCTGGCCGCCACCAGTAGCGCCGCAAAGCCCAGCATGCCAACACCCAGCACGGCGATGGACGCAGGTTTTAAATTGCCCACATCGCGGCGAATGACGCGCAGTGGCGGAACGGACGCGAGTTGCAAAACCGGCGGCAAACCGAAGGCCAGCAGCAGCGTCAGCCCCATGCCCATGCCAAACAGTACCGGCCAAACCGTGGCCGCAGGCAATGCGGTTTCAACCAGCCCGGCCAGCAGCAGAACAAAACCGTAGTGCACGGCAAAACCAATCGCCACGCC
>CAMARI010000242.1 GCA_945860515.1 Polaromonas sp. YR568
AATTCCAGAACCGTACGCCTCGATGGGCGCATGGCGCAACTGAAGAAACTGACTTCAAAAATGACCACACTCCAGTTTTCAGACACGCCCGACATGCGGCACCAGGTACAGGTGCGCACTGAAGCCGTCTACGTCGATGGCACGCCGATCAAGATCCGTCAACCCGCAGCCGGCACTTTTGTTGGCACGCTTGACGGCCGCACCGAACGGCTGCGCGCCGTAGCACATGGCGACACCATTTATGTGCAGTTGCGCGGTCGCAGCATCCAGGTCAACCGGGTGGACCCGACGCAGGCGTCAGCATCCGGTGCAGCCAGTGGCGCAGGCGCCTCGCACGCACCCATGCCTGGCGTGGTGGTGTCCGTTCTTGTTGCCGTAGGCCAGCAGGCCAAAAGAGGCGATGCGCTGCTGGTGATTGAAAGCATGAAACTCCAGATGACGATTTCCGCCACCCTCGACGGCGAGGTGGCCGAGTTGCCGCTGGCCGTGGGCCAGACCTTCCAGCGCAACGACATGCTGGTGCGCCTCATTCATCCCGGAGACGCCGCATGAGCCGCATCGTCAGCAAAATAGACACGGCCTCTGCAGGCTACAAAAAGAACCACGCCGCCATGACGCAGAAGGTCGAGGCGCTGCAGGCCAAGGTGCACAAGGCGCGCTATGAAAGGCCCGAGCGCGACCTGGAGCGTTTGCAGCGGCAGAAAAAACTCACGGTTCGCGAACGGCTGAACCTGCTGCTTGACCCCGGCACACCGTTTCTGGAAATCGGCACGCTGGCCGCCAACAAAGCCTATGAAGGCGAAGTGCATGGCGCCGGCCAGGTGTCCGGTATTGGCATCATCCACGGGCGCGAAGTCCTTATCCACGCCGATGACCCCAGCATCAAGGGCGGTGCCTGGTACCCACTGTCGATCAAAAAGATTGTGCGCACGCTTGACATCGCGATTGAAAACCGGCTGCCCGTCATCCATCTCTGCGACAGCGCTGGCGGCTTCCTGCCACTGCAGTCAGACCTCTTTCCCGACAAACATGCTGCAGGCCGTATCTTTCGCAACCAGTGCATGCTGTCCAAAATGGGGGTGCCGCAAATTGCGGTGGTGCTGGGCCACTGCACTGCCGGTGGCGCCTACATCCCCGCGCTGTGCGACTACAGCGTCATTGTGCGCGGCAATGGCGGCGTGTTTCTGGGTGGCCCGCCGCTGGTCAAGGCTGCCACCGGGGAAATCGTCACCGCAGAAGCATTGGGTGGCGCCACCATGCACACCGCGGTGTCGGGCACCTGCGATTACGCGGCCGACGACGAACCCCACGCCATAGCGATAGCGCGCGACATTTTTGCCAACACATCGCCCATCACCAAACAAACCATAGACCGGGTTGAAGCCGAAGCACCCTTCTACGACCCGAAAGAGCTCTACGGCATCGTGCCCACCGACTGGAAAACCGGCTTTGACATGCGCGAGGTGATTGCGCGTGTGGTCGACGGCAGCAACTTTCATGAGTATCAGCCTGACTACGGCACCACCATGATCTGCGGCTACGCCCGTATCTGGGGCTGCAAGGTCGGCATCCTGGCCAACAACGGCGTGCTCTTCAACGACAGCTCGCTCAAGGCAGCGCACTTCATGCGGCTCTGCGACCGCGACCGCACGCCCCTGGTGTTTTTGCAAAACATCACCGGCTACATGGTGGGCCGGGAGTACGAGGAGCGCGGCATCACCAAGGACGGCGCCAAGATGATCATGACGCAGGTCGGCTGCACAGTGCCCAAATTTACCGTGATCGTCGGCGGCTCATTCGGTGCCGGCAACTACGGCATGTGCGGCCGCGCCTTTGATGGCCGCTTTTTGTGGATGTGGCCTCAGTCGCAGATCGCCGTGATGGGTGCCGAACAGGCTGCCAACACCCTGGCCGACGTCAAGATACGCCAGCTCCAGCGCAAGGGCCATGAGCTTGATGCAGAGCAGATCGCCGCCATCCGCGACCCGGTGCTGGCCAGTTTTGAGGCCGAGAGCGATGCCTACCATTCCACATCGGAGATGTGGGATGACGGCATTCTGGATCCGGTAGACACCCGCAATGCACTGGGCATGGCCATTGTGTCGTCGCTCAATGCACCGTTTGGCGAGATGGGTTACGGCGTGCTGCGCCTGTAAGCCGGTCACACAAATTTGCAGGAGAGCGCATGATTGCCGTCAACGACCACTCCACCATTGGTGAAACGTTTTTTCGCGCAGCCGACGCCTATGCAGACAAATCCTTTCTGGCAGTACCAGCCAACCCTGCCCGAGCGTACGACCCGGCGGGCAAGGAGATCACTTACGCAGAAGCTGCGAGCGCGGTACGTGAACTCATGCAGGCGTACTCTACCGCTGGCTATGGCGTTGGCCACCGTATTGCGCTGCTGATTGAAAACCGGCCTGAACACATGCTGCACAAGCTGGCCATGAATGCGCTGGGCGTGTGCTGTGTGCCGCTCAATCCCGATCATCGCCCGCGCGAAATGGCCTATGTGCTGGACCATGCCAAAGTTGACCTGGTGGTCGTGCTGACGGCCCTGCAAGCGCAGCTGCGTCTTGGCATGCAACAGGCGGAGCACGCCAAGCCCCAGGTCGTGCTGTTTGAAAACTTCACCGCGGACTTGCGAGCTTCGGACCGCAAGGCCACGTCCAGCACACCCGATGGGTCCACAGCCGCGAGTGTGTTGTACACGTCGGGCACCACCGGACGGCCTAAGGGCTGCGTGCTATCACATGGCTATGAGCTGGCTGCAGGTGCCTGGTATTCGACCCGCGGCGGCCTGTCAACATTTGGGCTAGCCTGTGAACGCATCTACAACCCGCTGCCGCTGTTTCATGTCAACGCCTCGATCTTCTCGTTTTACTGCGCCATGCTCTGGGGCAACTGCCAGGTGCAAACCGACCGCTTTCAGCCATCGCGCTGGTGGACCGAGGTTTATGAATCCAGAGCCACCGTTGTGCATTACCTCGGCGTGGTCGTGCCGATGCTGCTGGGTCAGGGGCCTCACCCGCATGAACGTGACCACGCCGTGCGCTTTGCGATAGGCGCAGGTGTCGAGCCCCAGCGCCACAAGGCTTTTGAAGAACGCTTCGGCTTTCCGCTGATCGAGATCTGGGGCATGACCGAGATGGTGCGCGCCATCATCGACAACCAGTTGCCACGCGAAACCGGCACACGCGCCTTTGGCCGCGCCACGCCAGGCGTCGAAGTACGCGTGGTCGACGACAACGATATCGACATGCCGGCAGGGCAAGAAGGCGAAATGATCGTTCGCCACAGCGCAGCCACCCCGCGCAAGCATTTCTTCAGCGGCTACCTGGATGACGAACCCGCTACCGAGGCCGCTTGGCGCGGTGGCTGGTTTCACACCGGCGATATCGTCACGCGTGACGCCACCGGCCTGCTGCGCTTTATTGACAGGCGCAAAAACATAATCAGACGGTCGGGCGAAAACATTGCCGCAGCAGAGGTTGAAGCCCTGCTGCAGGCACACCCGCTGGTCGACAGCGTTGCGGTACTCGCGGTGAAAGACGAGGTCCGGGAAGAAGAGGTGCTGGCCTGCGTGGTGCTCAAGGTCAAGGCAGTCGATGCGGCAGCTACGGCCAAAGTGCTGTTTGATCACTGCAACACCCACCTGGCGTATTACAAAGCGCCTGGCTGGCTCTACTTGACGGACAGCATTCCGACCACCGCGACGCAAAAAATCCAGAAGCACCAGATCTTCGAACCTGGACTGGACCCACGCACCCTGCCCGGCATGATGGATTTGCGCGCGCTCAAAAAACGCGATGCACGCCCTGCCGCCACCTGACACTTTTTGCTCGTCTTATGCCACTACCCCTTCTTTTCCAGAACGCACTATCAATACCTGCCATCGGTTC
>CAMARI010000243.1 GCA_945860515.1 Polaromonas sp. YR568
AGCTCGGCAAACAGCAGGCCTAAATGATCGATCAATTCAGGGCTGAGGCGGTTCAGGTCAGCCGGACGATCAATTGTCAGGTACAGCACTTTCGAAACCCGCTCTGTGATGAGTCCTTCTATCTTTTGGAGCATCTTAAAAACCTTTTAGCGTTAAATTTCATTGGCGCGAAGAGGGTCAATGCACTGCACATGCCAGACCCCGCCGAGCTGCATTCAATTATTACCATGAACTATTACCGCGTTGACTGAAAGCCTTCGCCACCCGCATATGATGCAACACACGATTTTCTGAGCGTTAAAAAACAATTTTTTCAAGAGTGAGTGAGGACTGAAGAATGGAATTAATGATCAACGGGGTCAAGCGCAGTTGCGATTTTCCGGCCAATGCTTTTGCGATTTTTGCCCTGCGAAACGACCTTGATCTCAAAGGCGTTCGAATGGGTTGCGGTGACGGCCACTGCGGTGCCTGCACCGTCTTGGTGGATGGTGTGCCAACCACCAGTTGCAACCTGCCTTTTGAAGCACTGGAGGGCAAGCAGATCACGACCCCAGAGGGCGTCGGCACCCGACAGCACCCCCACGCGGTGCAAGCTGCGGTGTTGGCAGAGCAACCTGGGCAATGTGGTTTTTGCCTCAGCGGCATTTTGATGAGTTCGGTCGCTCTGGTCGACAGCGGAAGGCGTGTCAGTGAGATTGAGGTGCGCGCAGCGTTGGACAAGCACCTGTGTCGTTGCGGCAGCCAACCGCGCATCATCAAGGCCGTGATGGCCGCACTTGAGAAAGTCCAGAGCGTATGAACACCGTCACTCTGGCGCGGGGCTTCGTCAAGAACAGTCTTGAAAAAAATCCAACCATCGGTCATTGGCTTGCCTTCAGTGAGCCGGGCAAAGTCACTTTGCGGGTGGGCAAAGTCAACTTCGGGCAAGGCATTTCGACGGCGCTCACACAAATCGCCGCAGATGAACTGGACGTGGCAATGACGCAGATCGTCCATGCGCCCATCAACACCCAAGACAGCCCTGACGAAGGGGTTACCTCGGGCAGCTTTTCGATTGAGCACTGCGGCGAGGCGGTTCGCATGGCCTGCGCAACCATCAAGGCGGTTGCGCTCTCACGCTATTGCTCGGCCAGCGGTGCGGCGGCGTCCACAGTCACCATCCACGATGGCGTCATCAGCTCGACCGAGACGGTGCAAACCATGACTTACTGGGACTTTCACCTTAACGATCAGGCCAGCGAAAAAGTCTTGTACGACGCACCTCAA
The DNA here is from genome assembly GCA_945860515.1 of Polaromonas sp. YR568. Taxonomy (GTDB): domain Bacteria; phylum Pseudomonadota; class Gammaproteobacteria; order Burkholderiales; family Burkholderiaceae_C; genus Polaromonas. Next base: position 1,267 of record CAMARI010000243.1, read on the forward strand.
AAGCCCCAACGCGACCACCGTTTGGTGGGAACACCTGTTGCGCGGCTTGATCTGGAAAGAAAACTTTTTGGCGGCCCCAGCTTCATCCAGGACATGGTGATTCCCGGCATGCAGCACGCTAGACTCCTGCGTGCGCCCAACCGGGCGGGACGGATTGTGAGCGTGGACGAAGCCGGTTTTCAAAAGCGCTTTCCTGACGTTGAGCTGCTGCGCGACGGATCCTTTATAGGCGTACTCGCCGCGCGTGAAGAAGTCGCCGTGGCGGCTATTGGGCATTTGGAGACGCTGGTAACTTGGCATCTGCCTGCGTCGCTTCCTGATTGTGCTGATCTCAAAACTTTCCTGACCACAGCGCCGAGCGAACAGCGAATCGTTGACGCGTTAGCCGCCAAAACGCCGCCGCCTGCGGGCTTGACGCGCTTTGAGTCTTGGTACCAGCGACCTTATATTGCGCACGCCTCGATTGGTCCGTCTTGTGCGCTGGCGCAATGGACGGACAACAAGCTCGACATCTGGACACACAGCCAGGGCATCTACAACCTCAAATCTGACATCGAGGTCTACCTGCGCCGAGAGTTTGGAGATGCTGCAATGCCGGCACTGGTGGTTCACCATGTCGAAGGTGCCGGTTGCTACGGACACAACCCCGCCGATGACGTCGCCTTTGACGCAGCATTGCTGGCAAGGCATGCGAAAGGTCGGCCGGTACGCCTGCTGTGGTCGCGTGCGGCTGAAATGAGCAGTGGCCCTTCGGGCTCAGCCCACCTTGTGAAGATCGAGGCTGACTTGGCAGACGATGGGTCCATCCATAACTGGACGCAAACGATCTGGTCGAATGGCTACACCTCACGACCGGGCCGCGCCGCACCGGGAAATCTGGCATTTGTCGCGGCGGCCGAGCTGGCCAATCCGTTCGTCACACCGGTGTCGCTCGACCCCCCCATGTCTGCAGGCGGCGGCGGTGACCGAAACGCTATCCCTTTGTACGACCTGCCTGACTACCAGGTGATTTACAACCGTTTACTGGAAATGCCGATCCGCACATCTGCCATTCGGGCGCTCGGGGGTTACACCAACGTGTGGGCTATCGAGTGTTTCATGGACGAGCTGGCACTGTCGCTCAAGCAAGATCCTGTGGCCTTTCGGCTGCGCCACTTGAGCGACCCGCGGGCAATAGCCGTGATCCACAAGGCCATTGACCAAGCGCCCTGGTGGCATGACCGTTCGCAGGATGAAGAAGGCGCTGGCAGAGGATTTGCCTATGCGCGCTACAAGAACACCGGCGCATGGTGCGCGGTGGCTGTTCGCATCGTGGCCGGAACCTCAGTGCGCGTTACCGATATCTCGATTGCCGCCGATGTTGGTTTGGTGGTCAACCCCGATGGCGTGAAAAGCCAGCTTGAGGGCGGTGCCGTTCAAAGCTGCAGTTGGACTTTGAAAGAAGAGCTGAAGTTCAGCAACGAAGCCATCACCACACGCAACTGGGAGGACTATCCAATTCTCATGTTCTCGGAAGTGCCGACGGTGACTGTCAGCCTCATCCATCAGCCCAATGAGCCGTCGGTTGGAGCCGGTGAGGCCACCCAAGGCCCCACGGCCGCAGCCATTGGAAATGCTGTCCACGATGCCCTGGGTATCAGGATCAAGCAGCTTCCCATCACAATGGATCGCATCTTAACAACGGATTAATTTCAACTATGTTTATGTTCATTTCACAAAAGCGGCGTCATTTTTTATTGTTGTCACTTCTTTCCGGACTGGCTTTCTGGTCTGCCCAAGCAGCAGCTGATTACCCGGAAAAGGCAGTGCGCTTGGTCGTGCCATTTCCGCCCGGTGGCAGCTTTGATGGCCCAGCACGCCTGCTGGCCACTCGTCTTTCTGTTCTGTCGGGAAAGCCGTTTGTTGTCGACACGCGTGCCGGGGCAGGAGGCGCTTTGGGGGCCGCAGAAGTCTCGCGAGCTGCGCCTGATGGCTATACGGTTTTGTTGAGTAACGGTGCGATGCCAGTGAGTTCGGCACTGAGTAAAAAACCACTGTTTGAGGCAGTCGAAGGCTTTAGCCATATCGCTACTTTTGGCGTCCTGCCGTTTGCAGTGGTTGTCAACGGCAAGGCGCCATTTGATAACTTACAGGACTTGATTGCTGCCTCAAAAGCAGCGCCAGGAAAATACAACTATGCATCCGCTGGCAATGGCTCGGCCTCGCACCTCAGTGCTGAGTTGGTCAAAGAAGCATTCGGTATCGACTGGGTGCATGTCCCCTACCGAGGCTCTGGACCCGCTATGTCCGACCTCATGGCGGGCCAAGTCACCATGTCCGTTCCTGGCTTAAGTTCAACCGTAGCTCAAGTCAAGTCAGGAGCGCTTAAAGCCCTGGCCGTTACTGGCGCCGCACGCTCACCTCAGCTGCCCAATGTGCCCACCTTGTCAGAAATGAAGCCTGGACTTGTTCTAGAAACCTGGGTCGGCATTTCGGCACCGCCAAAAACACCACCGCAAATCATTGCCAAGCTGGCCTCCCTGATCGAGCAGGCGATGAAGGATCCGGAGCTGCAAGCACAGCTGTTCGCGCAGGGCGTCACGCCAGTCTATGAAAAACCAAG
>CAMARI010000244.1 GCA_945860515.1 Polaromonas sp. YR568
CTGACAACAAGATCTTGATCCTGAAGCTGCGTCCCGGCGTGACCTTTCATGACGGCGAAAAATTTGATGCCGCTGCGGTCAAGTTCAACATCGAACGGCATAAAAACATGGCGGGCTCCAACCGCCGCGGCGAACTCGCTCCGGTGGTCAGTGTTGATGCACTGGATGACCTGACGGTACGCCTGAACATGTCGGCGCCGTTTGCGCCGCTGCTGTCAGTGCTGGCAGACCGTGCCGGCATGATGGTGTCGCCCAAGGCCGCGCAGGAAAACCCGACCAGTTTTGGCAGCAAGCCGGTGTGCTCAGGGCCTTTCCGTTTTACGGAGCGCGTGGCGCAAGACCGCATCGTGCTTGAGCGCTACGCCAACTATTGGAACAAGGCCAACGTTCACTTCGACAAAGTGATCTACCAGCCGATTGTGGATGCCACTGTGCGGCTGGCCAACCTGCGTTCCGGGCAGCTTGATTTCATCGAGCGCGTGGCGCCATCAGACATTCCGCAGATCAAAACAGACAGCCGTTTGCAAATTGCGCGCATCACCGAACTGGGCTACCAGGGCATCACCATCAACACCGGCAAGGGCGATCAGGCGCAAAAAAATCCGCTGGGCCGTGACCCCCGTGTTCGCGAGGCTTTTGAGCTGTCACTTGACCGTGCCGGTATTGTTCAGGTGGCGATGGACGGCGAAGCGACAGCCGGCAACCAATGGCTGCCGCCCAGCAGCTCGTTCTACGCCAAAAACGTCCCCCTGCCCAAGCGCAACATTGCCAAAGCCAAGGCCCTGCTGAAGGAGGCCGGTGTGGTGAATCCGGTGTTTACCTTGATGACCCCCACGACCTCGGACGGCCAGCGTGTGGCGCAGGTGGTGCAAGCGATGGCCAAGGAGGCCGGTTTCGATGTCAAGATTCAGTCCACTGAGTTTGCGACCTCGCTCAATCTGGCTGACAAAGGCCAGTTTGACGCTTACGTTTTGGCCTGGAGCGGCCGGGCTGATCCAGACGGAAATCTGTTTAGCTTTCATGCCTGCAAGCAGCCGCTGAACTACGCTGGCTACTGCAAGCCTGAAGTTGATGAGCTGCTCAACAAGTCGCGCAGTGTGCGCGATCAGGCTGAGCGGTCCAAGATTTTTGAACAGGTCGCAGCACAGGTGGCCAAAGACCGCCCCGTGGTTTACCTGTTTCACCGCAACTGGCTGTGGGCGTACAACAAAAAGCTGACAGGTGTGCGTGCCATCCCCGACGGCCTGATGCGCGTGCAAGGGCTGCAATTTAAGTAAACATCAGCAGTGCAGGCGCGGGACACTGCGCCCATGCCGGCACTGTTTGTCATCCTGAAACACCATCATGCTGAGCTACCTCATCAAGCGACTGGTCGCCCTGATACCGACGGTTTTTTTCGTCACCATCATTATTTTTGGCTTGCAGCAATTGTTGCCGGGCGATCCAGCCATCATGCTGGCAGGTGAAGACCAAGACCCGACCGTGATTGCCTATCTGCAAAAAAAGATGCACCTGGATGAGCCGCTGCCGGTGCGTTATGCCTACTGGATCGGCGGTGTGTTCAAGGGCGATCTGGGCGAGTCGCTGAGAATCCAGAAGCCGGTGCTGGAGCTGATTCAGGAAAAGCTTCCGGTCACGCTGCAACTGGCTGCCATGGCGATGGTGATTGCACTGGTCATCGGCATTCCTGCCGGTATTGTGTCGGCCGTGGCCAAGGATTCAGCGTGGGACTATGTTGCCAATATCGTTGCACTGTGGGGCTTGTCCACGCCCAATTTCTGGCTCGGTATTTTGCTGATTCTGCTTTTTTCAGTGTCGCTCGGCTGGCTGCCGGCATCGGGCTATGTGAGTCCTTTTGAAGACCTCAAGGCCAATCTTGCCGCCATGATCATGCCGGCTTTTGTGCTGGGCAATGCGATTGCCGCCGTGCTGATGCGTCACACGCGCAGCGCCATGCTGCAGGTTCTGAATGCCGACTATGTGCGTACTGCGCGGGCCAAGGGCTTGGTGGAGCGCACCGTGGTGCTCAAGCATGCCTTGCGTAACGCCATGACACCGATCATCACCTTGGGCGCGCTGGAGTTTGGCACGCTGCTGTCGGGGGCCGTGCTGACCGAGCAGGTGTTTTCAATACCGGGGTTTGGCAAACTGATTGTGGACGCGGTGTTCAATCGCGACTACGCGGTGGTTCAGGGCGTGGTGCTTTTTACGTCCACGGTGTACATCTTGCTCAATCTGCTGGCGGATATGGCTTACTTTTTCGTCAATCCACGGCTTCGGGGATAGTTCATGCATGTTGTCCCGATTCCGGTGAATGCCCCAGCGCAGCCGCGTGAACTTTCGCCAGCCAGGCGCGCGCTGCTTCGCTTGGTGCGTCGCCGTGGCGCGATGCTGGGGCTGGCCATTGTGCTGGCTTTTGTGTTGATTGCCGTGTTGGCGCCCGTGATCGCGCCGCAAGACCCGCTTCAAGCCAGCTGGAGCGCGGTGCGCAAGGCGCCCAGCGCGCAATACCTGTTTGGCACCGACGACATTGGCCGCGATGTGCTGTCGCGTGTGATCTGGGGGGCACGTGCGTCGCTTTTAGCGGGGCTGGTGTCGGTGTGCATTGCGATGGCGCTAGGTGTGCCGATCGGTTTGCTGGCAGGCTACTTGGGCGGCTGGGTTGATGGCGTGATTTCCCGCTTGACCGACTCTATGCTGGCCGTGCCTTTTTTGATTTTAGCCATCGCGCTGGCTGCGTTTTTGGGCCCCAGCCTGACCAACGCCATGATTGCGATCGGGGTGTCGTCAACGCCCATCTTCATTCGCCTGACGCGGGGCCAGGTGCTGTCGGTCAAGGTTGAAGACTTTGTTGAAGCGGCGCGCGCTGTGGGTAACCCGCCCTGGCGAATCGCGTTGCGGCATATTCTGCCCAATATTTTGCCCCCGCTGATCGTGCAGGCCACGCTGGCCATTGCTGCGGCCATCATTGCCGAGGCCAGTTTGTCATTTCTCGGCCTCGGTCAGCAGCCGCCAGCGCCCAGCTGGGGCAGCATGCTGAACACCGCCAAAAATTATGTCGATAACGCACCCTGGATGGCGATCTGGCCGGGTGTGTCGATATTTTTGCTGGTGCTGTCATTTAATCTTCTGGGCGATGGCCTGCGCGATGCGCTGGACCCCAAACACAAATAATCAGAAAGTTTCGCGCATGTTGTCTTTTGATGCCCAGCATTTTCCCTATCCATCGCGGCGCAACGTTGTCTACGCACAGCGCGGCATGGTCGCCACGTCACAGCCCCTGGCAGCGCAAGCCGGGCTTCAGGTCTTGCAGGCAGGCGGCAACGCCATTGACGCAGCGATTGCCACGGCGTCGGCCCTGAGCGTGCTGGAGCCCTCCGCCAATGGCATCGGCGGCGATGCCTTTGCGCTGATCTGGCACGGCGGCAAATTGCACGGCCTGAACGCGAGCGGGCCAGCGTCGGCCAACAGCACGCTGCAAAGCTTTACCCAACTGGGCCATACCGAGATGCCCAAGTACGGCCCGCTGTCGGTGACTGTGCCCGGCACACCCGCTTCGTGGGCCGCCATGGCGCAGCGTTTTGGCAAACTGCCCCTGACGACATCGATGGCCGCAGCCATCGGCTACGCGCGTGATGGTTTCCCGGTGTCGCCTTCGGTGGCTTACGCCTGGCAACAGGCCACCAAGCTGTTTCGCAAACAGCTCACAGCGCCGCATTTTCAGTCCTGGTTTGACACCTTTGCGCCTGAGCGTGCTCCCGAGGCCGGCGAGATCTGGCGTTCGGCCGGTCATGCCAATACCCTCCAGTCGATTGCCGAAGA
>CAMARI010000245.1 GCA_945860515.1 Polaromonas sp. YR568
GTCACTGCTGGCCAGCTCAACCCGCCCGCGGCTTTCGGGATGCAGCACCACGGTGCGGCAGGCAAACCCATCGTTGAAGGGCTTTTTAAAGGGCTGCAAATACGGCCAGGCAGGCAGCGGCGCAGCGGTCAGCAGCATTTGCAAATCAGGCGTGTCAAGCTGCGGCTGGCTTTTTAAAAACCCCACCACGCCGCCCGGCACATCAGACGCGAAACCCGTGCCCGTCAGGTAGGCCTGAATGATGGCTGGGCCAATCCGGTCAAGCCGCATCATGCGATGAAAAGGCCCCGGCTGCTTGCGCTGGTACATCACCACCACTGACACGTGGTCCTGCAAATTGGCACCCACGCCGGGCAACGCCACCTGCGTTTTGATGCCCTGCGCAGCCAGCTGGTCGGGCTCGCCAATGCCAGACAGCATCAGCAACTGCGGCGTGTTGATGACGCCGCCACACAACAGCACCTCGCGCTCTGCATGGGCGGTTTTGATCTGCCCGTCAGCGATGTAAGTCACGCCGGTGGCACGGCCACCGTCAAGGGTGACTTTGGAGGCCAGAATGTTGACCTTGACCGTCAGGTTGGGCCGATGCAAGGCGGGCCGCAAATAGGCCACCGAGGTACTGCAACGCGCACCGTTGCGAATACTCATTTGCAGGCGGCTAAAACCATCTTGCGCTGCTGTGTTGTAGTCTTGCGTCCAAGCGTGGCCTGCGCCTTTTGCGGCCTCGGCATAGGCTTCAATCAATGGGTCCTGGTACTTGCAGCGCTGCACGCCCACCGGCCCGCTACCGCCGCGCTGCGCGCTGGCACCGTCCTCCCAGGTTTCAAGCCGCTTGAAGTAGGGCAACACATGGGCGTAGTCCCATTCAGGCAAACCGTAGCGGCTGGCCCAGCGCTGAAAGTCGTTCGGGTTGCCTCGCACCCAGGCCATGGCATTGGTCGACGACGAGCCGCCCACCACCTTGCCGCGCGCGCACTCCACACGCCTGCCGTCCACGTTGGCTTCAGGCTCGGCGTAGTACATCCAGTCGTGCAGGCGGTTTTGCAAAATCTTGCCCCAACCCAGCGGGATTTTGATCCAAGGGTCGCGGTCCCAGCCGCCCGCTTCCAGCAGCAGCACCTTGACGGACGGGTCTTCGCTCAGGCGATTGGCCAGTGTGCAGCCTGCTGAGCCTGCGCCCACAATCACATAGTCATAACTCATAACGACAAATAAAAATCAAGCCTTGCGCGCAACGCGGCGCAGATTGATGTGGATGTTTTTTTCAGACGTGAAGGCCAGCATTTCTGCCAGACATTCCTCTCTCCCAATGCCCGACTGCTTCACACCGCCAAAGGGCGCACCCAGGAAATGCTTGCCCACTTCATTGATCCAGACAAAGCCCGCCTGCACACGCTGTGCCGCGCGGTGGGCTTTTTCAAGGTCGTTGGTCCAGATGGCGCAGGTCAGGCCATAGTCCACGCCATTGACCTCCTGCATCATGGTGTCTTCGTCCTGCCATTTCAGAACCGACAAAACCGGTCCAAAGATTTCTTCAGACGCGATTCGCATGCCTTGCGTTACGTCTGCAAACACGGTCGGCTCAATATAAAACCCGTTGGCCAGCTCTGGCCCGGCAGGCACACCGCCGCCGCACACCAGCCTGGCACCCTCGGCTTTGGCTGATGCAATAAAGCCCAGCACCTTGCTGTGCTGCGCCTGGCTGATGATGGCACCCATGCTGGTGGCCTCGTCGGTTGGCAGGCCGGGCACATACTGGGCGCATTGCTGCTTCACATGCGCCACCACCTCGTCGTAAATATCAGCATGCACAAAGGCGCGGCTGGTGGAGCCGCACGACTGGCCACACCAGGTGAAGTTCATGCCCGCCACAATGCCCGTGGCCACCTCCTGCGGGTCAACATCAGGGTAGGCAATCAATGCGTTTTTACCGCCCAGTTCCAGCAGCACGGGTTTGAGCCTGTCTGCGGCCAGCTTCATCACCGCCCGGCCCGTAGGTACGCTGCCCACCAGCGCCACCATGGCCACGTCCTTGTGGGCCACCAGCGCAGCGCCAATCTCCAGCCCGCCCGGCAAAATCGACATCACCCCTGGCGGCAACATGTCGCCAATGATTTCAGCCAGCCTGAGCGCCGACAGCGGCGATTGCTCAGGTGGCTTGATGATGACTGCATTGCCTGCCGCCAGAGGCGCAGCCATCTTGCCTGCAGCAAACATGAAGGGGTGGTTAAACGCCACAATGCGTACCACCACGCCCAGCGGTTCGCGTACTGAAAAGTTCACCGCGTTCGGCCCCATCGGAATCGACGCGCCTTTTAGCTCGGTCACCAAGCCCGCAAAAAACTCAAACAACGCGGCGGCCACCATCACATCGGCCACCATCTCCTTGACCGGGTTGCCGCAATCGGCGGCGTCCAGCAGAGCCAGCTCTTGGGCATGCAGGCGCAGTTTGGCGGCAATGGCTTTCATGACGCGGGCACGCTCCAGCGGCGGTGTGTCGCGCCAAACGGCAAAGCCTTTTTTTGCCGCAGCCACTGCCAGGTCAGCATCAAGCGACGTGGCCACCGGCGCACGCCCCAGGCGTTTGCCGGTGCCCGGCTCGGTGATGTCGATATAGCCGCCAGCCTGCGGTGCATGCCACCCCCCGCCATAAAACAGCCCGTCACTAGCAGGCGCTACAGCCGTTTGCGGCCCTAAGTACGTGTCTTTAGGTTTGCTGGAAAGAGTGGCAATAGTCATGTCTAAAACCACCCTTGTTTAGCGACGTACAGGCTTGGCAGCTTCCTGAAAACGCATGTCGTAACCAGCGGTCAGGCTGGCGGTTTTTGGCAACACGTCTTGCGCCATCAGGGTTTCGGCGGTTTCTTTCCACTGCTGTGCGGTGATCACGCCCAGGCCGCTGGCTTTGGTCGAGTCACTGAAAAAGCTGCGCGTCAAATTGGTTTGTAACTGCTTGGTCAAAATTTCTGCTTTGGTGGCGTACTCAGGGTTAGCCTTGATGATGATGTCCACCGCTTCTTTAGGGTTCGCGGCCACAAACTGAAAGGCCTGCAAATAGGCCTTGGTAAAGCGTGCCACCAGGTCTGGCTTTTCAGCAATCAGCTTTTCAGACGTGAACATGCCCGAGCCATAAGCGCGGTAGCCAAAATCTGCCCCCTGCACAATGGACAGCGAGCCCGCGCCGCCGGTTTTGTCTTCCAGCTCAGGCACCTCGGCATTGATGTAGCCCGGTACTGCATCGACCCGGCCCAATACCAAAAAGCTCTCATACGGCGGGGCGACAGTGCTCTGCTTGATATCGGCCAGGCTCATGCCGTTGGCGGCCAGAAAGGCTTTTAAAAACACGTAGGTGGAACCTGATGAATGCACGCCAATGTTCATGCCCTTCAAGTCGCTGGGCTTGCTGATTGGTTTTTTGGACTTGATGGAAATTATTGCCATCGGGCTTTTCTGGTTCACTGCCGCCAGCGCGACCACGGGCACCGATTGCACCCGACCCACCATCAGTGTGGGCAGGTCGGCAAAGCCAAATTCAGCATTGCCATTGCCTACCAGGCGAAGCGCATCGGTGGAGCCCGTACCTTTGCGAACGGCTGTCAGGTTGATGCCGTTTTGCGCAAAGTAGCCTTTTTCTTTGGCAACAAAAAACATGGCGTGGTCAGAGCGCACCACCCAGTCAAGCTGGACGGACACGTCGTCCATCTTGGCAGGGGTTTGCGCCATGACGGGGGAGGTCATGACAAAGGCGCTGGCAAGCGACAGGCAGGCAAGTAGTTTGGACAAGTTTTTCATAGCGTTCATCCTTTCAGGATAGGTAGGG
>CAMARI010000246.1 GCA_945860515.1 Polaromonas sp. YR568
AGACTCGAAGGACCCACCGGTATTCGCATCAAGCTCAAGGACTTGCACCAAGCGCGTCAGGTGGCGCAAGAATTGTCGCGCTCGTTGACGGGTGACCTGCTGATACGCGACTGGACGCGGCAAAACAAAACCTGGTTTGCCGCTGTGCAGCTTGAAAAACGCATGATGTTCATCATCCTCACCCTGATTGTGGCGGTGGCGGCGTTTAACCTCGTCAGCACGCTGGTGATGACGGTGACCGACAAGCGCGCTGACATCGCCATCTTGCGCACGCTGGGTGCCAGCCCGAAAAGCATCATGGGGATATTTGTGGTGCAAGGCGCGATGGTGGGCGTGATCGGCACGCTGGCGGGCTTGCTGCTGGGCCTGGGCATCGCCTTCAATATTGACGTGCTGGTGCCCGCTTTGGAGCGGATTCTGAACGCCAGCTTCTTGCCCAAAGACATTTACCTGATCAGCCGCATGCCGAGCGAGCCGCAATACGCCGACATCATGCCGATTGCGGTGATTGCGCTGATACTGGCCTTTTTGGCCACGCTGTACCCCAGCTGGCGTGCGAGCCAGGTGAATCCGGCGGAGGCCTTGCGCTATGAGTGATGTTGCCCCGCGCTACCCGATTCGCGTGGTTCGCTGCCCCGGCTTGAAGGGATGAAAGCCATGACGTCTGCCAACGACAGCGCTGCCGTCCTCAGTGCAACTGACTTGACCAAGCGATTCATTGAAGGCCGCCTCGATGTCACCGTACTGCACGGCGTAGACCTTCAGGTCTACCAGGGGGATACCATCGCCATCGTCGGTGCGTCAGGTTCCGGCAAAAGCACACTGCTGCACCTGATGGGTGGGCTGGACGCACCTACCAGTGGGCAAGTCGTGCTCAAAGGCCAAGACGTGTCAACGCTGTCGGCCACAGTACAAGGCCAGTTGCGCAACCAGCACTTGGGTTTTGTGTATCAGTTTCACCATTTGCTGCCCGAGTTCAGCGCGCTGGACAACGTCGCCATGCCCTTGTGGATTCGCCGTATGACGACCGAAAAAGCGGCACAAATCGCGACCCACATGCTGGCCAGTGTCGGCTTGAAAGACCGCCTGCACCACCGCCCGGCAGAGCTGTCAGGCGGCGAGCGCCAGCGCGTGGCGATTGCACGCGCACTGGTCGCGCAACCGGCTTGCGTACTGGCCGACGAGCCCACTGGCAACCTGGACCGGTCCACCGCAGAAGGCGTGTTCGACCTCATGCTGCAACTGGCCCGTGACCAGGGCACCGCCTTCATCATGGTCACGCATGACGAGTCACTGGCAGCAAGATGCGCGCGGCGTTATCGGCTGGTTCAGGGGCGACTGTCTGAGTGGCATCAAGGCACCTGAAGTCAAAGCCGCCTTTCACCCCTCGCAAGATTTGAAATTTGCAAATCTGATAAAATGATTTTCAGATTTAAGGAGTTTGCTTCATGAGTGTTGTTGCATTAACAGTCACCGAATTCTCGCGGGGTCTCTCAGATTTTTTGAGCCAAGTGCAATACCAGGGCCAATCACTGGATATTCAACGTGGCAAGCGGGTTGTGGCTCGGGTGCTACCTGCGGTGGCCAGCAGTGGTTTTCCGATTGACCAGCTTGACGATGTTCTGGCGAAAGGCCCACAACTCAAAGCTTCTGAACGCCTAAAAATGGCTGAAGACGTTCGCCATGTACGCGTCAATCTCAAAAATAAAAGTGACCCATGGGCCTCGTGATTGATTCAGACGTTTGGATACTGGCTGAGCGATCTGGCGGCAATCTTGATTTGGCGCGCTGGTCTAGATATGGTGGTGCTTACATGAGCGCGATCACGGCAAGCGAATTGCTCGTAGGTGTTGAGCGCGCCAGTACCGCCCAGCGCAAGGCCCAGCGAGCTGCGTTTGTGGAAAACCTTATGTCTATCATCCCAGTGCTTGAGTTTTCCATGCCTGTGGTGCGTACGCATGCACGAATGGTGGCGGCATTGTCTAAAAATGTGACGGCTGGCGCGCATGATGCGATGATTGCCGCAACCGCGATACATCATGGGTACGCGGTGCTGACGCGCAATGCTGCCGATTTCAAGATATTTGCAGGTCTGAAGGTCGAGGCCTTTAACCTGTGACTGACCACTACACCACCCTGGGCCTGAACAGCGCCGCCACGCTGGCAGACATCAAAAAAGCGTTTCGCCAAAAGGCATCGTTTTTTCACCCCGACAAAAACACGGCTGACGACACTGCGGCGCGGTTTAGAGCCGTGCAGGAGGCGTATGACGTGCTGTTAGACGCGGAAAAGCGCCAAGCCTACGACGACAACCGCCGACGCAATTTGCTGGACAACCCGCTCGAAACCGCCCAGGACATTTGGCAGGCTTATTTCAAGTCGGTGGTTTAACTTCTTTTTTCTGACCCCAACTACAGCTTCTCATGACCATTTCTGCCTTCTTTTCTGACCTTCGCTCTGCCTACCAGGCAGAACTTGACGACCTGCGCCAGGACTCGGAGGGCAAGGACGTGCTCAAGAAGCGCCTGGCTGACAAGCGCAGCGAGATCGACTTTTTGGTCAAGATGATGGAACTGAGCCCAGAAATGGTGGCGGTAGTTTTTCATCAGGCGTTTGCCTTCAGTGCGCCTGCTGTGATGGACGATTTGATGGGCTTTGAAGCCGATGAGTTGCCTGACTGGACCGGTTTGGCAAACGACATTCAAATGGCGCCTTGGGCACAAAGCTTGGCTGACAAGGTGCTGGGCGAGCCCGGTGGTGAATGGTTTTTGACGGTGGCGGCGACGCTGGAATACATGGCAGGCAAGCCTGTCAACCACGCAGCGCAAGCCGATGACGATGAAGACAACGATGAAGACAGCGAGGAGTTTGACGGTGACGCCGAAGAACGCGCTGATGCCAAAGCCCGCAAGGAAGCCGCTGAAGACTGGATGGTTGGCCAAGGCTTTGACCGTAAGGAATAACCCATGACGACCTCGACAAACAACCTCGCACTGATCACCAAAACCCAGACCCTGATTGCCGCTGGTGACATCGTGGGCGCTGAAGGTGCACTGGTCGAGCTGGCCGATACCGAGGGAGATGCTGCCCTGATGGTGGTGCTGGAGCAGTTGCCCGCCAAAGACATCCTGGCCGTGATTCGTGAATACGACAACTCCAAAGAATCTGTGGTGAACCTGCTGGTGTCGCCCGCACAGTTTGCGCGCGCGGTGGTGATTGAAAAGCAATACAAAGACCTGACCCGCACGCACCTGCGCGGCATGGTCAATGCCATCATCTTCCGGGACGATGCAGACCCGGTCGAGTTTTTGACGGCCATTGGCGACCTGGAAGGTGGCAGCGAGGCGCTGGCCGATTACTTTTCTGAAAAGTGGAGCCGGGTCGAGGCATTCGCGCGCAGCGGCGTGTTTGACGCGATGGAGGACCATGGCGACATGCTGTCGCAAGACGAACTGCTGGCCAAGGCCTATGAAAAGCCCAAGCTTGAAGAAGACGAGATCGCCGACAAGGACTGGATGCAGCTGGCCTGGATACTGCGCTACCAGCTGCCTGATTTGTTCATTGAAATGCTGCTGGTGCTGCGTGCCAAGGCCAGTGCATTTGATGCTGGTTTTGGCGAAGACGAGGCCGCTGAAGACGACGACGGCAAGGTGGAAACGGGCGACACCGACCGGGGCAATGTGACGCCTGCCAAGCGAGATTCCGACGAAGAGTCGGCCATCTAGGCAAACGCATGGCTGACACACCGGATTCAGGCGTTGGTGTCACTCTGTACGACGCGCGGCCTTTTTTTGAAAAGGCGCTGCAACACGGC
>CAMARI010000247.1 GCA_945860515.1 Polaromonas sp. YR568
CAGTCCCAATACCAGTACCGCAGCGCGCTCTTGCGCCAGTTCGGCTTGCAGCTCATCCATTGTGCGAACCACGCCAACCAATAGACCGGCCTGCGCCAGCTGCGCCTGCTCAGTCGGCGCGAGCGGGTGAAAGGGGTCTAACCACAAAATGTGGAGAGGGGCTGGCATAGGCATGTTGAAGTAATCGGTAGGTGTCGGTAAAGCGTCAGATGCACCATGAGCAGCAAAGACCGTGCCACTCCGCTCAGTTGGCGCGGGGCTGTACCTCGTGAGCTATCTCCGAAACTGGTTTTTCCCTCAAATTGCCAAGGTGGCTTTTGCACTGGCGATGGAGGGCTTGATCACCGACACCCTGCGGGCATCCTTGAATTTGGCAGGCCGGGTGCAGGCCGATTTTGAGGGCATCAGGCTTGCGCCCGACGCGCCAGGGGCTTCTTGCTTACTTCAGCAGGGCCAGCACGCCTTGCTGCGACTGGTTGGCCTGGGCCAGCATGGCGGTGGCGGCTTGGGCAATGATTTGCGACTTGGCCAGGTTGTCATCATCCCGAACTTTGGTTGTCATCCCAGGCTAAATCCAAGATCCATGCAGCATGAACCACTGTACGGACCCGCAGTAGTCGGTAGAGTCGAAAAAAAGCCGCCTGCAAGCAGACATAGTCCGCTAACCGTTGCGGATCTTTCATATGGGCTGTGCTTGGCCAAGGACGTGTGAGCGAAAAGAATCTGGCAGTGCGTTTGGGGTCAACACATCTACCTTGACGCCGAGCAGTTGCTTGAGCTCGCGGCGCATAGCGCCAATGTCAAACAGGGAGGTTTGTGGGGTTGGGTCAACCAAAATATCAAGGTCGCTGGACGCATCGTCAAGACCTTGCGACACCGAGCCAAAGACCCGCGCATTTGTAGCGTTGTGGGCCTGCACAATTTGTCGAATGGCTTGCCTGTGCATGTTCAGGACTTGAGACGGTTTCATTAGCAAATTATGCGGTCAAAAGGACGGCTTATCTAGCATGAGCCTAACGAAAAAGGGGCCGGAATCACCCAGCCCGCCCTTTTCAGGGTTGAACGTCAAAGACTTATTTGAGCAGGGCCAGCACGCCTTGCTGCGACTGGTCACAGTCAAACGTGGCACGACTTCAGCTAACAATCGCCCCCAGACCCTTCTTTTCTATCAGTTGTAAAAGTTTCGCAGCCGCGCCGCTGGGGTGTTTGCCAGAGCTCGGTGACTCCCACTTTTGAACAGCAGAAACACTGACGTTCAACATGGATGCGAACACAGATTGGCTCACTTTGGCCTTGTTTACACGAATAGCAGTGACGTTTTCAGCCGTGTAATCAGGCGGACTCTGGCAGATCAGTTGCATCTTGGCCATATCTTGTTTGGAAATCAAAGCATGGCCTTGCAAAGCCTGCGCCATTTCTAGCATCTCAGAAAGAATACGGTTTTCCTCAGTTACTTTTTTGTTTGACATTACAAATCTCCTTCAAGATGTCAGTTGCCACCAGGCCATCGAGTTTTTCGATGTCCGCACTTTCAAGTACATGACCGATGATTTTTGCTGCTTCCACTTCTTTGGTGGTGAAATCCGACCCGGGTGAATTTTTCTCGCGCCCAGCGAGAAAGAAGATCGCCGCATTGTGCTTTTTTGCCACCAGGGTTCGGGTTGATCCACTTTTACCCTGACCCGGCACGGCCACCCGCTTCTTGCACACACCGCCACCCAAGTCGGCTTCATAATGCCCTTGCTCAATCTCGTGCGCAGCTTGGCAAAGAAGATCATCAGCCACCACTTTGCGCGCCCATCGATCAAAGGTCTTGGTTTTAAAGACTCTTTTCATGTGGCTATTTTATTCGGCTATTGCACTTGGTGCAATAGCCAATAAATGCAAGCCATCCTTTTTTTAATGATGTATAGGCAGGCGGCCACGCAAATGCAAGAAAATTCAGCGCTCTGTGCGAATCTGCTGCTAAGCCAAAAACCAAACAGCACGGCCTATCGTCATCCCCAGCCATAAAAAAAGGCCAGCTTGTGGCTGGCCTTTTTTAGGGTGTCGGGTTTGCGCCCGACGCATTAGGGGTTTGCGCTTACTTGAGCAGGGCCAGCACGCCTTGCTGCGACTGGTTGGCCTGGGCCAGCATGGCGGTGGCGGCTTGGGCGATGATTTGCGACTTGGCCAGGTTGGTTGACTCTTTGGCGTAGTCGGTGTCCAGGATGCGGCTGCGTGAGGCTTGTAAATTCTGCGAATAGGTTTCCAGGTTAGAAACCGAAGCAGCCAGGCGGTTTTGGTAAGCACCCATCGAGGCGCGGGAATCGGTGATGGTGTTGATGGCCTTGTCGAGGGTTGCCAACGCCAATTGGGCGCCGGCCGCTGTCGTCAGGTCGAGCGACGAGACACCCGCACCAGCTGTTGCGGTGGCTGCAACTGCAGTGTTGCTCATATTCACTGCGGTCAAACCGGCAGTGCCACCCAAGGTGATGCCAGCCTGACTGCTGCTAGACAAGGTCAGCGCGGACGCTTTGGTCGTCGTTGTGGCGGAGGCTAACAGCCCAGTCTTGGCGAAACCTCCAGCTGACGTCACTGTGATGTTACGGCCATCAGCGGCAGACAGGGTTACCACACCTGCCGTAGTAACAGTTGCCGTAACGCCGGTTTGCGACGACTTGGCATTGACCGCTGCTGCGGTTTGGGTGCCTCGGTCGCCGGCGGCAGTTGCTGCAAGAATGACGCCCACATCAACACCGTTGATGACCAAATCCCCGACCGCGGTATCACCAAAAGCGGAAGCAGCACCGTTACCAGCGAACGTCGTGGCGGAAACAGTTGCAGATACCCCAGTTTGGCCGGAGACGGCGTTGATGGCAGCCGCTTTGGCAATGCCGCTGGCAGCGGCGTTGGCAAAAGAAACACCGTCCGCGACAGACGCGCCAACTTGGTAGGCATTGATGGATAAATCACCTGCTGCCAGGGCAGTGGCAGATACACCAGTGGCATCGATACTGCCCTTTGTCGCGCTGTAGCTGGAGCTGGCGCCAACACCCAAGGTGCTCGACTTGGCGGTGCCGATGGTAATCGACAAGCGGTCATTGGCGGTGTTGCCAGCGCCGACTTGCAGGTCTTGGTTGGTGAAGGTGCCGTCGAGCAAGTTGATGTTGTTAAAGGTGGTGTTGCTGGCCACCCGGTCAATTTCAGCGACCAGTTGCTTGGCTTCGTTGTTCATGGCGTTACGGTCCGACGCGTTGGTGCCGGTGTTGGCCGACTGCACGGCCAGTTCACGGATGCGCTGCAAGTTGTCGCTGATCTGGCCCAAAGAGCCCTCAGCCGTTTGCGTCAGCGAGATGCCGTCGTTGGCGTTGCGCACCGCAGCGGCCAGGCCGCGGATGGTGGAGGTCATGCGGGTGCTGATGGCCAGGCCGGCAGCGTCGTCTTTGGCGTTGTTGATGCGCACGCCGCTGGACAGGCGCTCCATCGCGGTGGATTGGTTCAGCTGGCTCAAACGCAGGGAATTCTGGGCTTGGATCGAACTGATGTTGGTATTGATAACGGCCATATTAATGCTCCTGGAAAGTTCAACTGTGAAATGGACAAGAAATTGAAGTGGGTTTATGGTTGCTTAAGGTTGCGCCGGTTTACCCGTCAAATAACCGGTAACGCCGTCGCGGCCCCGTGCTGCAACACAAGCAGGCAGGCGTCGTCCCCCAGCCCGAATAGGTTTGGGGTAAGTGTCGGTAAAGCGGCAAAGCGGCAAAGCGGCAATCATGCCGACAAACCAGCAAGGA
>CAMARI010000248.1 GCA_945860515.1 Polaromonas sp. YR568
CATTGGCGGAAGAGGCGGGATTCGAACCCGCGGTGGGTTTAACCCCACGTACGCTTTCCAGGCGTATGACTTAAACCGCTCATCCACCCTTCCGCTAGCCTTGCATTCTAGCTTGCTACTGCGCGGCTTTATCAAAGCGGTGGTTTTCGAGCTGTTCCATCGTGACAAAGCGCAGTGCCGCTGCATGCGTGCTTTCCAGCACCACAGGTGGGGCCACGCCTGCAGCCAGGGCTTCGGTCCAGCGGGTGGCGCACAGGCACCAGCGGTCGCCGGGCTCAAGGCCTGCAAAGCGGTATTCGGGCCGGGGCGTGGTCAGGTCGTTGCCGCGCGCCATTGAAAACTCCAAGAATTCGGCGGTGACTCTGGCGCAAATCAGGTGTGAGCCGGTGTCGGTCTCGTCCGTTTTGCAGCAGCCGTCCCTGAAGTAACCCGTCAGCGGGTCGTACGAGCAGGGCACCAGTGCTGTGCCTAAAACATTCATGACGTCCATTTTTAAGCCTTGTTCGACTGAACCATTTTCATGGCCGAGGTGATCAATGCCGAGACTTCGGTCATGTTGCTGGGCACGATCAGTGTGGTGTTGGCGTCGCTGGCCACGCGCCCATAGGCTTCGACAGCTTTTTCAGCCACCTTCAGTTGCACCGCCTGCTCACCGCCGGGCTGGCGAATCGCGTTGGCCACCAGTTCAATGGCTTTGGCATTCGCATCGGCCACGGCCAAAATGGCGGCGGCTTCGCCCTGGGCGTTGTTGATGGCGGCCAGCTTTTCACCTTCAGATCGGGCAATGAAAGCCTCGCGTTCGCCGGTGGCAATGTTGATCTGCTCTTGCCTGCGGCCTTCTGAAGCCGCAATCAGTGCGCGCTTTTCACGCTCGGCAGTGATTTGCGACTGCATGGCAAGCAAGATTTCTTTGGGCGGTGTCAGGTCTTTGATCTCGTAGCGCAGCACCTTCACGCCCCAGTTCATGGCGGCTTCGTCAATGGCTGCGACCACCTGCGCGTTGATGATGTCGCGTTCTTCAAAGGTTTTGTCCAGCTCCAGTTTGCCAATCACCGAACGCAGTGAGGTTTGCGCCAGCTGCGTGATGGCGACCAGGTAGTTGGACGAGCCGTAGCTGGCGCGCATCGGGTCGGTGACCTGAAAGTACAAAATGCCATCGACCTGCAACTGTGTGTTGTCGCGTGTGATGCAAACCTGGCTTGGCACGTCCAGCGGGACTTCTTTGAGCGAATGCTTGTAGGCCAGCCGGTCAATAAAAGGCACCAGAAAGTTGAGCCCCGGCGTCAGCGTGCCGTGGTACTTGCCCAGCCGCTCGACGACCCAGGCGTTTTGCTGCGGCACCACCTTGATACTGCGCACAATAAAAATGACCGCCACGACAAACAGGATGAGTGCGATTTCCATAAGCTTTCTTTCAGTGTGAAAAATGTTAAAAGTACAAAGTTGGCGTCAAGCCGGCTCAATCAACAGCCGATTGCCTGACATTTCCTTGATGCGGTACTGACCCGCAGCAGGATGCGCGTCGGCTTTAAGTTTGTGCGCTAGCACGGCGGTCCACTGAGCCCCTCGGTAGTTGACGCTGGCGGTGCCGTCTGCCTGCCACTCGGTCACCGTCACCAGCTCGCCAATGTCGATGTGCACATCCGGATTGGCATTGGCTTGGAGGGCCTTGGGCTTTTTGCCGCCTTGCCAGTGCCAAATGACCACAGCGCCGCCGCCCACAACCGCAGCGGTCACCAGTTGCCCTGGCAGGGGTACGCCCAGATGCGCCGCGACTGCGGCAGCGGCCAAACCGATGCTGATCATCAACAAATAAAACGTGCCAGTGGCCAGCTCGATGGCAACAGTGACGCCGGCCAGCAGCCACCAGACGGTCGGGTTTGACATCATGAACACTCCTTGAATGAACTGGTTTTGTGGCGACCTTTGGGGAATCGGCCTTGCGGCCTACACCCACAGTCTGCGGTCAATGTAGCACCGTGCCAGCCCAATGCCATATTATTTCCGTACACTTCGCAAGTCCTTGTTGATCACGCTTTTGTTGCTGCTTTATTTATCACCATCTCTATCGCCATGAAATTTCGCTTTCCCATCGTCATCATTGACGAAGACTTCCGCTCTGAAAACACCTCTGGTCTGGGGATTCGTGCCCTTGCGCAAGCCATTGAGACCGAGGGCTTTGAGGTGCTTGGCGTCACCAGCTACGGCGACTTGAGCCAGTTTGCCCAGCAGCAGAGCAGGGCGAGCGCCTTTATTTTGTCGATTGACGACGAAGAGTTCACCCCCGGCCCTGATCTGGACCCGGCGGTTTTGAATCTGCGCAACTTCATTGAAGAGGTGCGCCGCAAAAACCTGGACGTGCCGATTTACGTTTACGGCGAAACCAAAACTTCGCGCCATATCCCCAACGACATTCTGCGTGAACTGCACGGCTTTATTCACATGTTTGAGGACACGCCCGAGTTTGTGGCGCGCCACATCCTGCGTGAGGCCAAAAGCTACCTTGAAGGCGTGCAGCCGCCGTTCTTCAAGGCGCTGCTCGACTACGCCGAAGACGGCTCTTACAGCTGGCACTGCCCCGGCCATTCGGGCGGCGTGGCGTTTTTGAAAAGCCCGGTGGGCCAGATGTACCACCAGTTTTATGGTGAAAACATGCTCCGCGCCGACGTGTGCAACGCGGTCGAAGAGCTGGGCCAGTTGCTGGACCATGACGGTGCGATTGGCGCCAGTGAGCGCAATGCGGCGCGCATCTTTAACGCTGACCACTGCTTTTTTGTCACCAACGGCACATCGACCAGCAACAAGATCGTCTGGCACCACACAGTAGCACCCGGCGATGTGGTGGTGGTTGACCGCAACTGCCACAAGTCGGTCTTGCACGCCATCATCATGACCGGCTCGATTCCGGTGTTCCTCAAGCCGACGCGTAATCACTTTGGCATCATCGGGCCGATTCCGCAAAGCGAATTTGAACCCGACGCGATTCGCGCCAAGATAGAAGCCAACCCGCTGCTCAAAGGCGTCAAGGGCAGCAATAAAATCAAGCCGCGTGTGATGACGCTGACGCAGTCCACCTACGACGGCGTGCTGTACAACACCGAGACCATCAAGAGCATGCTCGACGGTTATATCGACAACCTGCACTTTGACGAAGCGTGGCTGCCGCACGCGGCGTTTCACCCGTTTTACGGCAGCTACCACGCGATGGGCAAAAACCGCATTCGCCCGAAAAATGCCGTGGTTTATGCGACCCAGTCGATTCACAAACTGCTCGCTGGCATCAGCCAGGCCAGCCACGTGCTGGTGCAGGACTCCCAAGACGTCAAGCTCGACCGGCATTTGTTCAACGAGGCGTACTTGATGCACACCTCGACCTCCCCGCAGTACAGCATCATTGCCAGTTGCGACGTGGCTGCCGCCATGATGGAGCCGCCGGGCGGCACCGCCTTGGTAGAAGAAAGCATTGCCGAGGCGCTCGACTTTCGCCGCGCCATGAAGAAAATCGACGCCGAATATGGCGACGACTGGTGGTTCAAAGTCTGGGGGCCGGACAAGTTTGAAGGCGACGGCGTTGGCGACGAGGGCATTGGCAACCCCAAAGACTGGATCATCAAAGGCGAATCGCGCAGCGCCAAGACCGCCAAAAACGGTGCCAACAACTGGCACGGCTTTGGGCAAATGGCCACCGGCTTTAACATGCTCGACCCGATCAAGGCGACCATCGTCACGCCGGGCATGGACCTCAATGGCAAGTT
>CAMARI010000249.1 GCA_945860515.1 Polaromonas sp. YR568
AGGGTGGCACCAAAGGCCTGGCGCTGACGCACATGGTCCAGCGTCAATTCAAGGGCTCTGGTGCAGTGGCCGACCGCCATCGCGCCCAGGGCAATGCGCTCGGTCTGAAAGTTCTTCATCACCGAATAAAAGCCCTTGCCTTCCTCGCCCAGCAGGTTGCCAGCCGGGATGCGCACATTGTCAAAAATCAGCTCTGCCGTGTCTGACGACAGCCAGCCGGTCTTTTTAAGTGCCCGGCCCACGGTAAAGCCGGGCGTGCCTTTTTCAACAATGAACATGCTCATGTCATGCCGCGCCGTACCGGTTTTGGCAGCGACAAAATACACATTGGCATGCACGCCGTTGGTGATGTACATCTTGGTGCCGTTGATGACCCACTCGTCGCCATCACTGCCCTTTTCAAGCCGTGCGGTGGTGCGCATGCCGGCCACATCAGAGCCAGCACCGGGCTCACTGATGCCAACCGCCGTGATCAAGTCACCGCTGATCACACCCGGTAAATATTTGGCTTTTTGCGCCGCACTGCCCGCATGGTGCAGGTGCGGGCTGGCCATGTCGGTATGCACCAGCACGGTGATGATGAAGCCGCCAAAGGTGGACTGGCTCAGCGCCTCGGCAAACACCAGGTTGGTCAAGGCATCGGCTTGGGCACCACCGTATTGAGTGTCATACATCAGGCCAAACAAGCCCGCCGCACCCATTTTGCGCAGCACCTCGCGCGGCACACAACCTTCGTCCTCCCACGCTGCCGCGTAGGGCTCGACCTCACGCGTGATGAAGCGGTCGACTTGGCTTCGCAGCAGCTCGTGCTCGGGCGTGGTGAAGATATTGGTTTTGAGATTATTCATGCTGCGTTACATCCTGAAAACACCAAACTTGGTGTCGGGTATGGGCCGGTTTTGGGTGGCCGACAAGCCAAGCGCCAGCACGCGGCGGGTGTCGGCCGGGTCGATCACGCCGTCGTCCCAGATGCGGGCGCTTGAAAAGTAGGGGTGCGACTGGTGGGCAAACTGGTCAAGGATGGGTTGCTTGAAGGCGGCTTCTTCTTGCGCCGACCACTGGCCGCCACGCGCCTCAATGCCGTCCCGCTTGACGGTGGCCAGCACGCCCGCGGCTTGCTCGCCGCCCATGACGCAAATGCGGGCGTTCGGCCACATCCATAAAAAGCGCGGCGAAAATGCCCGGCCGCACATGCCGTAGTTGCCCGCGCCGTAGCTGCCGCCAATGATGATGGTGAACTTGGGTACAGCTGCTGTGGCCACTGCGGTGACCATCTTGGCACCGTTGCGGGCGATGCCTTCGTTTTCATATTTGCGGCCGACCATAAAGCCGGTGATGTTTTGCAAAAACACCAGCGGTATCTTGCGCTGGCAGCACAGCTCGATAAAGTGGGCGGCTTTTAGGGCCGACTCACTGAACAAAATACCGTTGTTGGCAATGACGCCCACCGGCATGCCTTCAATCGCTGCAAAGCCGCAGACCAGCGTGGTGCCGTAGCGCGCCTTGAACTCGTCAAACTCGCTGCCGTCCACAATACGGGCAATGATCTCGCGCACGTCGAATGGTTTGCGGGTGTCCGTGGGGATCACGCCATACAACTCGCTGGCTTCGTACAGCGGCGCTACATGATTAGGAGCTGCTAGCCCATGTATCCGTTGGGCTACAGGCTTGCTTTTATTCAGGTTTTTAACCGCCGTGCGCGCCAGCTGCAAGGCGTGCATGTCGTTTTGCGCCAAATGGTCGGCCACACCAGACAGCCGCGTGTGCACATCGCCACCGCCCAGGTCTTCAGCCGTGACCACCTCACCTGTGGCGGCCTTGACCAGCGGCGGCCCGCCCAAAAAGATGGTGCCTTGGTTGGCCACGATGATGCTTTCATCGCTCATGGCGGGCATGTACGCGCCGCCTGCGGTGCAACTGCCCATGACAACAGCAATTTGCGCAATGCCTTCGGCGCTCATGTTGGCCTGGTTGTAAAAGATGCGGCCAAAGTGGTCGCGGTCCGGAAAGACATCGTCCTGGTTCGGCAAGTTGGCCCCGCCCGAGTCGACCAAATAGATGCAGGGCAAGTTGTTTTGCTGTGCAATTTCTTGCGCGCGCACATGCTTTTTGACCGTCATCGGGTAGTAGGTGCCGCCCTTGACGGTTGCGTCATTGCACACCACCATGCAGTCGACCCCACTGACCCGGCCAATGCCGGTGATCAGCCCCGCGCAAGGTGCCGCACCGTCGTACATGGCGTGCGCCGCCAGAGGCGAGAGTTCTAAAAACGGCGTGCCAGGGTCGAGCAGCATCTGCACCCGCTCACGCGGCGGCAACTTGCCCCGCGCCACATGCTTGGCCCGCGCCGCCTCACCGCCCCCCGCAGCCGACTTGGCGACTTCGCCCCGCAAGTGCTCCACCAGCGTTTGCATGGCGAGTGCATTGGCAGAGAAGTCGGCCGTGCGGGCGTTGAGTTTTGTCTCCAGAACTGGCATGCAGGTCTTTCTGATGTCGAAGATTGGCTTGAAGTTTGACGTGAACGGCCTGATTGACGTTTACGTAAACGTCAATTCTAGGCGGTTTTGTGAGGGCGACTTCATTTTGCCCTCAAGGCACAGCCCTGCAAAACACGGTGGTGCCGTTCACCGCCCACGCGCCAGCGCATAAAAACAAAGTACAAAATGGGTGTTAATAGGTATATTAATGGGTTTAAAAGGCTTAATTGGGTTTAATTGGGTTTTTTAATGGGTTAAGATGGTTTGATGCTGCAAGCCGACACCCTGCAAATCACCCCTGAAGTCCTGAGCCTGATCGCCGGGATTGACGAGTTCAAAGGCACCTGGCGCGCCTTGGGCAGGCTTGCGCCTGAGCGTCTCAACTCGCTCCGCCGTGTCGCCACGATTGAAAGCATTGGCTCATCCACCCGCATTGAGGGCAGCAAACTCTCAGACCGCGAGGTTGAGAAACTCCTCTCTAACCTGGATATCAAAACCTTTGACACCCGAGACGAACAAGAGGTAGCAGGCTATGCCGAGCTGATGGACTTGGTGTTCAGCTCATGGCAGCACATACCGTTTAATGAAAACCACATCAAGCAACTGCACCAGACCCTACTGCGCCACAGCAAGAAGGACGAGCGGCATCGCGGCCAGTACAAAACCAACTCCAACAGCGTGGCTGCGTTTGATGAAAACGGCGTTGAAATCGGAATCGTGTTTAAAACAGCGTCGCCCTTTGACACACCAAGGCTGATGACTGAACTGGTGGACTGGGTCAACCAAGAGCGAGCCAAAGCGCTGCTGCACCCACTGCTCATCATCGCGATTTTTGTTGTGGTGTTTCTTGAAGTTCACCCCTTCCAGGACGGTAACGGCCGACTCAGCCGCGCACTGACCACCTTGCTGCTAATGCAAACGGGTTACGCCTACGTGCCCTACAGCTCGCTTGAAAGCGTGATCGAACTGAACAAGGAAGGGTACTACCTGGCCCTGCGCCAAACGCAGGGCACCATCCGCACCCAAGCCCCCAACTGGCAACCGTGGCTGGTGTTCTTTTTACGGTCACTGGCCGAGCAGGTGCGCAGGCTTGAGAAAAAAGTGGAGCGTGAAAAGCTTGTGCTGGCCACGCTGCCTGAACTGTCGTTACAAATTGTGGAGTTTGCGCGAGAGCATGGGCGTGTGACGATGGCTGATGCTGTGAAGCTGACCGAGGCCAACCGGAATACCTTGAAGCAGCACTTTCGGAATCTGGTGGC
>CAMARI010000250.1 GCA_945860515.1 Polaromonas sp. YR568
GCCGGTCATTTCTACAATAAAAGTGTTGTAGCTGCCGAAGTAAGCAATCTCTTTGACCGTACCGCCAAACAGGTTGGACTGACGCGCAGGCCTGGTTTTGGAGAGGGTGATTTTTTCAGGGCGAATCGCCACGGCACACGTCATGCCCAGCGAACCGCTGATGCCATGCCCGACGTTGACGACACCATGCGGAGTTTTCACCTCGCAGTGATCGGCCGCATCGACACTCAGCGTGCCTTCCCACAAATTGACGTTGCCAATAAAGTCCGCCACAAAGCGGCAGTTCGGGTATTCGTAAATCTCTTTGGGTGTGCCCACCTGTAGCACGCGGCCCTGGCTCATCACGGCGATACGGCTGGCCATGGCCATGGCTTCTTCCTGGTCGTGCGTCACCATCACGCAGGTCACACCCACCGATTTCAGAATACTGACCAGCTCAAACTGGGTGCGCTCGCGCAGTTTTTTGTCCAGCGCGCCTAGCGGCTCATCGAGCAGCAGTAACTGCGGTTTTTTTGCCAGGCTGCGCGCCAGCGCCACGCGCTGCTGTTGCCCACCCGACAGCTGGTGCGGCTTGCGTTTGGCAAAGTCTTGCAGTTGCACCAGGCTCAGCATGTCATCGACCCGCTGGGCAATTTGCGCTTTGGGCATACCCTCACGCTTCAAGCCAAAGGCAATGTTGTCCCACACGCTCAAGTGCGGGAACAGTGCATACGACTGAAACATCATGTTGACTGGCCGCTCATACGGCTGCAGGGCCGCAATGTCATGGCCGTCCAGCAAAATGCGGCCAGAAGTCGGCACGTCAAAGCCCGCCAGCATGCGCAGCAAGGTGGACTTGCCGCAGCCGGAGCTGCCCAGCAGTGCGAAAATTTCACCCTTGTTGATGCTGAGCGACACGTCGCTTACCGCGGTCACATCGCCAAAGCGTTTGACCAACTGATCAGTTTGCAAATAAGCGGTCAAGTTTCAACTCCCTTTTTTAAACCGCGTGAAGATCTGGCTCAACGACTGCCGTGCGTCATTGCTGAAGCTGTTGGGCAACACCATTTTCTGCAGATTATCTTGGTCTGGAAAAACGGCTTTGTCTGCCGCGATACCAGGCTCAACCAGACGCAAACTGGCCTTGTTGACCGTCGGGTAACCCAGCTCGTTGGTGAGCGCGGCTGACACTTCAGGCCGCAAAAAATAGTTGACGAAGGTGTGGGCGTTGTTCGGGTGTTTGGCGTCTTTCAGGATGGCCAGGCTGTCGAAAAATATCAGCCCGCCAGTAGCTGGCAGCAGCGCCTCTACCTCTTGCCCGTTTTTGTTTTCAAGCGCCCGACCTTTGGCAATATTGATATCCCCCGCCCAGCCCAGGGCCACACAGGCTTTGCCGTTGGCGAGGTCATCAATCATGGTGCTTGAAAACAGCCGGATATGAGGCCGTACTTTGGCCAGCAAGGCGCCTGCGACTTGGTGGTCCGCCAGATCATTGGAATACGCATTTTTACCCAGGTAATGCATGGCCGGCGGCAGAATCTCTGTGGGAGAGTCCAGGAAAACGATGCCGCAAGATTTAAGCTTGGCCGTGTAAGCAGGGTCAAACACCAAGTCCCACGCATTGGCAGGCAATGCTGTGGATCCCAGCGCCTGAGCCACCTTGGCTTTATTGATACCTACCGTGGTGAAGCTCCAGGCCCAGGGCATGAGGTAAGCATTGCCAGGATCAACCTGAACAAGCTTGGCCATCAAGGCGGCATCCACGTTGCCGACGTTGCTCAGTTTCGTTTTATCAAGCGGCTGGTACAGACCCGCGGCAATTTGCGCCTTGGCAAAAACCGCGCCCGGCACCACGATGTCGTAGCCCGTACTCCCCGCGATCAGTTGGGATTGCAGGCCCTCATTGTTCTCAAAACTCTGGTAGTTGACCTTGATGCCGAACTCTTTTTCAAAGTTGGCAATCATGTCTTTGGCAATGTAGTCGGGCCAGTTGTAGACATTGAGGATTTTGGCCTCAGGCTGCGGGCCTGCGGCTGCGTTTTTGTCGCCACAGGCCGACATCAAAAATAGCGATGTCAAGACTGACAATACAATCCCGCTCCATTGCCTGTTCCGCATGTCTTAAATCCGTTGAGTCTGGTTGCAAGTACCTGAAAAAAGCAGATTGTAAGAGCTAACGCATAGGACTTCAGGGGCTCAGACACCAGGGAGCGGTGTTGTGCACCAGACCCATCCACAGCGCCCAAACGGAGCTGGCCAGCAGTGCCCCCAACAGATACAGCGACCGCATTTAAGAACAAAGCTGAAGCAGGCCAAAGATAGTTGACCTAAAAAAGCACCGCCACGTGCCTGGTTCAAGATTGGCACAGTAGCGTGCACTGAAAGGCTTTTTTGCACAGCTGATGCGGCCCTCTTTCAGCGAGGATTTCACCGGCTTTTCGACAAAAAGGTTTTGTCAGACCGCTCGGCCAAGGTCGTGGTGAGGATGGCCATGCCCGCCATCATTGACCGCTGGTAGTTTGGCTCCCGTGCGTGAGTCACTGATCAAGGCACTTTTTAACCCAAAGCGTTCAGTGGAACTTTCAGATACCGAATACCGTTGGCCTCAGGCTCAGGCATCTCGCCTGCGCGCACGTTGACCTGAATTGCGGGAATGATCAGTGAAGGCATGTCAAGCGTGGCGTCCCGCGCGGCACGCATGACCACAAACTGGTCTTCTGTGATGCCGTCGTGTACATGAATGTTATTTGCACGTTGTTCGGCCACAGTGGTTTGCCATTGCGCCTGGCGTGACGCAGGCGGGTAGTCGTGACAGACGAATAATTTTGTCTCCACCGGCAAAGAAAGCAGTTTTCGGATGGACTGGTACAGTGCACGCGCATCGCCGCCCGGAAAGTCAGCGCGCGCCGTTCCTACGTCTGGCATGAAGAGCGTGTCACCTACAAAAACCGAGTCTTCAATTTGGTAGGCCATGTCGGCTGGGGTATGGCCAGGCACCAGCATGGCGACAGCTTCAACATCGCCAATTTTGAAGATCTCCCCGTCTTTGAAAAGGTGGTCAAACTGCTCGCCATTGGTTGAAAAATCATCGCCCAAATTAAACACAGCCTTGAAGCTTGACTGGACGGCGCGGATGTTTTCGCCAATGGCGATCCTCCCGCCCACCTTCTCTTTGAGGTAGTGCGCACCGGACAAATGGTCAGCATGGGCGTGGGTTTCAAGGATCCAGTCGACGGTTAAACCGTGCGCTTTGAGGTAGGCCACAACCCGATCAGCAGATGCGGTGCTGGTGTTGCCAGACTTAAAGTCGTAGTCGAGCACCGGATCAATGATGGCGGCATGGCGATCGGCGTTGTCGGACACCACGTAGGTCACGGTCCAGGTGCCGGTGTCAAAAAATGCGTGGGTGGTGATGCGGCTGTTCATGTCGTTCAATGCCTTTGTTTTTTAATATGTTGTTTTATATTATATCTTTATGTATACTGAAGTCAACGCTTAAAACAGACTTCAAAACCATGACCGAATCTGACCACACTTCTCACCTCGCCATCAACCCGGAACTACTGCGCAGCGCGGCTGTTCAAGCGGTGGGTGTCTTAAAACTGTTGGCCAACGAAGACCGGCTGCTGCTGATGTGCCAGCTGTCCCAGGGTGAACACTGTGTGAGCGAACTGGAAGAACAGCTTGGCATCATTCAGCCCACTTTATCGCAGCAACTTGGCGTGTTGCGCAACGA
>CAMARI010000251.1 GCA_945860515.1 Polaromonas sp. YR568
CGGTTTGCTGGCCGCCTGCGGCATGCTGACGGCCCATGCCCAAACCTGGCCCAGCAAACCACTGCGCATCGTGGTGCCTTACCCGGCGGGCGGCGGCATTGACGTGATGTCGCGCCTGGTTGGCCAGCAGCTCAGCCAGCGCCTGGGCCAAGCTGTGGTGATTGACAACCGGCCCGGTGCGGGCACGGTGTTGGCGGCTGAAATTGTGGCCAAGGCCCCCGCTGATGGCTACACGCTGATGGTGACCACCGACTCGACCGTCACCATCAACCAGCACCTGTATGCCAAGCTGCCGTATGACCCGGTCAAAGACTTTGCGCCGGTCACGCAGCTGGTGCTGCTCAACCAGTTGCTGCTGGCCAATCCGGCCCTGCCCGCCAACAACCTGAAAGAACTGGTGACGTATGCCAAGGCCAATCCGGGCAAGCTGAACTACGCGTCTTACGGCAGCGGCAGCCAGCCGCACCTGGCGATGGAAATGCTCAAGAGCCAGTCCGGTATCGACATCGTGCATGTGCCCTACAAAGGCATTCCGCAAGCCGTGCCAGCCGCATTGGCAGGCGAGGTGCAGCTGACGTTTTCAGGCGTGGCCTCGTCGCAGGTACACATCAAGGCAGGCAAGCTGAAAGCGCTGGCCGTGGGCGGCAAAACCCGCCTGGCCCTGTTGCCTGACGTGCCCACCTTCACCGAGTCAGGCTTTCCCGATGTGCCGTCGAACGCCTGGTTTGGCCTGTTTGTGCCAGCCGCCACGCCACGCGACATCGTGCTCAAGCTGCATGCTGAAGTCACCCGCATTTTGAAAGACCCGGAGTTCATACAAAAAGAAATCACCGCCAAAGGCTACGAGCTGGTGGCCAGCACGCCCGAAGACTTCGCCACGTTTTTAGCAGCCGACAGTGTGCGCAATGCGCGGGCCGTGAAAATTTCTGGCGCGAAAGTCGAATAAGGTCGAACCGTTTTGAGCGATGCCCTGATCTGGCGCGGCTACACCCAAGCCGCGCTAGACATTCAATACAACAGCCGAGGCACCGTGCCCGATGTGTCGGTGTACCTGGCCGACTACGCCGCCCGTACCAGCCAAGCCAAAGCGCAACTGCGCTGCCTTGAAAACCTGCACTATGGCGATGGGGCGAACGAGTTGCTGGACATTTACCCCGCCACCCAGCCCAGCGCGCCGGTCATGGTTTACCTGCACGGCGGCGACTGGCGCGCCCTGAGCAAAGAAGACAGCGGCTTTGCAGCGCCCGCCTTTGTGGCCAAGGGTGCGATGTTTGTCGTGCTCGACTTCACCCTGGTGCCACACACCACGCTGCCGGCCATGGGCGCGCAGGTGCTGCGTGCGCTGCTGTGGCTACAAACGAATGTTGCGGCGCATGGCGGCGACCCGCAGCGCATCCACATCGCCGGGCATTCGTCGGGGGCTAACTTGGTTGGCCAGTTGTTGATGAATGCACCGGCGGGCCTGATCAAAAGCGCGGTGTTCATCAGCGGCCTGGGTGACCTGGAGCCGGTGCGCCTGTCGTTTCGCAACGAAAAACTGAACCTGTCCGCAGACCTTGCAGCGCAGGTGTCCCTGCTCAAACACCAGCCGGGCCGCGTCTGCCCCTTATTGGTGGCGGTGGGCCAAAACGAGACCGAAGACTACCGCCGCCAAAGCCGTGACGTGGCCGACCACTGGCGCGCCCAAGGTAACGACTGCGAAATGTTTGAACTACCGGGCCGACACCACTTTGACGCGGTGCTCGAATGGGCAAGCCCGCAAAGCACGCTGTTCAAGGCCAGTTGTGGGCTGATGGGGCTGTAGATTTACAAGCTATCGCGGCTTGTACTCGATCGACACCATATTACTGAAACCAGGTCCAGCGCCCCTTAAAACAGCTGAGGAGGATTCAGACAGCTCGCCCTGGTTGCCGTAAGTGGCCGACCAATTGCCGAACACAGAGAATCGCCCAACTCCCGCGAGGTTCGCCGCTGAGTAAGTCACCTTGGCATCGACCCGGAACTTGCCGCCTGCCATAGCAACTGCTTTCCAGGAGAGGTTGCCGACCGATCTTGGGTTGACGCCTTCGCGTTCAACTTCAGCTTCGCCAGACGCACCGTCTTTCAAGGGCAGCGTCCACAGCGCCCCCGATGTGGCACGCAAGACCACATCGCCCACCCGCACTTTTAAAACTTTCCCATCCTTGCCCACCGCGTCGCCAGACGAATAGACGGTTTGCAAAGCGGTCGATTCAGTCACCCGAATCGCCATCTCGCTCTTTGTTCCGAACATCGTGTCTGTGAGAACGAGGGTACCCAAGACGCCTGCTGCCAGCGGCGCTTGACTCGGATTCGGTAGCAAGGCCTGCAATTGAGGCGTCGATGCTGCCGGTTTGGACTCGATGCTCG
Organism: Polaromonas sp. YR568; assembly: GCA_945860515.1. Lineage (GTDB taxonomy): Bacteria > Pseudomonadota > Gammaproteobacteria > Burkholderiales > Burkholderiaceae_C > Polaromonas. The sequence continues at coordinate 2,389 of CAMARI010000251.1, forward strand.
CGACCAGAACGCCGGGTCTTTGCTCCTGGGCGGGTTTGGCGGGAACTGCCGGGATTTGCGGAGGCAGCGACGCAGCTGGCGGCAACGCTGGTTTTGGCTCGGCGCTTGCCGCCACCAGATTGGGTTTTTGCTCAACGATGGGCTTGGGCGGTGGCGCAGCCGCCAGCGTTTTGATCTCGTCCATCCGCATTTTGGCCAGTACTGCAAAAACGCCGTTTGGAAATTGCGTTAAGTAGGCTTGCAATTCACCGCTGCGCTGGCTGGTTTTGACGCTCTCCCAAAACGCCATGTCTACTGCAAGAGGGTCTGGTGCGGCAGCACGCGCAGGAGCTGGCTCTGGCGCGGGGCGTGCAACAGGTGGCGGCGCTGCAACCACCTGCGGTAACGGCGCCTTGAAATAAAACTGGCCCTCCAGCGCGGTGTTTTCCCACGGAGTTTGCCGGTTGTTGCTCCCTAGGCGCACCGCCGTACGAACCTGCTTAAAAACTTCTTCAACCGCAAGCCCAGGTTGCTGCATCGCCTTGGCCAGGTATTCGGTGTACAAGCCGTTTTGCCCTTTTCCGTCAGAGGCCACAGAGCCCGGTGCGGTGGCGTAGGCCACCAGCGAGCCACTGGGTGCATTGATTGTGGCAAGACCCGCTGCCGACGAACGTGATTTGTTGACAAAGGGGTTGTCGCGGCATGCATCCAGAATGATCAGGTTCATGCGGTTGCCGGCAGACTGCATTTTGTCCAGAATCACGCTGACATTGACCGAGTCGTCGGCCACTTCGTCTTCGTTGCGGATGTCGGAGTCGGTAGAAACCAGAAAGTTTTCGCCCCTGACCTGAACGCCGTGGCCGGCGTAATAAAACAAACCCACCCCGCCAGAGGCTTTTAGTCTGTCGCCAAAGTCTCTGACAAGCCGACGCATGTCACGAATCGAGGCGTTCTCCGCCTTGATGGTCGTGAAGCCGGCGTCCTTCAAGACCTTGTCCATCAGTCTGGCGTCGTTGACCGGGTTGCTGAGCGGCGACGACTTGTACGTTGCGTTGCCGATGATGAGCGCCAGCCTCGCTTCAGGATTGGTTTGGGCCGCAGCATTGACAAAACTCAATGCAACAGCCAGGACCAGCAAGAGACGACATGTAACGAACATGCGCTGGATTTTAGGAATGCTTGAGGCAAAGTCAAGCACGGGCTGCCGCATTCGTGGGCAGTGCTGCCTCAGAGCTGCGTCAATGCTGGTGCCCCATGCGCACCGCTAGACCAATAAATATGTCCGCCAGCAGCTATTCAATACAGAGCAACTGACCAGGAGCAGGAGTCAGGGCGCATCCC
>CAMARI010000252.1 GCA_945860515.1 Polaromonas sp. YR568
GCGCAAGGCTTGGTCACGCATTTGCAAGGCAGCTTCAAGGCGCAGCATTTGTGCAGCATCTCGGGCACGTTCAGCGCGGTTGGCATGATGAAAAACGCCTTGCTGGCGGGCGCACCGTGTGATGTGGTTATTTTGACCGACGCATTGATTGCCGAGCTGATGGAAAGCGGGCACCTGTTACCCGGCAGCGCTAAAAATGTGGGTGTGGTCAAGACCGGCGTGGCCATCAAGTCTGGCGACCCAACAATTGATGTCAGCACTCCCGGAAAACTCAAAGCCGCCCTGCAAGCGGCCAAGGGCATTTACTTCCCCGACCCGATCAAGGCGACCGCAGGCATCCATGTGATGAAAGTGCTCAAAGCCCTGGCGCTGGACGTTGATCTGGCCCGCAAACTGCACCCGCATGCCAACGGCGCCACAGCGATGAAGGCGATGGCAGACGCCGAAGCAATAGCCGGAGGAAGTGGCTTGATCGGCTGCACACAAATCACCGAAATTGTCTACACCGCAGGTGTTGACCTGGTCGCCCCCTTACCCAAAGAGTTTGAGCTGGCCACCACCTACACAGCGGCGGTTTGCGCCAAGTCAACGCAGCCTGAATCAGCAGCGGCCCTGATTGCATTGATGGCCAGCGCTCATACAGCACCGGTGCGTTTGACTTGCGGGTTTGAGGCTTAGGCGCTGCAAGACTCCGAAGTTATAAGCACCAGATCTTCAGGGTTAGGCGATGTCGCTGCATTGCCTACATGAAAGTGCAAAAGACGCCCAAAGCAAGCAGCATGGATCAGCAACAACGGTGAAAAACTTCGCTAACGGTTAATGGGCCATCTATGGTCATTGCCTAATGACGGCTTTGGAGCCAATAAAACCTTACACTGACGCCGCTCTGTGCTCTTATCGCTACGTCGGTAATGGGCTGTTTGCAGTCAGTCAACGTTGTACCTTCGTAAGTCGAGTCTGGGGCGCAACCTTAAACACTCCGCCGACCATGCATACATACAAATACACATGCTCATTCGACTGAGTCTTCGGCACTTTTTACGCTGAAATCCCCGTAAAAGCTCTAAACCGCGGCCAGCGCCTGCTCAAGGTCTTCCAGTAAATCGTCGATGTGCTCAATGCCAATCGACAGGCGAACCATGTCAGGCTTGACTCCTGCTTTTAAAAGCTCTGCTGGATTGAGCTGGCGGTGCGTGGTGCTGGCTGGGTGGCAAGCCAGCGACTTGGCATCGCCAATGTTGACAAGGCGGGTGAACAATTTCAACGCATCCTGGAACCGAGCTCCTGCTTCCAAGCTGTCGGTGGCCTTCAAGCCAAAGCTGATGATGCCTGAGGCCCGCCCATCCATCTGTTTTTGCACTAGCGCATGGTCTGCATGGTCGGGCAAACCGGCGTAGTTGACCCAGCCCACTTTAGGGCGAGAATTCAAGTGCTGGGCCACTTTGAGCGCGTTCTCGCAGATGCGGTCCATGCGCAGGGCCAGTGTCTCGATGCCCTGCAAAATCTGGAAAGCTGCCATAGGGCTGAGCGCCGCACCCATGTTGCGCAGTGGAACCACGCGGGCGCGGCCAATGTAGGCAGCGGGGCCAAGCGCCTCGGTGTAGACAACGCCGTGGTAGCTCACGTCGGGTTCGTTAAGGCGCTTAAAACGTTCTTTGTTAGCTGCCCAAGGGAACTTGCCCGAATCCACAATCGCACCGCCAATAGTGGTGCCATGGCCGCCCAAATATTTGGTGAGCGAATGCACCACGATGTCGGCCCCGTGCTCAAACGGGCGGCAAAGGTAGGGGCTTGCCACGGTGTTATCCACAATAAGCGGCACACCATGGGCGTGGGCCACTTCAGCCAATGCTGCCAAGTCTGTGATGTTGCCCAAAGGGTTGCCAATTGTTTCGCAATACACGGCCTTGGTGCAGGCATCAATCAGATTGGCAAACGAGGTTGGGTCGCGGTAGTCTGCAAAGCGCACCTCAATGCCCATTTGCGGGAAGGTGTGGGCAAACAGGTTATAGGTGCCGCCATACAGGGTGGAGGCCGATACAACGTTGTCGCCCGCCTCGGCAATGGTCTGAATGGCATAGGCAATCGCTGACATGCCCGAGGCGACCACCAGGGACGCAATGCCGCCCTCAAGCGCTGCCACGCGCGCCTCCAGCACCCCGTTGGTAGGGTTCATGATGCGGCTGTAGATGTTGCCCGCCACTTTTAAATCAAACAAATCGGCCCCGTGCTGGGTATTGTCAAACGCATAAGCCACAGTTTGATAAATCGGCACGGCCACAGCTTTGGTGGTGGGGTCGGGGGTATAGCCGGCGTGAACAGCCAGGGTTTCGATGCGCATGGTGTTATCTCCTGTTGATGATTATGAATATCGGTTTGATTCGAACAATGTTGGTCATGGTCAGCACTTCCAGCAGCCGATCCAAGCAAACCGTATTCATGGCCACCGTCGCCTGCTCCCGCAATCTCGTCTCAACATGGTACGCCATAGCGAGTCCGGCCGTGCCCATCATGGGCAAGTCGTTAGAGCAATCGCCAATGGCAATGACGTGGCGGGAGTGGGTTTTGTTGGTCGCGCAGGTCTGAATGAGGCACGGATTGGGATATGGCAAGTCAATCACTCAGCCGCCAAGCGATTTCTGTGGCTACATTTTCTGAATCGTTGGCACTGCATGTGCTTAAAAAGCACGAACTCCTTCACGCCAAGCGCTGCGCACAATCGGCATATCACCGCTCATCCGGACGCGGATCAGGTCGGCACGCAGTCCTAGCGCAATCTCTCCACGGTCAAGCAAACCAATAGCGCGAGCCGGATTGCGGGTTACCGTGTTGACGGCCTTGGGCATGCTCCAGCCGGCCGTGTCGCGCAACAAGAAAGCAGATTGCAGCAGACTGGCCGGAACGTAGTCAGAAGAAAAAATATCCAGCAGATCAAGTTGCGCCAATTCAGCGGCAGAGACGTTGCCTGAATGTGAGCCGCCTTTCACCAAATTGGGCCCACCCATCACGATGGCGATGCCTGCCGCGCGTGCGGCTCTGGCGGCGGCAACTGTCGTCGGAAACTCGGAAATCGCCATCCGCTCTTGCCTAGCCTGCTCAACATGCTCGACTTCGGTATCGTCATGGCTGGCCAGCGGTAACTCACGCTGGTGACAGCCAGCAATGATGGCCGCCCGGTTAGATGTTGCATACAGCTCTTGAAAGCCCCTTAACTCCACCATTTTCGCCTCATAGTCAGCATCGCTGAAGCTGCCGTTGCGCTCTGCATAGCGGCGGTACTTGCTCAGGTCACGCCACTGCCTTTGGCCGGGTGTGTGGTCCATCACGCTCACCAGTTCAACCAGCGAGTCGTCTGCATAACGCTCAAAAACGCCAACGATATCGGGCGCCGACACCTCACAACGCAAGTGCAGCAGGTGCTCCACCCGAAGCAGACCTTCATCGCGGCACTCGTGCAGGGCTTGAATCGCAACGTGTTGCGTCTGGCTACGGGAACCGCCCCGCTCCAGGTCACCAATGACGATGGAGTCGAGCACCGTGACGATGCCTGCTGCCGCGCAAACCGCGTCATGCGTGACTGTGGCTGAGTGTGCGTTCCAGATCACGCCAGGACGCGGTACCAGGTGTTTTTCGAGATTGTCAGTGTGCAGTTCGACCAGGCCCGGCAA
>CAMARI010000253.1 GCA_945860515.1 Polaromonas sp. YR568
ACACCGGCATCAGCTTTTGCGACACGGCTTTGTCTGCGGCTTGGGGCAAAACATAGCTCACGTGTGCAGCCAATCGACGCGGGGATGCGAACGAGGTCAAAGCCGATTCAGAAGTTGTCAGCCCCTGCGCTTTGAGCTGGTCAAACAACACACCCGCAAACGCATCGCCGAGCTTTTTCAAGGCCTTGGGCGGCAGCTCTTCGACAAACAGTTCAACCAACAGATTCTTTGTTGTCATTCTTACGCTGCCTTCTTCACCATCTGCTCGACCCACTCACGCGGCGCCATCGGAAAGCCCAGGCGCTCTCTGGATTCGTAATAGCTTTGCGCCACAGCGCGGGCCAGGTTGCGGATGCGGCCAATGTAGGCGGCGCGTTCTGTCACGCTGATCGCACCGCGTGCGTCCAGCAAATTAAAGCTGTGGGCGGCTTTTAATACCTGTTCGTAGGCCGGCAGCGCCAGTTGCGCTTCAATCAAATGCTTGGCCTGCTTTTCATGCGCGGTAAATGCGGTAAATAAAAAGTCTGCATCTGAATGCTCAAAGTTGTACGTTGATTGCTCAACCTCGTTTTGCTTGTAAACGTCCCCATACGTCAGTTTCGATCCATCAGGCCCTTCAGTCCAGTTCAGGTTGTAAACGTTGTCCACCCCTTGCAGGTACATGGCCAGGCGCTCCAGGCCGTAGGTGATCTCGCCTGTGATGGGCTTGCAGTCAATGCCGCCGACTTGCTGAAAGTAGGTGAACTGGGTCACTTCCATGCCGTTGAGCCACACCTCCCAACCCAGACCCCAGGCACCCAGGGTTGGGTTTTCCCAGTCGTCTTCAACAAAGCGAATGTCGTTTTGCTTCAGGTCAAAACCCAGCGCTTCCAGGCTGCCCAGATACAGCTCCAAAATGTTGGCAGGTGCGGGCTTGAGCACGACCTGGTACTGGTAGTAATGCTGCAGGCGGTTGGGGTTTTCGCCGTAGCGGCCATCTTTGGGGCGGCGGCTGGGCTGCACGTAGGCGGCCTTCCACGGCTCAGGGCCAAGGGCGCGCAAAAAGGTGGCGGTGTGGGAGGTGCCAGCTCCGACTTCCATGTCATACGGCTGGAGCAGTGCGCAGCCCAGTTTGGCCCAATAGCTTTGCAGGGTGAGGATGATGTCTTGAAAACTTAGCATGGGTCTATTTTATCGGGTTTTTAAGCTTGGAAAAGGCTGTTTTTACCTATCAAATCGGGCTTTAGCCCAATGAAATCGTGCATACGAAGCTATTAAAATAGTAGCAAGAATCAACGCCCACCAAGGCCACAAGCCAAAGCGTGCTGCCCACCAGGCATACGGTGTGATGCCGCTGCGACCTTCAACGCTGCCCATGAGTGCGCCGCGGGTGTGGCGTGGCAGCAAGTGAGTCACCCGGCCGGTGTGGTCAATGATGGCGGTGGCGCCAGTATTGGTAGCGCGCACCATGGGGCGCTCAAACTCGATGGCGCGCATGCGGGAAATGTTCAGGTGCTGGTCAATGGCAATGGTATTGCCAAACCAGCCGATATTGCTGACGTTGACCATCATGGTGGGCGCGGTGCTGGGGTCAATAAACCGGGCGGCGAGCTCTTCACCGAACAGGTCCTCGTAGCAAATATTCGGCGCGATGCGCTGGCCTTGCCAGTCAAGCGAGGGTTGGCTAACAGCGCCGCTGTTGAAGTCTGCCAGTGGGATGTTGACGATGCTTAAAAACCACTTGAACAGCGGGTGAACGAATTCACCGAAGGGCACCAGGTGGTGCTTGTCATATTGGTAAACGGTGTTGGACGAAGCAGATTTCAAGGCGATCACCGAGTTGGTATAGCCCTGCTGACTGTTGCCAAGCGGGATACCCACCAATGCAGCTGTGTTTGATGCGCCGGCCACGGGTTGGATGAAGCGATTGACCAAGGTGTCCATATAGCCTGCGGGCAACTGGTTGGGCAGCAGCGGTATGGCGGTTTCAGGCGTGACGACCAGCGATGTGGTGGCTGCCAGCAGTTGTGACTGGTACCACTTGAGGGCATCCGGTATGCCGCCGCTGGGTCGAAATTTTTCGTCCTGGGCGATGTTGCCTTGCAACAAGGTGACGGTGAAGGGCGATGCCACCGCGTTTGAAAATACCGATGCACCCGTACCGGCCTTGAGCGCAAAACCAAGCGCCGCCGCTGACAACAGAACTGATGCCATCACCGCTGCACCCAACCGGCTCGGCCGGGCGATCTGCCCCGCCACACCTGCGGCCAGCAGCGCAGCAGCAAACGTCAAACCATGCACACCGACGATCTTGGCGAGATCGGCAAACGGGCCATCGAGTTGCGCATATCCGCCCTGCCCCCACGGGAACCCGGTGAACAGCGCCACGCGGGCCAGCTCCGCCAGCAGCCAGAGCGCCGCAAACAAGGCAGCACGACCGGCTCGGTTGGCAGGGGCGAGCGCTACAAACAGCGCACAAGCGGCAGCGTAATAAAGCGCCAAAAATGCCGCCAGCCCAACAATGGCAACGACAGCCAAAGGTGCCGCCAGGCCGCCATAAGTGTGCAGCGATATAAACAGCCACCACCAGGTGGTCACCTGCATGGCGGTGGCAAACAACCAGCCTGACCAGGCGCCCTGACGTTTGGTGTTGGCCTTGTCAAGCTGCCAGGCCAGCAAGCACATGGCCAGCAGTTGCAGCCACCAGACTGGCTGGCCATGCCCCAAGCCAAAGCTGAAAGGCCACGCGATGCTCAGGGCGTGGGCGCTACCAGCTACTAAAATAATAGCGGACTGGCGATTGAAAACCCGCATCAAGTCAAGTCAAGGCTGGTCTGCACGCCCACAGGCGCGACCTTGAACCACTTGACCGCGCCGCCCTTGGTGTGCAGCACGGTAAATTGCAGGCCGCTGAGCGCAAAGCCTTCGCCGCGCTTGGGCACGTGACCCATGCGGTGAGCCACCAATCCGCCAATGGTGTCAAAGTCGGCGTCCACCAGCGCCACGCCAAAGGCTTCGCTGACACGTTCAATCGAGGTGTCACCGCTGACCCGAAAGCTGCGGTCGGGCAAGCCAAAAATGTCGCCCTCGTCCTCGGCAATGTCAAACTCGTCTTCAATTTCACCCACAATTTGCTCCAGCACGTCCTCAATCGTGATGAGCCCAGCGGTACGGCCAAACTCGTCGATCACGATGGCCAGATGATTTCTGGTGCCTCTGAACTCGCGCAGCAAATCGTTCAGGCCCTTGCTCTCGGGCACAAACACAGCCGGGCGCAGCAGGGCTTTGATGTTCAGCTCGGGCGCGCGCTGGAGTTTGAGCAAATCCTTGGCCATCAAAATGCCAATGATGTTTTCTTTTTCGCCCTCGTAGACCGGAAAGCGCGAGTGCGCGGTGTCGATGATCAGGTGCAGCAACTCGTCAAACGGCGCGTCGATGTTGATCTGATCCATTCGCGGTGCCGCCACCATCACATCGCCAGCCGTCATGTCGGCCATGCGGATCACGCCTTCGAGCATTTCGCGGCTTTGCGCACCGATCACATCGTTGTCTTGCGCTTCGACCAGCGTTTCAATCAGCTCGTCTTTGGAGTCGGGCCCGGGGTGAAGCATTTCCGCGACCTTTTGCAAAAA
>CAMARI010000254.1 GCA_945860515.1 Polaromonas sp. YR568
GTGGGTGTCTTAAAACTGTTGGCCAACGAAGACCGGCTGCTGCTGATGTGCCAGCTGTCCCAGGGTGAACACTGTGTGAGCGAACTGGAAGAACAGCTTGGCATCATTCAGCCCACTTTATCGCAGCAACTTGGCGTGTTGCGCAACGAAGGTGTGGTCAGCACGCGACGCCAAGGAAAGAACATCTATTACAGCGTGTCCGACCCCAGAACGCTGGAAATCCTGGTGCTGTTGCACCGTCTGTATTGCCCTGAAGGAGAACTGTGATGTCTATTGACTGGAATGCTTTTACGCCGTGGTCGTCGTTTGGTGGCGGTATGTTGATTGGCTTGGCCGCAGCCCTATTTGTGCTGCTCAATGGCCGCATCGCAGGCATCAGCGGCGTGCTGGGCGGCTTACTCACCCCGTTGCGGGGTGATGTCCTTTGGCGGGTGGCCTTTATTGGTGGCATGGTGGCTGCGCCGCTGGCCTACTCCGTTGTTCTAGCCCTGCCTTCGGTGCAAATTGATGCGGGCTACCCAGCATTGGTTGCAGCCGGGCTTCTGGTGGGCGTGGGCACGCGCTATGGTGCGGGCTGCACCAGCGGGCACGGCGTGTGCGGCCTGTCGCGGCTGTCGCTGCGCTCACTGGTGGCTACTGGCGCCTTTATGGCCGCTGGCTTTGTCACGGTGTATGTGCTTGGCCACTTGATCAATCTTTGAGGAGAACCTGCATGTACGTTTTTACTGCTTTGCTGTCAGGCTTGGTGTTCGGCTTGGGGCTCATGGTTTCGGGTATGGCCAACCCCACCAAGGTCCTTGGCTTTTTAGACCTCGCGGGTGCGTGGGATCCTTCCTTGGCCCTTGTCATGGCTGGCGCCATTCTGGTCGGATTTTTTGCTTTTTTAGTCGCTAAAAATCGCACACGCTCATTCATTGGCGCGGAAATGAAACTGCCCACCGCATCGGCCATAGATCGGCGTTTGTTGACAGGCAGCGCACTGTTTGGCGCGGGCTGGGGCGTTGCCGGTTTCTGCCCCGGACCAGGCTTGGTGGCGCTTGGCATGGGCGAGTCCAAAGCACTGGTGTTTGTGGTCGCCATGCTTGTCGGGATGGCGATATTTAACTGGCGCGAAAAAAAGCCACGTACTTCAGTGGTGACCGCATCGTGAGTTCAAGGCCATGACCAGCATCACCGCATGGGTAGCGGCCTGCTTCACAGTCGCCATCTTGGTGGCCTACGAGTTGTCGTTGCTGTGGCTACAGCGCCGCAGCCCAGCAACCATTGCGCGCTCTGCCCATGCCAACTTGCGGGAAGAATGGTTTTTGGCACTGACCCACCAGCCAGGCTCGGAGATTCTGGCGGTACAAACGCTGCGTAACTCGCTGATGTCCGCCACCATGACGGCATCTACGGCGGCATTGGGCTTGATTGGTTCAGCAACACTGCTGGCGCCTTCACTCAATTCGTCTTTTGGGCCGGTCGACAACATGGCGCATCATTTCACAGCCCGTCTGGTGATGGAGCTGGTACTCATGGGGGTGCTGTTCGCATCGTTGGTGTGTTCCGCGATGGCCGTGCGTTACTACAACCATGCAGGTTTTATTTTGTCGATGCCGGTCGCTTCCGAACAACGCATGCGCTGGGGACCTACCGCAGTCGCCTACTTGCGGCGCGGGGGGCTGCTGTACAGCTGGGGCTTGCGCCATTTGCTGATGGTGGCCCCTTTATTGGTGTTTATCGTTTATCCCTTGGCCGGGCCAGTGGCCGCAGCGCTGGTAGTGGCTGCACTGTTTGCATTTGACAGATTCCAGACTTAACTGAGGTCAGTGAACAAAAGCGAAGTCAGCAAGTAGCGTTTTTGTCCGACAGCCCATGGGAGAGGTGCCGCCTAACCCGAGGGCAATTGCATGGCTTGCAAAAGGACGTTCATGGAATTCAAAGACTGCTACTGAGGCACGGTTCAAAGAATTGGCAGAAGCCTATGACGTCCTCAAAGACCCCGAAAAGCGTGCGGCCTACGATCAACTCGGCGCTAACCACAGGGCGGGGCAAGACTTTCAGCCACCACCCGATTGGTCAGGCCAAGCAGGAGCTGGCTGCGAATAGTCCTTTGTACTGTTCGCGCAGCAAGTTCTTTTGCACTTTGCCCATGGTATTGCGCGGCAGCTCTGGCACCACAAAGCATTGCTTGGGGATTTTGAAATTGGCCAGCTTTGACTTGAGGACGCCAATGATCTCGGCAGATTTTAACGAAGCACCCGGTTTGGAAATCACCACCGCCACGCCCACCTCGCCAAAGTCAGGGTGCGGCACACCGATCAAAGCGCTCTCTGCCACGCCGGGCAAGTCGTTGATATAGCCTTCAATTTCAGCCGGGTAGACGTTGTAGCCGCCACTGATGATGAGGTCTTTGCTGCGGCCAACGATGGTGATGTAGCCACGGGGGTCAATTTTGCCCACGTCGCCAGTTTTGAAAAATCCATCTGCGGTAAATTCTTCTTTCGTTTTTTCCGGCATGCGCCAGTAGCCTTTGAAAATATTCGGGCCTTTGACCTGAATGCCTCCAATGTCGTCAATGCCAAGTGATTTGCCGTCGTCGTCTTGTACGCGTAGCGTCACACCCGGCAGCGCAAAACCCACCGTGCCGCCACGGCGCTCACCCTGGTAGGGGTTGGATGTCAGCATGGCGGTCTCACTCATACCATAGCGCTCCAGGATCGTGTGGCCTGTGCGCGTTTGCCATTCGTTGAAGGTTTCAATCAGCAGCGGTGCGGAGCCCGCCACAAACAGGCGCATGTTGCGCACCGCGTTGTGGTCTAGTGCCGGCTCATTCAGCAGCCGTACATACAAAGTAGGCACGCCCATGAAGACAGTTGCCTCGGGCATTTTTTGGACAACAAACCTGGGGTCAAACTTCGCGCACCAGATCATCTTGCTGCCATTGAGCAGCGCGCCATGCAGCGCCACAAATAAGCCGTGCACATGAAAGATGGGCAGTGCATGTATCAGCACATCGCCCGGCTTCCAGCCCCAGTAGTCTTTGAGCACCTGCGCATTGCTCAGCATGTTGCCGTGCGACAGCATCGCGCCCTTGCTGCGGCCCGTGGTGCCGCTGGTGTACAAAATGGCGGCCAAATCATCTGGCTGCTTCACCGCTACCGTGTGCTTGTCACTGCAATGCGCGGCGCGCTCCAGCAGTGAGCCGGTGCGGTCATCGTCCAGGGTAAAAACGTTTTGCGTACCGGCCTTGAAAGCAATCTTGCTGACCCAGCCAAAGTTCTTGCTGCTGCACACCACCACCGCTGGCTCAGCATTACCGATGAAGTATTCAATCTCGGCGCTTTGGTAGGCGGTGTTGAGGGGCAAAAACACGTAGCCCGCCCGCAACGTGGCCAGGTACAGCAGCATGGCTTCTACTGATTTTTCAACCTGCACGGCTATGCGGCTTGCTGGCGGCAGCTTCAAAGACACCAACAGGTTAGCCAGCATGGCGGTCGCGCGCTCGATGTCTTGCCAGGAGTAGTTCAAACCGTTGTCGGTTTCAACGGCGATGGCGTTTAAATCAGCAGGAAAGGCAGCGCGCAGGGCAGCAAAAAGATTCTCGTTTTTCATCCCTCAATCCAG
>CAMARI010000255.1 GCA_945860515.1 Polaromonas sp. YR568
CACCATCAAGCTGTTCCAGCGGATGCCCGCGCTGCGCAAAGCGCGGCGCAAGGTAGCACTGGAGGCATCCGCCGCCACCAGGGCGTGGGTGGAGCAGGTCGGGCATACCGCCTGAATTTCCATAACCCGTTCGGCCATGTGGGTACCGCAAGTGTCTATCAACACCAAGCTGCGACCACCCAACTGGGCTAACAGCGAACTCAAGGCGGCGCCGCTGTCGGCACGGAAACACTCAATACCTGCTTGGTTGGCCAGCGCCTGGGTCTGGGCCCAGGCGCCCACGCGCTCGTCGCGGTAGCTGATGACGGCGACTTTGGACGCCGCCTGCTGGGCAGCGGCCTCGCGCGCCAGGCGCAGCACCATGGTGGTTTTACCCGCGCCTGAGGGGCCGGCAATCACATGAATACCTGCCTGGGGCAGCTCCATACTGGGGCGGTGCGAGACCTGCTCCAGTTGGTTACGCACCGCCATCAAGGCTTCCTGCTCGCTGCGCATGTCTTTAACGGTATCCAAAAGCAAAGTACGCAGACCTCCTGGCATGCCGGCGCGGGTAAAGGAAGCGATGAGCTCCTCCACTTCGGGGGACATGTGCTGCCCGTTGCTCCAGGCCGGTGCTTGCTGCGTCTGCTGAAACTCACGACGCAAAGCGGCCAGTTCCTCGCGGATTAAATCCATCATTTCACGGCTGGCGAAGTCCTCGCTCTGGGGAGCTTTGCGTTGTACCAACGGCAAGGACTGGGCCGGCGCGGGGGTTTTGGCTACTGTCGCCTGCCCCCTGGGCTGGGTCTGTGCCTGTGCGAAATGGCGTTTGAAATCAGTACCGGCTTCGCTGGGCTTGGCAGCCATCACCGGCTCAGGGGATTCTTCGATATCGATGGCGACCACTAACTCGGTTTGTCCGCCGACCATGTGGTTGGATATCACCAGCACATTGCGACCGTACAAGGCCATCGCTTTTTCGGTAGCACTTTTGGTGTCGTGGGCCAGTATGCGTTTGAGTTCCATGGTACTTGTTCCGCAATAAATAATAAGAGTGGGTCAGGGCGATGCCAAGGGATCAGGCCTGCTGGCTGTCCGCACTGACGGTGTGAATGACCTGAATCGATTGGTCATCCGGGATTTCTGCATACGATAAAACCACCATTTCGCTCACGCGATGGCGTACGGCTTTGGCCAGCCAGGGGCGAATCGCTGGCGACACCACCAGCACGGCGGCGTTTCCAAGCTCTTCTACTTCTTTCGAGCCATTGCGCAAGGCGGCAAACAGGCGCTCGGCCAAGCCGGGCTCCATGACGACGTTTTGGTTTTGGCTTTGCTGTTGCAGCACGTTATGCAGTAATTGCTCCAGGCCCGGATCCAGCGTCATCACCGAGAGCGTTTCTTTTTCGTCGAGCAGGTTTTGCACAATCATGCGGCCCAGGCGGGGGCGCAGCAAGGCGGTCAGCTGCTCGGGCTCTTGCGTGCGGCCGCTGACCTCGGATAGGGTTTCCACAATCGTTCGCATGTCGCGGATCGACACCGAGTCATTGAGCAAACCTTGCAAGGTGCGGGTGAGCACGCCCAAAGACAGCTTGGAGGGCACCAGGTCCTCCACCAGCTTGGGCGACTTGGCAGTCAGCTTGTCCAGTAGCTGCTGCACTTCGTCGTGGCTGAGCAGATCAGCTGCGTTATCGCGCAGTACTTTATTCAAATGGGTGGCTACGGCAGTAGCCGAATCGACCACGGTATAGCCCATGGCACGGGCATGGTCACGCTGCGAAGGCTCAATCCACACCGCATCCAAACCGAAGGCCGGTTCGGTGGTGGGCGTGCCTTCCAAGCTCCCGTAAACCTGGCCGGGATTGATCGCCATTTCGCGACCGACTTTGACCTTGCCGCGCCCGCGCACCACACCTTTGAGCACGATATGGTAGCTGTCCGGGTCGATGCTCAAGGCATCGCGGATACGCACCGGCTGGATCAAAAAGCCCAGTTCGGCAGACAATTTTTTACGCACGCCTTTCACGCGTGTCATCAGCTGGCCACCGGTCTCGGCATTGACCAGCGGTATCAGGCCGTAGCCGATTTCCAGGCCTACCAGGTCCACCTGGTCCAAGTCTTCCCAATCGAGTTCCTTGGGCTGCTCAGCGGCGGCCACAGCGGCGGCTTCGGCTACTTTTTCAGGGGAGTCGACGGCCGCTTCGCGGCGCAAGAGCATCCAACCCAAAGCGGCAGTCGCAGCGGACAAAAAGATGAACACCAGGTGCGGCATACCAGGCACTACACCAAGCACCGCCATGATGATGGAAGTGACAAACAAAGCGGTCGGATTACCCAACTGGCTGGAGGCCTGCTCGGTCATGGACTCGGTGGTCGTCACCCGCGTCACCACAATAGCCGTTGCCAGCGATAGCAACAAGGCAGGAACTTGGGCGACCAGGCCGTCACCAATGGTGAGCAGAGAGTAAATACGGGCAGCTTCGCCCATGGATAAGCCATGCTGGCCTACCCCAATGGCAAAACCGCCCACCAGGTTGATGATCAAAATCAAAAGCGCGGCAATGGCGTCACCGCTGACAAACTTGGAAGCGCCGTCCATAGAGCCGAAAAAGTCCGACTCTTGTGTGAGTTCGGCGCGCCGTGTGCGGGCCGTGTCCTGATCGATCACGCCCGCATTCAGGTCCGCATCAATCGCCATTTGCTTGCCAGGCATCGCGTCCAGGGTAAAGCGGGCATTGACCTCGGAGACGCGTCCAGCGCCCTTGGTAACCACGAAGAAGTTCACGATCATCAAGATGATAAAAATGATGAAGCCCACGACGTAGTTGCCGCCGATGACAAACTCACCAAATGCGGCGACCACTTTGCCAGCCGCATCATGGCCCTCGTGACCGTTGACCAAAATCACCCGGGTCGAGGCCACATTGAGCGCCAGGCGCAGCATGGTGGCAAACAGCAGTACCGAGGGGAAGGAGGAAAATTCCAGTGGCTTGCGCACTTTGATCGCGATCATGATGATCAAGAGCGCAGACGCTATATTGAAAGTGAACAGCACGTCCAGCACGATGGGAGGCAGGGGAATGACCAACATACCCATGATCAACAAAACTAAACCCGGAATGCTCAGGTCATTGAAGTTGAACTTGGATAAATTTTGTCGGATTGTCGACAGGGTCAGCGTGCTCATAGTCAGTATTCGGTAGATATCGGCAGGTTGAAGTGGTGTGCAGGCTTGGGTTTTATCGGGTTGCAAGGGTTTAAAGCAATCTCTATGCCATTGACTTTGAGCGAGTCATCCCGGCCTGCACCTGCGGCAAACCCTTACCAGTCACGTTTCTTGCGTTACACATGGCATTGCCACATCCAGTGGCGCGCTGAAGGATGGAAATTTCCATGGACGCACGAACCAATTTTTTGACCGCTCCGGCCACGGCCCAGAGGGGAAACGATGTTTTAACTGAGCACTCAGGGGGTGAGACCAGTGCCTCGGGAGCGCAATTTGCCGGGGTGCTCAATGGGCAAATGCTCAAGCTCGAACGGCAAGCCCTTGCCTCACC
>CAMARI010000256.1 GCA_945860515.1 Polaromonas sp. YR568
ACCAGCCAAAAAACCAGATAACGCACGCTAGTCCACGCTGAACTCCTGATTGCCCATGACAGCGGCGCACATTCTTCTTCACCCATCGCCCAAACCGGATCGCCCCCGAGCACAACATGACCGAACACCTTCTGAACGCCAGCGTTGACACCTGCCATTGGGGCTTGTTCGACGCCAAAATCCCGCCCGTGCTGCGCGTGCAAAGCGGCGACCGCCTGACCGTGAACACCGTCAGCGGCGGACCCGACGTGCTGCCACCGGCGGGCCAATTTCATATCCCGCCTGAGTTGGCGGATATCCATTTGCGCACCCCGCGCAATGTGCCTGGGCACATCCTGACCGGCCCGGTTTTTGTCGAAGATGCCGCGCCCGGTGACACGCTGGAAGTGCGCATCCTTGATGTCAAGTTGCGGCAGGACTGGGGCTACAACTTCATCCGCCCACTGGCCGGCACCTTACCTGCCGAATTCGACGCCTACCGCCTGATGAACATTCCTCTTGATGGCCAGCGCATGGTAGCCCGCCTGCCCTGGGGGCTGGACTTGCCGCTGCATCCCTTTTTTGGCGTGATGGGTGTCGCACCGCCCCCGCATTGGGGCCGTATCAGCACCATCATCCCGCGCGCGCACGGCGGCAATCTGGACAACAAGGAGCTGCGCCCCGGCAGTTCGCTGTTTTTGCCGGTGCATGTACCGGGGGCGCTTTTCTCCTGCGGCGACGGCCATGCAGCCCAGGGCGATGGTGAGGTTTGCACCACAGCCATCGAAACCGCGCTGCAAGGGACATTCGAGCTGATTGTGCACAAGAACACGGCGCTGGCGTATCCGCGTGCCGAAACGCCCACCCACTACATCACCATGGGCATGGCCCCTACGCTGGACCAGTGTATGGACATGGCGCTGCGCGACATGCTTTTACTGCTCACAGAGCGAGGCCTGTCGCGCGAAGACGCCTACACACTGTGCAGCCTGGGTGTTGACTTTCGCATCACGCAAACCGTCAATACCCACCGCGGCGTGCATGCCATGCTGCCCAAAGGGCTGGCACCGTAAATTCAGGAGCTGCTTGCCCACCGAAACTTGCACAAGCAGCTCCGTTTTAATAGCTCATCAAAACAGTTCCACGTCATCCATCGGGTAATGCTTACGGTTACCCGTCCACAGTGGGCAGCTATGGGTGCGCGCCGTGGCAGCCAGCAAGTAGTCTTCAAGCGAAATGCCCTGAAACGCCTTGCCGTACTGGTGGGCATACAAACCCGCGATACGGCCGGTGTCGATGTCGGTTGAAATGCGCTCACACAAGTCAAACAGCGCTTCAATGTCCTTGTATTCACGCTTGAAAGCGCCTGCGTACACCTCAGCCACAACGATGGGGCAGATCAAGAAAGTGGTTTTATTCTCCAGCAAAGCCAGAAAACGCTCAACGGTTGCAGGTGACTTTTTAAGCAAGTCGATGACGATGTTGGTGTCCAGTACCAAACAATCCGGCATCACGACGCATCGCCCGCTTGCAGCAAACGGCTCTTGCTACGAATGTTGCGCACGTAGTCTTCAGCGTTGACATCGGCAAAGCTTTCAAGCGGCTTCAAGCGTTTGAAATAAGCCCGCGCATCGGCTAGCGGGTCTTTTTGCAGGTCTTTTTCTAGCGTACGGCGAATCAGCTCAGACATGCTCACCCCGACACTGCGCGCCTTGGCTTTCAGGGTGTCGTGCAGATCGTCTTGCAGGTAGATTTGGGTACGGTGCATGGCGGTTCGGCTGATTAAATTAATGTATGTAAATATACATCATAGCAGCAAGCAATGCCATGCGGATGATGAAATCACAACCGTTTTGGCGATGCTTAGAAGTAAGTTTATTGAACGCCATCATGTTTTTCGTCGATTTTCATCAGGCCTTGGATCGGCGAGTTGACTGACCGTTGATTGGATGAAAATCAACACCCGCGTTAGCAGAACCTGAGCGGCTCTGTGGCGGTCAGTGCATGGGCCGGCCGAGCCGTTGGCTCGCCTTGGATATGGCGTAGTTCACCAGGCAGTACAGCGCCGCGACAACCAGGTACACGGGCACCAGCGCCTGGTAGTTGGCAATCAGCACCTTGGCGTTCTGCATCAATTCGCCGTAGGTCACGACATAGCCAAAGGTGGTCTCCTTGACCACGATCACCAGCTGCGCGACCAGTGCCGGAACGATGTAACGCAGGGCTTGGGGAAAGACCACCTGAAAGAAGACCTGGGCTTCAGTCAGCCCCAGGCTTCGCGCCGCATCGGTCTGGCCGCGCGGAACGGCCAGCACGCCCGCGCGGTAAACCTCGGCGACCACGGCAGCAGTGCTGAGCCCGACTGGCAGCGTCAACATCCAGTAGGTGCTCAGTTTGATACCGACCGACGGAAGCACCAGAAAACACACGTAGATCAGCAGCAGCGTCGGCAGACCCCGCAGAAATTCAATGACCACAACGCTTGGCAAACGCACAAGCCGCAGTCGCGACAAGCGGCCCAAGAGCAGTACCAGCCCGAGCACCAGCGCAATCACAGCGGCCATCGCCGCCGACGCAAGCGTGCCGAGCAGGCCCTTGGCCAGAAAGGCCCAGGTTGTTGTCCAGCCGAAGAATTCCCAAAGCCGCAACTCGAACTGGCCTGCGGCATGAAACCGGGCAACGATGGCGTAGGCCAGCAGGCCCGCGACGGCCGCGCTCAAGACCCAGGTGACGACTCTAGCCCGGGGACTCGGACCACCGAACAGAATGTCTTCGACAGCACGACTCATCGCAGTATCCGCACCTTTTTCTCCAGGGTCGCGCCAGCCCAGGCAATCAAGAGCCCCGACGCCACATACAGCGCGGCAGCGACCGCAAACGCTGGCATGCCGGCGGCGGAGTCGTTGGCGAGCTTGGCGACGAGCGTGGTAAGTTCCTTGCCCGGAAACGGCACCTGCGAGGCCAGCGAGGTCGACAGCATCAGCGCCATGAGCAGCGAAGTCATCGGCTGCACAACCGCGCGCAGCGCCTGCGGCAACACCACCGCAAAGATGACGCTCATCGGACGCATGCCCAGGCTCAGTGCAGCTTCGACCTGGCCACCGCCGACGGTGTTGATGCCAGTGCGCAGGTAGTCCGCCGTGAACGCGGAACAAACCAGGGTCAAGGTCAGGATCACGCTGGGCTCATAGTCAATCAGAACCTGCAGATCTGGCAGCGCAAACACGATAAAGATCAGCAGAACAGCGCTGGGAATGTTGCGGAAGATCTCGACATAGCAGGTTAAGAAGAAGCGCAGCGTTTGAAGCGGGAGAAGTCGCAGCACCGTCACAACCATGCCGAGTGCAAAGCCGGCCACAAACGATATGGCGGTGAGCTTCCAGGTCAGCAAAAGGGCCTGCCCGAAGGCTGGCCCGTAAGCGGTCAGCAGCCCGGAGACACCTTGCATTGCTTAAGGAATAGCGGGCGGCACAGGAACCGCCGTGCTGCCGGTGCGCTGCCCGATGGACACTGTCCATAGCTTGGCCCACGTAC
>CAMARI010000257.1 GCA_945860515.1 Polaromonas sp. YR568
AAGGGCAGGTCCACCAGCTTGCCTACCAAGTGCAAGTAGCGCTCATCTTCAGGATGCACTGCCAGCGCGCCATCGGCCATCATGGTTTCTGGACGGGTGGTGGCAATCGTCATGCCTTTTTGCAGCACGCCGTCTATCAGCTGCGGCCCGTCGCTAAAGGGGTAGCAGATGTAGTGCATCTTGCCTTCGGACTCGGTGGCTTCGACTTCCAGGTCAGAGACCGCGCTCATGAGCACCGGGTCCCAGTTCACCAAACGCTTACCTCGGTAAATAAGACCTTGTTCATACAGGCGCACAAAGGTTTCAGTGACCACGCCCGAGAGCTTGGCGTCCATGGTGAAGTATTCGCGGCTCCAGTCCACGCTGTCGCCCATGCGGCGCATCTGACGAGTAATTGTGTTGCCCGATTCTTCTTTCCATTCCCAGACCTTGGCAATAAAGTTCTTGCGTGCCTCGGATGGCGTAGCGCCCATGGCATGGCGGCTGATGCCTTTGTCTTGTAGTTGGCGCTCCACCACGATTTGGGTGGCGATACCCGCATGGTCGGTGCCTGGCACCCAAGCGGTGTTGTGGCCGCGCATGCGGTGGTAGCGCGTCAGGCTGTCCATGATGGTTTGGTTAAACGCGTGGCCCATGTGCAGCGTGCCGGTCACATTGGGCGGGGGCAGCTGAATCGCAAAAGACGGCTGGCTGGCGTCTGCTTGGCCGCTGCCTCGCACGCCCGCCAGACCGTAACCGCGTTTTTCCCACTCGGGCCCCCATTGCGCCTCCAAGGCGGCGGGTTCAAAAGACTTGGACAGGGATTGCAATCCGGGCTGGTCAGGAGGTGTTGTGGACATGGGGCTTTGGTGTGGGTGGCGGCAGCCGCAGTGCGGTGGCGCAGGGGAAGGATCGGTAATTTTACAGAGCGGACCGTCAAGGCCCTGTGGGTTTGGGTGCGGCACGGCGCGTGGCAGCAGGAAGTTACCATCGCTGCCATGGAAAATCCGCCACCGCCTTCCCCCAGCTTTCGCAAACTGCCTGCGCGCTATGCCGCAATAGTCCTACCCTTGCTTCTTTCCTGCATCATGACTTTTTTGATTTCAGGAATCAGCACCTTGCGCGGCGTGGGCTTTGCGCCGGGTGTGCTGCAACTGTGGCTGGGGTCATGGGGCTTGTCCTGGTTGATCGCCTTTCCGACTTTGTTGGTCGTAATGCCGGTTGTACGCCGACTTACCGGCAAACTGGTCGAGACGCACTAACGAGGCAGCAGCTCGGCTTTCGCTAGCCTGCTGGGTTAGGGCATGTTAGCGGGCCTTGACCGGGGCCTTGATGTTGAGCAGCGTTAGCTAATTGTGCTCTGGTTGGCCGATGGTGCGAACCGAAAAAAACGGGAAATTGTTGTCGTTGACCACCACAATATGGCGGCCATCGACCACTGTCAATCCTTCAGGACCCAGATGGGGCAGCACAAAAACCGGTTGATTGGGTCCAAGCTTGGCTAGGCTCTGCGGATTGTTGATCCGCGTGTCACTGGTTCGATTCCAGTCCAGGCCACCAAATCTACACCTCAGGTATGCAAGTACTTAAGGTGTTTGTTTTTTGGTGCCACAATTCATCTGACCACTTCTATGTGGGAAAGGAGATTCAACATGAGTGCCGATGTCGTAACAAGACAGCAAACCGGAAGTTCAAGCCGAAGTTGGACACTCAAGTCCCTTTTTATGGCCTTCTCCTTAGTTGCTCTGCTCGCGTCCAATGTCGCCAGCTTAGTCAATTCGGGTGCACATGACTTGATGCACAGTGCTTTGCTTCGAGTTTTATTGATTGGTGGGCAGCCCTTTGCTGAACGATTGTTAAAAGATAGCCCGAAGGCCAAGTTGGGCCAAGATATCAAGGATAAAACCGCTGATTTTGAAATCAAGAACAAGCGTCTAGCAGCGACAAACGAGCTTCAGGCAAAGCAGCTGGATGAGGTCAATGTCCGAAACAGACAGCTCGCACATCAGATTGATGCCAATGGAAAGCAAGCCAAAGAAACAGTTGCAACTGTTCACCAAAGATTGGCCAAGGGCGTTTCAAGAAATGTGTCGGCATTGCCCGCTGAATCTATTCCTTATCTGGGTCTAGGTGTCACGCTGGCCGTTACATCTTTGGATATTTACGATGCCTGCCAGACCATGAAAGACTTCAATGGACTGCTCAGAATGATGGGGCAAGGTGAAGAAAAACCAGAGCTGTGTGGACGGCGAGTTCCTACAGTAGATCAAGTGTTGTCTTCTGCCAAAACGGAATGGCGTAACAGTGTTCAGCGAGTGGAAGAAGAATCTAAAGCGATCAAATTTTCTGCACCTGAAGCCAGATTACCAACAGGTGACGAAGTCACCAAGGCGGTTTGTTCTGTCCTTACAGTTCCTTACTTTTGCACGGTGAGGTGATTCATGCGGCAAAGTCTGTTTATGGTGATGCTGGGCTTTTTTCTCAGCGGCTGCAGTGAGGCCCCGACACCAAATGTAATTTCTGAAACCCCTTCAATTACTGAGGCGCTGACAAGCAACGCAGTATTGAATATTGCTTTACAAGAGGTGGTGGATACATACGTTATGGGTGGAGATCGTACAGACCTACAGCGGGAGGCAATGAATGCCAAATTGGTGGGGGCTTCGGTGTCTTGGCGGATCAAGGTGTTCGACATAGTCGAGGAAGAAGGAAGCTATAGGGTTACATCTGATCTGATGAGTGGTTCTGACCCGGGTTCTTTTGGTAAGTTAACAATTGTGGCCTTTGTGACCCCAAGGGATAATGTGGATATGGTGGTTCTGCTAAAGCTAAAAACAGGCAGTGAGGTTGAAATTATTGGTCGGGTGGATAGCATCACCATCCGTACAGCACTGGTTTTGAGTCCGGCTGTGCTGGTTCGTAGCTGATCTAGGGGCGGGCTCTAATTTGCCCTGCTGGAGTTTCCCAAGCTACCCCCGTATCTTTTGACCCCGTGCCAAATTACCAAACTGGTGTAAAGCCAGCAACAACTCGCACACGACGCGTAGCTATTGAGGTTCAGTGAGTTTCTTGACCGGCTAAATCAGGATCATCGTGACAGCGCGCATAATTGTCGTCATGATATCCGTGACATTGATTTATGACGCAATACGGTCTGTCGCTAATATCGATCCCCCAGCTGAATGCTAAACAACGAAAGACAGACATGACTACAGTAACGATCGACGAGCTAAATCAAGCTGGTGTCCCAAAAAAAGGACGTACTTCCAGTAATAAATCAGGGAAGACAGCATCAAAGATAACCCCCGAGACGATCAACCAAAGTGGGAGCTTAATCACCGCTGCCATTAGAGGCATTTACGGCATCGCGGGTGATTTAAATAGTTTTCTGGACCGGCATATCGAGGACTTACAAGCATCTGATAATCCAACTGTGGCCAGGACGGGTAGGGTGATGATGGCGGCAAAGTCTGGTTTTGGAATCGGGTATATCACCTCAGTGGTGGTCA
>CAMARI010000258.1 GCA_945860515.1 Polaromonas sp. YR568
GACTGCTCTGATTATTCTTTTTACACCTGAACTCAACGAAAGCGATTTGACATGACCAACCTGCAAAAACGTTACTTCACCATGACTGCCTTAACGGCAGTGGCTGCTGCCGCCCTTGTCGGTTGCGGCAAAAAAGAAGAAGCCAAGCCGGTTGCTGCCACGCCAGCACCTGCTGCATCAGCACCAGCCCCCAAGCCAGAGCCGCTCAAAATCGCTTTTGCGTACGTCGGCCCAGTGGGCGACGGCGGCTGGACTTTTGCACACGACAACGCCCGCAAGGAGATCGATAAGGCTTATGGCGACAAAGTCGTTACCAGCTTTGTTGAAAAAGTACCTGAGTCGGCCGATGCCGAGCGCGTGATCCGCGACATGGTCAGTCAAGGCAACAAACTGATTTTTGGCACCACCTTTGGCTACATGGAGCCGATGCTGAAAATAGCCGCTGACACCAAGGGCGTGAAGTTTGAACACGCGACCGGTTACAAAACCGCTGACAACATGCGCACCTACGACAGCCGCACCTATGAAGGGGCGTACATGGCAGGCGTGATTGCCGGCAAGATGAGCAAAACCGGCACCGTAGGTGTGGTCGGTTCGATTCCGATCCCCGAAGTGATCCGCAACATCAACAGCTTCACGCTAGGTGCGCAGTCGGTCAACCCGAAGATCAAAACCAAAGTGGTGTGGGTCAACGAGTGGTTCAACCCGCCGAAAGAAACCGAAGCCGCGACCGCCCTCATCAATGGCGGTGCGGACGTGCTGATGCAAAACACCGACTCATCGGCCGTGCTGCAAACCGCTGAAAAAATGGGCAAGCGCGCCTTTGGATGGGATTCAGACATGACGGCCTATGGCCCGAAGG
Source organism: Polaromonas sp. YR568 (assembly GCA_945860515.1). Classification (GTDB taxonomy): domain Bacteria; phylum Pseudomonadota; class Gammaproteobacteria; order Burkholderiales; family Burkholderiaceae_C; genus Polaromonas. Next base: position 863 of record CAMARI010000258.1, read on the forward strand.
CCCACCTGGGCTCGGCCATCATCAATTGGGGGCCGTACTACGTTAAAGCCGTGGGCGAGGCGCTTGAAGGCAAATGGACCGGCGGCAGCAGCACCTGGTGGGGCGTGAAAGAAGGCGCGATCGACATGGTGTCCGTTGCAGCAGACGTGCCCGATGACACCAAAAAGCGGGTTGACGAGATCAGGGCCGGCCTGAAAGACGGCAGCTTCATGATCTGGAAAGGCCCGATCATGGACAACACCGGCAAAGAGCTGATTGCCAAGGATGTGGTGGCCGACGACAAGTTTTTGGGTGGTTTGAAAACCTACGTCAAAGGCGTTGAGGGCAAAGTGCCAGGCGGCGACAAGAAGTAAGCTGCTGACAAGATATCAAAGCCGCTGAAAAGTCAGTTTTCAGCGGCTTTTTTATTTCAGGAAAGACCATGAACCCCATCCAACCCATCACCCATGACCGCCTGCCCGAGTTGCTACGCGCCATGCCCAAGGCCGAGCTGCACATTCACATCGAAGGCTCGCTGGAGCCTGAACTGATTTTTGCACTGGCTCAGCGCAACGGCATTGACATGGCTTACAGCAGCGTTGCAGAGCTGCGTCAAGCCTATGCCTTTACCAACCTGCAAAGCTTTCTGGACATCTATTACGCAGGGGCCAGCGTGCTCATCACCGAGCAGGATTTTTACGACATGGCATACGCCTACTTCGTGAAAGCCTCTGGCGATAACGTGGTGCACGCCGAGCTGTTTTTTGACCCACAAACGCACACCGCACGTGGGGTCAGCATCGCCACAGTCATCCTTGGCCTGCACCGGGCCTGCGTCGATGCACACGCCAAACTGGGCGTCAGTGGCTCGCTCATCATGTGCTTCTTGCGGCACCTCAGCGAACAAGAGGCTTTTGAAACGCTGGAGCAGGTGCTGCCCTACCGGGACAAAATCGTGGGCATCGGGCTGGACTCTGGCGAAGTTGGCAACCCGCCAGAAAAATTTGCACGCGTGTTTGCGCGCTGCCGCGAGCTGGGCTTTCATTTGGTAGCGCATGCGGGGGAAGAAGGCCCACCCGCTTATGTGTGGACAGCCCTGGATGTGCTGAAAGTCGAGCGCATTGACCACGGCGTGCAGTCCAGCAAAGACGCCGCCCTGATGCAGCGTCTGGCCTCAGACCACATAGCACTGACGGTCTGCCCGCTGTCCAACCTCAAACTGTGCGTGTTCCCTGACCTGGCCAGCCACAACCTCAAGCAGTTGCTCGATGCAGGCCTGGCTGCAACGGTCAATTCAGACGACCCGGCTTACTTTGGCGGCTATATCAATGACAACTTCACCCAGACCTTTGCAGCGACGGGCTTGCAGGCACAGCATGCCTACAGCCTGGCGCGCAACAGCTTTGAGGCCAGCTTTATTGATGCATCAGCCAAGCGCCGCTACATCGACCAGCTGGACGCCTGTTTTGCAACATTTGCTTGAGCTTTAAAATCAGACTGAACGCTTGCCGCCCGACGAGCGCTTGACCTCCCATTTTTCGGTGCCATGTAGAGGACTACCATGTATAAAAACCTCACGGCCCCGCCCATTGCGGCATGGAGCGCCGCATGAGTTATCAGGTCAAAGAAATTTTCTACACCCTGCAAGGCGAAGGTGCCAACGCGGGTCGGCCTGCGGTGTTTTGCCGCTTTGCAGGTTGTAATTTATGGTCTGGCCGTGAGCAGGACCGAAGCACGGCGGTTTGCCAATTTTGCGACACCGACTTTGTGGGCGGAGACGGGAATTGGGGAACGCTGGGCGGCAAGTTTGCAGATGCCGATGCGCTGGCCGAACAAATCGCCGCCCAATGGCCAAGCGCTGACAGAACCCATCGCTTTGTCGTCATGACAGGCGGCGAGCCGCTGCTGCAAGTTGATGACGCTTTGATTGATGCCTTGCACGCGCGCGGTTTTGAAATCGCTGTGGAGACCAATGGCACGCTGGTAGCACCGGCAGGCATCGACTGGATTTGTGTCAGCCCTAAAGCCGGTGCGCCGTGGGTGCAACGCACAGGCCATGAATTGAAACTGGTGTGGCCACAAACCAGCTTTGACCTGGACGAGCTGGAAGCCGCAAACTTTACCCATCGCTATTTGCAGCCGATGGACAACGTGCTAAAAGCCGCCAACCTGGGCGACTGCATTGCCCTGTGCATGCAGCGACCCGCCTGGCGACTCAGCCTGCAAACCCACAAAATGACGGGCATCCGCTAAAGCCAAAAATGAATGATCAGATCAGCCAAACCTTTTTCTTTGATGCCGCGCACACCTTGAAACGCGAGATCGAAGCCGACCCACAGGCCGAGGTCAGCCGCCGCATCCACGGCCACACCTACAACGCTGACATCACACTGTCAGGTCAACCCGACCCCGCCACAGGCATGGTGCTGGACTTGGGCCGTGTGCGCGCCGCCATTGAGCTGCTGCGCCCCGAGCTGGACCACCGCATGCTGGACGACGTCCCCGGCCTGGGCACAGCAACGCTGGAGAACCTGTGCGCCTCCATCTGGCGGGCGCTGGCCCCCAGCTTGCCGGGCCTGACAGCCGTGCGCGTGTGGCGCGCTGGCAT
>CAMARI010000259.1 GCA_945860515.1 Polaromonas sp. YR568
GAGTGATTGCAACTGGCTGGCCCGGCTGGCGCTGTAGCCTGGCACCTGACCAGTATCTTGAGCCAGTTGGGACAGGCTTTTTTCTTGCGCAATGGCGTTTTGTGCCGATTTGGTCGCGCGAATGTAACGCCCCGCCAACTGGTGCGCCAGCGCATCCATCAGTGCGCCGTACATGGCACGCTCTTTTTGCTGGGCGCGCCAGGCCCTGGCGTCACTGGGCAGCGTGGCAACAGCCGACAGCGCGCGCAGCGCCAGATAAAGAACCGTAAAAAAACCAGCCAGCAAAAATATTGCCAGGTTGAAGGACACATCGAGCCGATGGGGCGGCCAGAAAATACTCACCACGGCCTGGTTGTTCCCCGCAAACAAAGCGGTCGCAACTGCAATCACAAAGAGGGCCAGAAGCCAGAAAGCAGCGCGCATGTCAGGCCCTCGTTAGCGACCAGCCGCCGCTGTCGCCAGCGCTGCCATGGTGTCATCCAGGCGCGGCAGCTCGCTGGTTTTCAGCTGGCTCTGGACTTGCTGAAGCAGTTGCACCGCAGCTTGGGTTTTACGCGATGCCGGGTCAAAATACTTGCCCAGCCAGGTGCCGGCGTTGGCCAGGTCAGCGCGCGCTGCGTCGGTCTGCCGGGCCAGCAAACCCAAACGCGCGTTCAGCAGGCGCAGCTTGAGGTTTTCACGCAAGAAAAACGACTGCTCTGGGGAGATCAGTGCCGCCTCGGGCTGCTCAATGCGGCTGACGCGCAGCAGCTTGCGGCCTTCTTCTTGCAAGGCATTAAGAACACTGCGTGCCGCAGTCTTGGCATATTGCATGTCAAACCAGTCCCACCATGCCGGGCTGCCTTGGCCCTCTGGCGATTTGACAGGCACTACCGCGGGCCGGGCTGCTGATGCACCCACCGACGCGACATTGGGAACGCCGTTGGCCACCGGCAGTTCATCGGCCATGCGGCTCAGCTCGTCAATCTTGATCATCAGCGCAGGCACATCGGTCAAGCTGGCGGCCTTGATACGGTCGGTATCTTTGGCAATGGCGCGCATCAAAGGGCTCAAGCGCGGTTGCGCGGCACGTTGCAAACGCTGCTGGGCCGAAGCCAGCGCGGCCAGCAGCGGCACCGGGCTGCCTGTCAGCTGGGCTTGCTGCTGGGCCAGCCGCAAGGCTGACTCAATGTCCACCACCAGATTTTCATCGCGCGAGCGGGACAAACTTTGCATCAGCTCTTCAAGCTGCGCGCGCTGCAAACTCACTTCACTGATGCGGTTTTCCTGCAAAGTCAGGCGGGCGGCCAGGTCGCGCGTGCTGTCTTGTGCCGCCTTAGCCAAGGTGCGGGCTTCAATCGCTTGCGCGCCCGCATCGAGGCTGCGCTTGGCCAGCTCTTCCTGGATGTTGGCCAACTTTTGCCACAGCGACCCGCTGACCAGCAAAGCTGCCGCGCCCAAGGCCAGCACCGCATAAGCCAGCTTTTTAGACACTGTAAACCGGGTCGCTTGCGTTGCGGGTTCGGCGTCCGTCAGTGTTGCTGATTTTTCTGGGGGGTGGTCACTCATGGTTGTTTCGATTCTATCGAGGCAAGCGCCTGCACGATGTCAGGTAAAGCCGGGCGTGACAGCTGCACAACACCCCAGCCTGCTTGAAGAGCAGCAGCCTGAATGCGGGGATGGGTAGCAATGGCCCGTGCGCTTTGCCAATTTACACCCTTCAGGCCCGCTTGCTGCGACAGGTTGACCACAGCTTCAGAACTGCTGAACAGCCAGATCGAGCGGTCTTGGCTGGCGGCTTTGGCCAGCTCTATTTGCACGCTGGTCAGTTGCGGCGCGCGGCGCTCGTAGCTGCTGACCATCTCTACCGTGCTGCCCGCAGCGCGCCACTGCTGCGCCAGCCAGTCGCGGCCATTGCCGCCACCCCCTTCAGACGCTTCGCCCTTGCCGCGTACGATCAATACCCGGGCAGCCTGCCAGTCGCGCTGGCCGACCACCTGCCACAAGCTTTCAGAATCAAACTGCGCTGCGTCTGGTGCGGGTGCGTCGATCTGATTCGCGGGCACACCTGCGGCCAGCAACGCAGCAGCCGTGCCGGGGCCCGGCGCCAGAAAACGCACCTGAACAGGAATTTTTTGTGCTATTTTTTTGGTAGCTGAGCGCTCGTTTTTTGATTGGTCAAAAGCCGTCTTTGAAACCTGAAAAGCCCTGAAAAAGTGATCGACAGCGTTGCCGCTGACAAACATGCAGGCAGTCAGGTCGTTCAAGGTGTTCCAAGCCTGCTGCAGCGCGGCACTGTCTGCCGGATCTGAGACTGCCGCAATCTCAATCAGCGGCAAGGCCTGCGCTTTGAACCCGCTTTGCTGCAGCCGGGAAACCCAAGCCTGTGCATCATGCGCAGGCCGCGTGACGATGACTGTGCTCACGCGTCCCGACGTGGCCATCAGGCTACCAGGTTAGCCGCCCATACCGCCCCACCCGCCCGAAGTTGCGCAGCCACCGCCTCGCCCAGCGCTTCGGCCTCGTCAAAGGTGTTCACCACAGCCGTCTTTTGCGCATGCACCAATGGCGTGATGGCCCCCAGCTCAATGCTGGCAGGGTCACCCCAGGCCGCTTGTAGCAGCATGCCCTGGTCCCCGCCAGACGCCGGCCCACGGGTAAAAGCCGCCAGCGGCATCGAGCAACTGCCGCCCATGGCGCGCGATACCGTGCGCTCAGCTGTCACGGCCAGCCATGTCGGCATGTCGGCCAGGGTTTTCAAGCCTTCCAGCAAGTCCGCCCGGTCCGCACACACCTCAATGCCCAAAGCGCCCTGCCCGGCGGCGGGCAGCATGTCGGTCGTCGCAAAGCTGGCGCGAATGCGCTCAGGCATTTCAAGCCGCTTCAAACCCGCTGCCGCCAGCACGATCGCGTCGTAATGGCCTTCATCGAGCTTGCGCAGGCGCGTGTCCAGGTTGCCGCGCAGCGGCTCTATTTTGAGGTCGGGTCGCAGGCTTTTCAAAAGCACCAAGCGGCGCAGACTGGAGGTTCCAACGACGGCTCCCAGCGGCAAATCGGCAAGTGACGCATAGGTGTTCGACACAAAGGCATCGTGCGGGTCTTCGCGCGTCATCACGCAGGCCAGGGCAAAGCCTTCTGGCAAGTCCATCGGCACGTCTTTGAGCGAATGCACGGCAATGTCCGCACGGCCTTCTTGCAGGGCGACTTCAAGCTCTTTGACAAACAGGCCCTTGCCACCAACTTTGCTGAGCGACCGGTCCAAGATCTGGTCACCCATCGTCGTCATGCCCAGAAGCTCAACCTGCCAGCCGAGCTGCGTTTCAAGCAGCGCTTTGACATGTTCGGCCTGCCACAGTGCCAGTCGGCTTTCGCGGGTGGCTATGACTACTTTTTTCACTGTTTTTTTCGCTGCTGAATGTGCTGCTGTGTCGTCCGTCGCTTGCATGTCTGTCGCCTCGTG
>CAMARI010000260.1 GCA_945860515.1 Polaromonas sp. YR568
GATGCGGCTGTCGTTCAGCGCAATGAGCCGTTCTTTGACGTCATCAGGCAGCGACGAGGCGGTGATGTCAAATCGAAGGTGAATGGCGCTGGAGACTTTGTTGACGTTCTGCCCGCCCGCCCCCTGCGCGCGAATAGCGCTGATGTCAACTTCACGCTCATCGATGGGGTATTTTGATTCGGTGGCCATGGACCGATTATTCAATGAATAGCCGTGTGGGCATCGCCGTCAATAGGCGCATCTGCAGCCCAAAAAAATCAATCACTGACGTGTGACCAAGCGGCCTGACGTTGAAATTCCGCGGGTGGCGTAGACGTCCGCTGGAATGACCCGTTCGATGTCATGCCACTTTTTGTGGCACAAACTTGACTTGTAAATCACAGCCAACCGCAGCGGCGTATTTTTTCAACGTAGCCAACGATGGCGCGTGCCGGCCAGCACCCTCCAAGCGCGAAATTGCACTCTTTGTTGTGCCCATGCGCTCTGCGACGGCGTCTTGCGTCAGGCCAGCTTTCGCACGCGCTTTGAGCATCTGGCTTGCAACGGTGTATTCAAGCTCAAGGCTGTCGTAGGCATCATTGAACCCGGGGCGCTGCCTTGCCGCCGCCAAAAATTCAGCGTGATGATGAGGAACCGGTTTGTACTTCAAGTCAGCCATGCATTACATCCTTCAGGCGCTTTCGCGCCATCTTCAATTCGTTGTCAGGGGTCTGCTGCGACTTCTTGATAAACGCATGCAGAACGACTACTTTCTTCCCTATCAAAAAACAATAAAACGCCCGGCCAATGCCCGATCGCCCACGCGGACGTAACTCAAACAACCCGTCACCAAAGGCGCGTGAATGTGGCAAGCGAAGACTCGGCCCATGCTCTGTGAGAAGTTCAACCAACCGCGCATAGTCGGCCAGGACGTCAACTGGCCATGACTGCACGTGTGCGTAAACGCGCTCATGGAAGTAGTGAATTTCAAACGCCACACGTCATGTTAGCAATTACGCTAACCAATCGCAAGTAAATTTCATGACGTCGAACGTCCAAGTCAAGCCGTAACGCGTTTCGGCGCTGTCGGACTTGGACGACCCGTTAACTTTTTGGCTGGCCGAGTCCTGCAAACCAGCCTAACCTCCAGCTTGCACCCCAACGCATCGGCGTACTTGGTCAGGGTTGCCAGCGACGGTGAATGCTTGCCGCTGCCCGACTCCATGCGCGCTACAGCAGACTGCGTGGTGCCGATCTTTTCTGCCGCCTGCGCCTGGGTTAGACCTTGCGCAGCACGTGCCTTCAAGAACTCGTCCAAAAGGGAAAATTCACCGGTCAGTTTTTCATATTCCGCCTTTACCTCAGCATTAGCCATTGCCTTGGTGCGAAGTTGTTTATATGTCAGCATTTTTCTGCCCAACCATGCGATCGGCGCAATGAAAGGGGAAGAATCTGAATCTGGCCCCGATTAATGCCCAGGTCTACACTGGTCCGCATGAGCCACCGTGCCCCCGCCCTTGTCGCCCCCGCCAGCCATGTTTGCTTTTTCAAGAGTGGCCAAGCGATGCGCAGCCGCAGCGTGAGTGCGCTCGTGCTGACGGCCACGCTGGACGTGCCGGCGCCGCCCGCCAAAGTCACGGCCGACTGGCAGCGCGAGGTGACGCTGCACTTGGCGCTGGTGCCCGGCGACGTCGAGGCCTTGCCGCTGGCCCGCACCCGGGCGCGCTGGCCTGAGCTGCGCCACTGCGTGCAAGCCATGTCGGACTGGACGCGCTCGCTGGGTCTGCCGCCGCTGGCTGACTGCGAGCTGGCCCTGATGGCCTGCCGCGGCGCCAGGTACCACCACGACGGCGCGCAGTACGGCGGCGCAGCCTTTGCCAACTTGTTTTTGAGCGAAGACCGCGGGCTGGACTTGCATTTCCCCCTCACCGGCCAGCGCATCCCTTTGACCAGAGGCACGGCCGTGGTGTTTGACACCGGCCAACCGCACGCGGTTATTCAGCGCGGCAGCACAGGCTTTGACGCGGCGCACTTTGCGCCCCGGCATGATTGCACGCAATTGTTTTTGACATGGGAACTGCCCATTGAAAACGCCGGCGTGGCGCAGTCGCTGCAGATTCAGTTCGACACTGACTCTGCGGCCGCCAGGCAGCTCAAAGAAGAGCAAGTCCGGGAGAATGGCGAGCCCGGCAGCGTGTGCCCGGCGTCGGGCCGGTGGTGCGGGCCAGATTCCAATTAAGTACGGCCCTGTGGCTGGCCGTGTGATTGACAAGCCCTTGACTCGGGAATAACATTGTTGTCACGGAGAAATTATGCACATCACCATTCGAACCATTGGAAACAGCAAAGGCGTCGTGCTGCCAAAGCCATTACTTGCCCAGGCGGGGCTTGATGACCAGAGCATTGCTGACTTGAGTTTTGAAAATGGCGCCATCGTTTTACGAAAGCCCGCCACGTCAGTCAGGGTGGGTTGGGCCGAGGCGGCGCAGGCACTGGCAGCGCAAGGCAACGAGGCTTTGTTGCTGGACGAGTTTGGCAACGCAGGCGACGCGGAGCTTGTCTGGTGAAACGCGGTGACATCTGGCTGGTCAACCTGGACCCGACGGTCGGCAGTGAAATCAAGAAGTCGCGCCCCTGCGTCGTCGTGTCACCGGCAGAACTCAATGACAACTTGCGAACGGTGATGGTTGCGCCCATGACCTCCAAGGGCTTTGCTGCCCCGTTTCGCGTGCCTGTGACACATGCGGGCACCAAAGGCCTGATCGTGCTGGACCAAATGCGTGCGGTTGACAAGGCCCGCTTGGTTAAACGGCTTGGAGCGGTTTCCGCCAAAACGTTGACCACGACACTTACGACCCTAAAAGAGCTTTTTTCTGAGTGACAACTTGTTGTGCTGATGGGCGAATTTGACTCAAGTCTGTTCGTTCACCACCGGCTGGGCGACCAACTTCACGCCCAAGGCTTTGCACACACGGGCTACGGTGTCAAAGCGGGGGCTGGCATTCGCCCGAAGGGCTTTGTACAAGGCCTCACGGCCAATGCCTGCGTCTTTCGCGATCTGCGTCATGCCACGCGCACGGGCAATGTCGCCCAAAGTGGCGGCCAACAGCGCAGGATCACCGTCCTCCATCACCAGAGTCAGGTACTCGGCAATGCTTTCATCGTCTTGCAGCATCTCGGTGATGTCGAAAGGTCGGGTATCAGGTTTCATGTTTCACTCCTTGAACAAACGGGCCAACTGCACAGAAGCTGCAACTCGCGGTCGTGCAAAAAACCGCCTTCGGCGAGTATTTGAGCGCGGATCAAAACCAGCTGCTCTGCCAGTAATCACAATTCAGTCACTGGAGCCAAGCAAATACCAGCTCATAAAATTTGCTCTATCAAATCAAAAATATGGACAAAGTTCTGGAAATCGTCGAGTGTTC
>CAMARI010000261.1 GCA_945860515.1 Polaromonas sp. YR568
GCCATCGACGCCGTCATCAGCGGCCACACCCACGCAGCATACAACTGCATGTTGCCCAGTGCGAAGGGCCGCACAATTCCTGTTACCAGTTCCAGCGCCTTTGGCCGACTGGTCACTGAAATTGACATCACCATAGACCCGGCCACCCGCGACATCACCAAAGCGGTAGCCAAGAATACTTTGACAGCTAACAACAACGCTGCTTTTCCGGCCGACGCTGCTCTTGCCAGCATCATCGCCAAGTACAAAGAGTTAGTTTCTCCTCTGGCCAACACTGTCATCGGTGCGGTCTCAAGCCAGCTGAGCAGCAGCAAGGTGGATGGCGCCTGCAACGTTCCTGCAGGCAGCATGATTGCCGATTCACAATTGGCCGCAACGCAGCCAGCAGCCCTCGGTGGCGCTGTGATGGCTTTCATGAACGCTGGTGGCGTACGTGCTAGTTTTGACTTCACATCGAGTTCTCTCGGCGAAGGCAACGGCAACATCACCTACGGCGAAGCCTTCACAGTGCAGCCTTTTGGCAACAGCTTGACCACCATCACGATGAACACTCAGCTCATCCGGGATTTCTTAGAAGAGCAGTTCGCAGGCTGCGGTGGCCAGCCCGTGGCAAACACCCGCATCGCATTGCCGTCAGTAGGCTTTAAATACACTTGGAACGGCGCGAACGCTTGTGGCGCACGCATCATCAACGCGACTTTGCGCACGGCAGCGGGTATAGAGTCTTTGGTCACCAATGGCGTGGTGCAGAACCCGACCAAAAACTACCGCGTCACCGTGAACAACTTCATGGCCGATGGCGGTGACGGCTACGCTACTTTGAAGAGCGGCACAAACCGCATTGGCGGCGCACAAGACATCGACGCCTTGACGGCATTTTTAGCTGGCTACAAAGCGCCTAATGGGTATAACTTGTCGTCCTTGGCACTGGATGACGGCACGCCGCGGATCAACCGTGTGGGCACAAGCACCGTTTGCCCCGGCTCCACCAACACCAATCCTTGATTGCTGACCCCTTAGTCTGGACACTATCAAAACAACGCCTGGCGGCTTTGCTGCTGGGCGTTGGGTTTTTTACGCCAGCCACATTTGCACAACCTGCGTCAGCAACAGCTGGCGTCTCTGCGAGCGCTTCGAGCGCAGCAAGTATTGCAAGCGACGAGAAACTGCGGCAGTTCATGCAGCAGGTCAGGCCGCAGCCAGACGCTGCCAAGGCGGGCAGCCAAGCCGTACGCGACGCCCAATCAGTGAGCGCTGAGCGTCTGGCGCAGCGCGGCGAACTACTCATACAAGGCGAGTTGCTACTGAGCCAGCGGCGTACCACCGAGGCGCTGGCAGTATTCGAGCGTGCGGCTTTGATTTTGCACGCCGCTGACAGCGAAATGGCGATTGTTCGCAGCCACATGCAGGCAGGCGATTACCGCCGGGCGCTGGCATTTGGCGCACATACCGCCGGCGCGCACTTAGACGTTGTTGGAGGCTCGGCCCTGTACGCCTGGCTGCTCTACGCGGGCGGTCAAACGCAGGTGGCGCAGCGCTTGCTGGCCGAGGCTCAGGCGCGTTCGGCCAGCAGCCCTTTGATTGCGGCTGTCAGTGCACAGTTGGCTACCGGTCAGCCGCGCGCAACAGCCAGTTTGCTGGCCTTGCCTACCCGCTTGGCACCTTACGGCGATGCGAGCGGCATACCGCCATCGGCCCGCGTGGTGGGCAGTGCAACTTTGCTGCCTGGAGGAAAGCTCGCCCTTGTCCCTGCGGCCCTGTTGCCGCCTGGTAAAGCCGGGCTATGGCTGCGCAATGGTTTGGGGCAAACCGCTGAGGCAACGGTCACCCAACGGTTGCCAGCGCTCGGCTTGGCTGTGTTCAGCTTGAATACCCCGCTGCCAGTACCCGACGACTACACCGTCGCGCCTCGCGACGCATTTGCCGGCAGTATTGGCTACGCTATGGAGTACACCAGCTTGCCCACACCAGATGCCGCCTGGCCACTGCTGCGCAGCGGATTTTTAGGAGGGCTGGCCGATGCAAGTAACCCAGCATCGAGTTGGCGCAATCTGGGGTTAGATATGCCCAAAGGCCCGCGCGGTGGGCCCGTTTTTGATGCCGCAGGCCAGCTGACCGGCATTGCCCTGCCGCCGTCAGCTAAAAAAGGCAAAGCAGGCGCAGCAGACTTGATGGTGCCTGTGTCCGTCATGAAAGTGGCGTTGGGAGCGCGCTTGGCAGAGCCATCAAAAGCCCCAGCGCCGCCCCAGGCTGCGCCACCGCCAAAAGGATCGATGGACCGGGTCTACGAATCCGCCTTGAAATCAAGTTTGCAAGTCATACGCTGAAATTGACCCAAGTAAGGCGCGCAAGCCCCTGGCTTTCAGCCATGGGGACGGTTCAGTGAAATTTCTCAGGCAGATCGAGCGTGAAGAGCTCTTGGATACGACGTTGCGCATACGGTCTGGTGAGGTCAGTCCCGAAGCTGATGCTTTGGCAACGCCCAGACGCGGATCAGTTTTGTTCGATGCCAGCCAAAGCATTCCCGCAAGCAAATCCAGAGGCCCAAGCCCACTGAAAGTTATACCCGCCCAGCCAGCCGGTCACGTCCACCACTTCGCCAATGAAGTAAAGCCCCGGTTGTTTGGATTCCATGGTTTGGGACGACAAAACCCGCGTGTCGACGCCGCCAGCGGTGACTTCGGCCTTTTTGTAGCCTTCGCTGCCGTTGGGCGAGATTTGCCAGTCGGTCAGGCGTTCTGCCAATCCGGTCAGCGCTTTGTCAGTGGCGTCGCAGATGGGACGCTGCAGCGCTGCATCTGTGCTGGCCCAGGCATCTGCCAGGCGGCTGGGCACCACGCTGGCGAGTTCGTTGGCGATGAGCTTTTTGGAGCTGGCCTTGCCGCGTAACAGCGCTTGGCCCAAGTCCTGACCCGGTGCCAAATTCACCCGCAGGCTTTGGCCTTCACGCCAAAAGCTGGATATCTGCAGCACGGCCGGGCCACTCAGGCCTTTGTGGGTAAAAAGCAGGTCTTCCGCAAAGACCGTCGCTTTTTTGCGCTGTTTTGGGGTGGCATCTGCTGGGCCCGTTTCAATCTGCACCGGCAAGGCCAAACCAGCCAGTTGCGCAAAGGGCAGCCACGCCTCACCGTCAAAGGTCAGTGGCACCAGAGCGGCTCGGGGCTCGACCAGCGCCAAGCCAAACTGCTGTGCGATGCGGTAGCCAAAATCGGTGGCACCAATCTTGGGAATCGACAAACCGCCGGTGGCAATGACCAGTTGCGGCGTCTCGATCAGCCCCCGGTCAGTATCCATTTGATAGCTGCCCGCCCTTGAATTGATGGGGCTAGAGGCATTATCAATATCTGAAAAAGTTACTTTTTTGATGCTGCAAGGCTGCCAGCGCTCAAC
>CAMARI010000262.1 GCA_945860515.1 Polaromonas sp. YR568
GCGCGCGAAAACGTGGTCCTTTCTGTTGGTATTGGGGTGCCCGGTGTGCAGGTTGGCGTGACCAATGCCTACCCGGTGTACACCCAGCCACGGCCGGTATATGTGCAAGCCCAGCCCGTTTATGTGCAAATCCAGCCCGTTTATGTGCAGCCGGCGCCGGTTTATTACCAACCGCAGTTTTACTACAGGGCGCACCCTGTTTATGTACAGCCGCAGCCTGTGCACTTCGGCCGACCGCATGGCTGGCATGGGCATCGCGGGGATCGGGAGCATGGCGAGGGCAGGAGTTATCGCTCTGGTTATGGCCCGATTTATGCGCCTGTGTACTACCAGCGCTAGGCTGCCCGAGCGCACTTAACGTCAAAAAGCCCGCCCTGTTTGCTCAAGGCGGGCTTTTTTGTGGGGTGCTTGTGGGGTGCAACGGTGCTTGACATGGCTTTGCAGAAAACACAGTCCGCTGGGTACGGCAGGGTGATTCGCCATGCTGGTCAAGGGCGGCGGTTTTGATCAGCAGGCAGCGCTGGACAGCGATAATCAGCGCTTCATTTCCGGAGCGTTTGTGGACATCACCCTGCTAGTCAAAGCCGCCCTCATGGGCATCGTTGAAGGCCTCACCGAGTTTTTGCCTATCTCGTCAACCGGGCATTTGATTCTGGCGGGCGCGCTGCTGGGTTTTGATGACGACAAGGCCAAGGTGTTTGACATTGCCATTCAGACCGGGGCGATTTTTGCCGTGATTCTGGTGTACTGGCAAAAAATACGTGACACAGTACTTGCGCTGCCCACCGACAGGCAAGCCCGGCAGTTTGCATTGAATGTGCTGATTGCGTTTGTGCCTGCGGTGATCTTGGGGCTGCTGTTTGGCAAGGCCATCAAGGCGCATTTGTTCACCCCGGTGGTGGTGGCCAGTACTTTCATCATCGGCGGCTTTGTGATTTTGTGGGCTGAAAAGCGGCACGCTGGCAACCCGGCCGCAGCCCGCATTGACAGCGTAGACGCCATGACCTGGCTGGACGCACTGAAGGTGGGCTTGGTGCAAACGCTGGCCATGGTGCCGGGCACCAGCCGCAGCGGCGCCACCATCATCGGCGGCATGCTGCTGGGCTTGTCGAGGAAAGCTGCGACTGATTTTTCGTTCTTTCTGGCCATGCCGACGCTGATAGGCGCCGGCGCTTACAGCCTGTACAAAGAACGCGCCTTACTCAGCCTGGGCGATGTGCCGATGTTTGCCGTGGGCTTGCTGTTTTCGTTCATCAGCGCCTGGCTGTGCATCCGCTGGCTGCTGCGCTACATCTCCAGCCACAGCTTTGTGCCGTTTGCCTGGTACCGCATTGCGTTTGGGCTGGTGGTGCTGGCTACCGCCTGGAGCGGCCTGGTGACCTGGGCGGCTTAGCCTGCGCTGTCAGCTGAGCATGTTCAGCAGCGCGGCTTCAATCGCAGCGGCTGCCGCCACCGGTTTTTCCATCGGGAAAAGATGGCTGCCGTCCAGCATCATGATGCGGCCCTTGGTGACTTTCTCGGTCAGCGCCATGCCCGCCCGTTTCATTTCACGCGACTGACGCCCGCCAATAAAAGCGACCGGGCATTTGAGCGGATGCCGCTTGATGAGCGTGTCGAGGTTGTGCGGCAGGGTGTTGTAAATGGCGGTTTCTACGCCGCGGTCAAAGCTCAAAGCGCGCTGGCCTCCAGCATCATGTGTGCCGTGCTCGATGTAGTCACGCAGCACGTCCTCGTCCCAGCTGGCAAAAACTTTCTTGCTGCGAAAGTGGGTGAACACGTCATCCATAGCGGGCCACTCATGTTTGCGTTTGCTGCTGACCACGCCCGGCGACATCGAACCCACCAGGCTGGTGCGCTTGGCCAGGCTCAAGCCAGTGGCGCGCCAGCCGCCAATCAGGGGCGCGTCGAGCAGCACCACGCCGCGTACCGCTTTGCCGCCTAGCTCAGGGTGGCGGGCTGCGCACATCATGCTTAAAAACCCGCCCAGCGAGTGGCCGAGCAAAAACACCGCCTGACCTGATTCTTTGACGTGCTGGGTGCTGAAGTCCGCCAGCTGCTGCACCAGATGCGGCCAGTTGCTGGTCACCGGGTAGGCTGGGTCGTGGCCAAATTTTTCAACCGCCTTGACCGCATAGCCACGCGCTTCAAGCTGGCGAAGCATCACCCCATAGGTGCTGGCTGGAAAGCTGTTGCCATGGGAAAAAATGACCAGTGGTTTGGGTGCTGGCAGCGCAGAAGATGCCGTGGATGAACGTGTCAAATCAGTTTTTCTTCGGGTGACGATATTTTGCGCAGCGGCTGGTTGCGGGTCAGGGGTGTGAGCAGCGGCACCTGGGTGGCACCGCCCGTCCACATCGGGTCTTCGATGCTGTCAAACACTTCGCGCAGCTTTTTGCCCCAGTTGTCATGCAGCATCCGAAAGTACGGGTTTTCGTGATCGATGCACACCACCTTGTGGCTTTGAAAGGCATCCACCTCATACACCACCATGTCCAGCGGCAGGCCGACTGACAGGTTGGACTTGAGGGTGGAGTCCATCGACACCAGCGCGCATTTGGCGGCTTCGTCCAGCGGGGTTTCGGGAGTGATGACGCGGTCCAGCACGGGCTTGCCGTATTTGGACTCTCCGACCTGAAAGTAGGGCGTCTCGCTCGTCGCTTCAATAAAGTTGCCGGCTGAATACACCTGAAACAGGCGCATGCCTTCACCTTTGATTTGCCCGCCAAACAGTAGCGACACATTGAAGTCCACGCCGGAGTTTTTCAGGTCATCGGCATCGCGCTCATGCACCCGGCGAATCGCCGAGCCAAGCACGCGGGCTGCATCAAACATGCTTTTGGCGTTCCAGATGGTGATGGGCGGGCCGCCATCGGGGTCTTTCAGTTGTTCAACCTGCAAGATTTCGCGCACCGACTGCGAAATGGACAAATTGCCCGCCGACAACAGCACCATGAAGCGGTCGTTGGGCTTTTCGTAAATGATCATTTTGCGGAAGGTGCTGATCTGGTCCAGGCCCGCGTTGGTGCGCGAGTCCGACAAAAAAACCAGCCCGGCATTGAGTTTGATGGCAACGCAATAAGTCATGTGGATGTTTGGGTGAGTAATTTCTTCAATTGGTACAGGGCATCGAGCGCTTCACGCGGGCTGAGTGTGTCAGGGTCTATCGTACCCAATGCTGTGTCGACGGCACTTTGTTCAGTGACGATGTCAGGCGGTGCTGCAAACAGGTCCACTTGGGCCCGCGCGTCGGTTTGCTGGGCTTCCAGCGCCTGAAGTGCATGGCGCGCGTGGGTTACCACAGCGCCCGGCACGCCAGCCAGTTTGGCCACCGCAATACCGTAGCTTTTGCTGGCCGGGCCCGGCTCGATGTGGTG
>CAMARI010000263.1 GCA_945860515.1 Polaromonas sp. YR568
TGCTCGTCAAAGCTGATGTGCAGCATGAACTTCAGGATCACCGTCCCGTTTTCAGTCAGCATGCGTTCAAAGTCGTTGATCTGTGCATAACGCTGGGCGGTTTGCTTGGGGGTGATCCAACCGTTGACAGGCGGTACCAGCACATCTTCGTAGTGGCTGCGGTTAAAAATCATGGTTTCGCCCTGGCCCGGCATCTGCTGGTGAATACGCCACAGAAAGTCATGCGCCCGTTCGTCCTCGGTCGGCGCTTTCCAGCCCACGGTGTGCACGCCCAGTGGACTCATTCGGTTGAAGACACCGCGCAGTGTTCCGTCTTTGCCAGAGGTATCGGTACCCTGCAAAATCACCAACAACTTGTAGCGCTTGTCTGCATAAAAGAGGTTTTGCAAATCATCCAGTTCAGCCGCCAGCGCTTCGGTCGCGGCGATGTCAGCCTGCTTGTTGCCGCTTGAAAACGGCTTGGCCGCAGGGTCAAAATCTTTTAAAGAAACGGATTTTTCAAAAGGCACTTGCCATCCATCAGATAACTTGCTCATTCATGTTTCCTCAGGTTTGCCCGGCTGAACGCCATGCACTGGCCTGACTATAAGAGGATCGATGTGCAAAGCTACACTACATTTTTACAAACCGTGCCAGCCAAACCATGAACCCAGCCACGCCCACAAATGCGACTGCCGCCGACACGGGCTACGCTGGCGATGTCAGCCCCGTTCAGGCGTTTGACTGGTGGCAATCTGGCGATGCCGTCCTCGTTGACGTGCGCACCGACGCCGAGCGTGAATGGGTCGGCTATGTACCAGGCGCCATCGCGGTGGCATGGAAGCAATGGCCTGGCATGGCGGTCAATCCTGACTATGATGCGGGCCTGAAAGCGGCTGTACCCGCTGGAAAAAAGGTGGTGCTGCTGTGCCGCAGCGGTGTGCGTTCCATCGCTGCAGCCAAGCGCGCCACCGAATTGGGCATTGAGGCGTACAACATTCTTGAAGGCTTTGAAGGTGACGCCA
This sequence comes from Polaromonas sp. YR568, assembly GCA_945860515.1. GTDB lineage: Bacteria > Pseudomonadota > Gammaproteobacteria > Burkholderiales > Burkholderiaceae_C > Polaromonas. The sequence goes on from CAMARI010000263.1 coordinate 1,005, forward strand.
ATGAGCAGGCACAGCGCGGGGCTGTCGGTGGCTGGCAATGCAGGGGGCTACCCTGGCGGCAGAATTGAGTGGTGGTCTGCTGGAAATCCTTTGGCCGCTATAGCCGGGCGACTGTACAAACCTATTGAAAATGCGGGCACATGACCTTTCTGGCACTTGACGTCGGCAACACCCGCCTGAAATGGGCGCAATACGACTCGCCCACCTCGGGCGCACGCTTGCTGGCGCAGGGTGCCGTGTTTTTGGAGAACATCGACAAGCTGGCCGAAGGTGACTGGAACAGCATCGCCGCACCTGGCAAAATTTTGGGCTGCATCGTGGCCGGTGACGCCATTAAGCGCCGCGTGGTCGAGCAGCTGGACCTGTGGGACATCCAGCCCCATTGGGTGATTTCAAGCCCGCAAGAAGCTGGCGTGACCAACGGCTATGACCACCCTGCCAGGCTGGGCGCAGACCGCTGGGTGGCGATGATTGGCGCCCGGCATCGCCTGATCTCACGGGGCGTTCACAAGCCCTGCGTTGTGGTGATGGTGGGCACGGCCGTCACGGTAGAGGCGATTGATGCAGAGGGTAAATTTTTGGGCGGCATCATCTTGCCTGGCCACGGCATCATGCTGCGTGCGCTGGAGTCTGGCACCGCTGGCCTGCACGTCCCGACCGGTGAGGTGTGCGACTTTCCCACCAACACCAGCGACGCTCTGACCAGCGGCGGTACTTTTGCGATTGCTGGCGCGGTGCAGCGCATGGTTGACAACGTCACCCGCCACTGCGGCCAGGCGCCAGAATGCATCATGACAGGCGGCGCGGGTTGGAAGATGGCACCCAGCATGTCGGTCAACGTCGAGCTGGTTGAGAGCCTGATTTTTGACGGCTTGGTCGAGATTGCGCAGAGGCGATTTGCGGGCTGAATAAATTTGCATGCTCCTGATTTGGGAGCTTCTTGGGCTTGTATTTATTGAGCTTGAGGGTTAAATGCACCCGAAAGTGACTCAAGTGTCCCGGAAAATTCGAAAAACCGATTTTCAACAGTGCCAAGGCAGCATCGACAAATGTTCGAAAGACTGGTGCGGTTGGAGCAGTGGATTCAATTTCAGGGCGACCGGCCGCAATCAAGTCATAGTCGTGCGCACCGTTAGCGATTTTTGGCGGTTCATTTTGTCGCTGTTTGCATGGCTTTGGTGTAGTAGCTGGTGATCTTGAGCGAGGTTGTCGTTATTGCCGGCATCCCTTGGCTAGGGATAACGACAAACTGTACGTAGCCGTAGCTAAGGATTGATACGCCCAGCCTACATTTCCTGAGTGCGGCACCCAGAACAGGCTTTATCCCAGCGTGATGCCGCGGGACTTAAACTCGTCCGCTACCTCAAGTAAAGGCAATGGGCGCGCACAACTGGTAGCCCGGATCCCACACCCCATATTGATTTAATGGCCCGCCCGGCATCTGGAGGTTGCATTGTCTTAAATTTTTTGCACAAGCGAGCCCAAAGGGCAAGCCAACTATTTTTCAGAAGAGTACCTCGCTAAGATACGAGACGGTTATCCGGGTCTTGTCCCGGCTTTCAGCCGAACTTTTAACCAGGAGTCTACTGATGTCTGCACTCAAAGCCGCTTTCGACAAAGCTGTGGCCGATTCCAAAAACCTGAGCGAACGGCCTGACAACGCCACGCTGCTCAAAATTTACGCGCTCTACAAGCAGGGCAGTACGGGCGACAACGAAGAGAAAAAACCCAGCTTCAGCGACATGGTGGCGCGCGCCAAATGGGACGCCTGGACCAAGCTCAAGGGTACATCGCCAGAAGATGCGATGCAGCAGTATGTGGACTTGATTGCCGAGCTCAGCTGAAACCGTTAAAAACGGGTGAAGAAGTCGGTTTCGCCCTAAAAAATGACTGAAAGCCAATAAATACGTGGGCTAGCAGCTATCTATTTAGTATCGCTTTGCACAATGCCTTTGTCTTTGAGTGCCTGGATTTGCGCCTCTGTTAAACCCATGCCGCGCAGCACCTCATCGGTGTCCTGCCCCAGCGCAGGCGCGTTGCGATGCTGGCCACCGGGCGTGCTTGAGAGCTTGGGCACGATACCCGGTACAGTCAAGGCGCTGCCGTCAGCCATCGTGATCTGCTGCAACATGCCGCGTGCCGCGTAGTGTGGATCTGCGGCAATGTCGGCGATGGTGTAGATGCGGCCTGCCGGAACGGACGCTGCGTCCAGCGCTCTAAGGACGTCCGTCACGCTGCGTTGGGCGGTCCACTGGCCAATCGCATGGTCAATTTCTGCGACGCGCGCCACCCGGCCGGCGTTGTCTTTCAGGGCCGGGTCGGTGCCTAAGTCTTCCCGGTCTATGGTTTTCATCAACCTTTTATA
>CAMARI010000264.1 GCA_945860515.1 Polaromonas sp. YR568
CAAGGTCTTGGCCGGCACAGAATGCGCGCCCCACACCCGTCAACACCAATACCCGTATGGACTTGTCCCGCTCCACCGTATCGAGCGCAGCAGATATTTCATCGTGCATTTGCGCATTAAAGCTATTCATTTTTTCCGGGCGGTTAAACCGCAGATCCGCAACCGAATCAGTCACCGCATATTGAATGGTTTGGTAGTTCATGGTGTTAGCGTCAGTAGAGTACGAAGCATCAACGCCACGCGCATCGTGGCCTGTGCCTGTTGCTGGTTGTGAATGCTTCCAGCTGCGGATAACTATACCTTTTTCCTCGTATCGGCCTTGATGGGTCCGCACTGAGCGAGAGCGCTTGCCGCCTATCAAAAAAACATCCACCATTTAAAGGATGGTACAAACCCTAGTGCAACGTTCGCCCGCTGCTCTTTCGTGCACAATCGTTGAGACCGCTTGATTTCCTTTTGAGATAACAAGGAGCAGGGGATGTACCTCAGTGGCACACAAACCAGGTTGATGGGCCGGATCATGCAAATCCTGGCTGAACCGCATCAAGAACATGAAATTCGCCAGCAGGCCGGGGAGCTGGTCATGCAGTTGCTGCACGCCCAGTTTTATGCGTCCTTTGTCTGGCATCCTGAAACGCAATCCTTTGCCGACACGGTTCAAATCAATATGGACCCGGGCAATATTACAGACTATGAAGCCTACTACCAGTTCAACGATCCGATCACGCCTTTGATGCAGCGTTACCAGGTAGCGGTCAGGTCCACCGACATACTGCCGCAGCATGAACTCAAGCAAACCGAGTTCTTCAATGATTTTTTGTTCAAGGACGGGCTGTATTGGGGTGTCAATTTGTACGCCTGGTACCAAGGTAACAACATTGGCGACATGCGCATCTGGCGGGACAAGCGCCAGGAGAACTTTTCCAACGACGACATGATGTTGCTGGACATGATTCTTCCAGCGTTTGCCGCTTCGCTGGTACGGGCCAGAGGGCAGCACACAGCAGATCCAGCCAATCGCATTTTGTCGGCGTCAACTAGCTACTTGAGCCCACGCGAGCTACAGGTTGCGCAGTTTGCTGCCAAAGGTCTTGGTGATAAAGAGATTGCACGCGAGTTGGCTATTTCACCCACCACGGTTCGCACCCACTTGGACCATGCTTTCAAAAAACTGGGCGTCAATAAGCGGCATTCGCTGGTCCGTAAATTGGGGCTCCACTGACCACGGCATCCTCCGTTAAAAGGATATCGCAGCGCAATAGATTTTCCTAAGATGGATTTAGCCTGGGCCCATGCCCGGCAGCCCAACAACAGGAGAATCCTATGCACTTGAAATCTCTCACGCGTCGCCAAGCTATGGCCAGTACCGCTGCCGTCTCGTCAGCCTACTTGTTCAGCACCATGCTTCCCGCCTTTGCTGCTGACGCCAATCCCTTGCTGAAAATGTCAGCCCAGCAGGCGGTCAGTGCTATTCAATCCGGCAAGGTGACTGCGGTGGCTTACCTCCATGCTTTGCTGGGGCAAACCAAACGCCACGCCGGTTTGAGCGCTTTGATTTATTTGAACGAAGCTGCTGCCATGCGCGCAGCTGAAAAAATGGATGCAGACCGTGCAGCCGGTCGAAGACTCAAGCCACTGGCCGGCTTGTTCATCGTCGCCAAGGACAACATCAACACCAACGACATGCCCACCACCGCAGGCACGCCTGCATTAAAAGGCGTGGTGCCGAAGACTACGGCCCCCAGCATCCAAAAACTCACCGATGCAGGCGCTATCGTATTGGCTAAAAGCAATTTGCATGAACTGGCTTTTGGCATCACCAGCACCAATTTGTCGCCATCTGGCATTGTGCGTAACCCCTACGACCCGGCACGTATTCCAGGTGGCTCATCAGGCGGCACAGCGGTCGCGATTGCTGTTGGCATGGTGGCATGCGGACTGGGCACTGACACCGGTGGTTCGACGCGCGTGCCCGCCGCCTTAAGCGGCATTGCCGGTTTGCGTCCTTCGGTGGGCAACGGCGGCAATCAACGCAGGTACAACAATGACAACGCCGTCTTCCCCATCAGCCATACCCGCGACACCATAGGACCCATGGGGAAAACAGTGGCCGATGTGGCATTTTTAGATGCAGCCATTACCGGTTCGGCCATGGCCAGCGCCGCTAATTTAAAAGGTGTTCGGATGGGCGTGCCGGCCAAGTTCTGGGCCGGACTGGCCGATGACATCAAGCCCGTGGTACTTGCTGCCAAAGCCAAATTAGAAGCCGCTGGTGTGGTGCTGGTCGATGTGGACCCGGATGTTTTCGATCTGAACAACCAGGTGTCTTTTATGGTGGCTTTGCACGAACCGCTGGAGGATGTGCCAGCCTATTTACAAGCCAGCGGAATTAGCAGCGTGAATCTGAAAGACATTGTGGCGCAAGTCGTCAGCCCGGATGTCAAAGGCGCTATGGGCGCCGTCATGGGCGATGTATTTGGCAAAGCCTATCCGGACGCGATGAATATCCATAGGCCGGCCTTGCAGAAAAAATATGTCGATTATTTCAATGACAACAAACTCGACGCCATGTTGTTCCCCACCACGCCGCTGGCTGCGGCGCTGGTTGACGAGATAAACGGCTCAGGCAAAGTCAGTATCAACGGCGGCGAACCAGCGGACACTTTTGGCACCTTCATCCGCAATACCGACCCAGGCAGCAACGCGGGCATACCCGGCTTGTCCATTCCCGCAGGTTTGACTGCCGGTGGATTGCCCGTGGGTATTGAAATCGACGGCCCCCTGGGCAGTGACCAAAAACTGTTGGCACTTGGTATGGCTATCGAAAACGTGCTGGGCCGTTTGCCTGACCCACCCGGTATGTAATTTGGCTTGCTCAGCCCAGAAACGCTAGCGGCTCGCCTGACTCGGGCTCGGTAGATGCCCAGGCGCAGGTGAAGCCTCTAACTGCTCCAGGGGTTGATGACATCCAACCCCAGAGCAGCAAAATCCCGCGTGTTGCGCGTGACCATGCGCATGCCATGCTGCGCGGCCGTAGTAGCAAATAGGCTGACAACGGCTGGCAGGGGGCGGCCTGCGGCTGACAACAATCGACCCCAACGGTCTGCCACGCCCGTATCAACAGCCAGGACACGCCCCGCAAAAGAAGCGGGTAAATCTGTTTGCAGCCAATCCCTAAGCGCCATGCGCCGCTTGGCGTCGGAGACCCCTTCGATGCCTTTGCGCAATTCGCCCAAGGTCAGCACACTCAAATACAAGGTGGGCGCCGACCTGCCACTAAGCCACTCGACCACTGCGGCCTCTGGCATCTTGCGGCGAAGCTCGGACAAAAAATAGGTGGTCGGCTTACGCTAAGTCCTTACCCAG
>CAMARI010000265.1 GCA_945860515.1 Polaromonas sp. YR568
TCGACGAGCTCGTTGCGGGCCACAAAGGCGCTGGCCAAAAAATCGGGTTGCAAGCAAATGCCCATGCCCCGCGCGCTGGCTTGCAGCAAGGCCAGTCCGTTGTCCGCTGTCAGGCGTCCGCGCACCGCGAAGGATTGCAGTTTGCCCTCTACCTGGTACGCCCAGTGGCTGGTGCTGGAGGTCATGGAATACACCAGGCATTCGTGGTGCTGTAAAGCGCTGGGGTGGCGCGGCTCGCCGTGTAAAGCCAGGTAGGCTGGCGCGGCCGTGGTCATCAGGCGGCACGCGCCGAGCTTGCGCACGATGTCCCCCGCTTGCAGGTCGGCCGTGATGCGCACGGCCAGATCAATGCCCTGTTCAATCAGGTTGGAGCGCTGGTCGGAAAAATTCAGCAACAGTTCCACATGCGGGTGCGCGTCGGCAAAGTCCAGTAGCGCGGGCATCAGGCGTTCGAGCCCGAAACTCAGCGGCAACGCCAGCCGGATGCGGCCTCGTGGAACCGATTTATCTTCCCGCAGGCTGGATTCGGCCGCGTCCACCAGGTTCAGGATCACCCGGCACTTCTCCAGGTAGGCGGCACCCGCCGTGGTCAGGGTCAGGCTGCGAGTGCTGCGGGTGATCAGCTTGACGGCCAGGTGTTTTTCCAGCGCGACGATTTGCCGGGTGATGGCAGAGCGGGCGACCTGCAACTGGTCGGCCACAGCCGTGAAACTCCCGGATTCGGCGACCCGCACAAAGGTCTGCATCGCATTGAGGGCGTCCATTGTTGCGCATTGTGCAACAAATAAGTCTTTATTCGAACCTATTTGTTTTATTCAGACGCGCTTACATTCCAGTTCCGCACAAGCCATACCCCATGCAAAACCCGCGCAACGTCCTTTTTGTTCCCCACGGAGCCCCCACCTTCGCCCTGCAACCCGGCGCGGCGGGCGCGGCCATGGAGCAAGTAGCGCGCGCTATTCCCACGCCACGCGCCATCGTGGTCATCAGTCCGCATTGGGAAACCGCTGAGCCAACCGTCGGCTTTGCCACCCAGCTGGAAACCATGTACGACTTTGGCGGTTTTGACCCCCGCCTGTACGAAATCCGCTACCCGGCCACGGGTTGTCCCGAGGCCGCCAAGCTGGTGCTTGAAGCCTTGCAGGACCATGGTTTTGCGGTGCAGCACGACGCGCAGCGCGGTCTGGACCACGGCGCTTGGATGCCCCTGCGCCAGATGTTTCCCAGCGCGGACGTTCCGGTCATTCCGCTGTCGGTGCAAACCCATTTAGGACCTGCACACGCCTACCGCGTGGGCCAGGCGCTGGCTGTTTTGGCGCAGCACGGTTTGGTGGTCATAGGCTCCGGCAACATCACCCACAACTTGCATGACTACCAGGTGGCACGCATGGCCGGCGGCCAGACGCCTGGCTATGTGCAGGGCTTTGCCGATTGGGTGCACCAGCACATGGTGGACAAAGATGTGGACGGCTTGCTGGACTACCGCCAAGCCAGCCCCGGCGGCGCCCGTGCGCACCCCAGCGAAGACCATTTGTTGCCCTTGTTCACCGCGCTGGGCGCGGCCGGTTCCGATTCGCAGCCCGAGGCCTTTTATCGCGGCACCAGTGACTACGTGATCGCCATGGATGGCTACACCTTCCATTGACAAGGTCATGATGAACCCGCACTACACCGCGATAGCCAAGGGCCTACATTGGTTTATGGCCTTGCTGATTTTCGGTCTTCTGGCGCTGGGTTTTTATATGGCTGACTTACCCCTCTCACCTGAAAAGTTGCAGTATTTTTCCTGGCACAAATGGGCAGGGGTGAGCGTGTTTTTTCTGGTCTGGCTGCGTCTGCTCTGGCGCGCCACACACCGGCCGCCAGCCTATCCGCTGGGCATGTCGGGCACGCAGCGGCTGCTGGCGCATGGCGGCCATGGGGCGCTGTACCTATTGATGGTGATCATTCCCCTGAGCGGCTGGCTCATGAGCTCGGCCAAGGGCGTACCGACGGTGTGGTTCGGTGTGCTGCCCTTGCCAGACCTGCTGGCTCGGGATAAGGAATTGGGTAAGCAACTGACCGAACTCCACTTTGCGCTCAACATCAGTTTGCTGGTGCTGATAGCGGTTCACACCGCTGCAGCGCTGCTGCACCAATTCGTTCACAAAGACGACATCCTGCGCCGCATGCTGCCCGTCCGCTTCCAACCCAAACTTTAAGGAAACCGTTTTGAAATTTTTCGCGACATCCCTGCGCAAGCCCACGCTTGTCTTGAGCGCCGGCCTGGTGATGGCCTCAAGCGTACAGGCCCTGACGCTGGACGCGGTACAGCCCGACAAAAGCAAAGTTGGCTTTAGCTTTAAGCAAATGGGCGTGGCCATGGACGGGCGCTTTGCCAAGTCCAGCGCCACGCTGAATTTCGACTCGGCCAAACCCGAACAAGCCAAAGCCAGCATCGAGGTCGACCTGGCCAGCATCGACACCGGTACGGACGAGGTCGACCAGGAAGTGGTGGGCAAAGCATGGTTCAACACCGCCGCGTTCCCCAAAGCGGTTTTTGTGGCCAAACAGGTCAAGCAAATTGCGCCCAACCAATACGAGGTGCTCGGTTCGCTGAGCATCAAAGGCCGCAGCCGCGACGTCAAAACGATGTTCAAGCTCAGCCCGCAGGGCAAGTCCAGTGTGCTCAGCGGCAGCTTCACCCTGCTGCGCGCCGACTTCGCCATCGGCGAAGGCATGTGGTCCAAGTTCGATGTCGTGGCCAACGACATCCAGGTCAATTTTCAGTTCACCGCTTTCAACGCCGCCACCGGCAAATAACGTTTTTTTAACAGGAGTATCTTTATGAAATCTATGAAACACATCACCGCCGTTCTGGCCTTGCTGACCTTTGCAGCCGGATCAACCCTGGCCGCACCGGTCACTTACACGGTGGACAGTTCGCACACTTTCCCGCGCTTCTCGTATGTGCATTTGGGCCTCTCCACCCAAATCAGCAGCTTCAGCAAGACCACGGGCACGGTGGTATTCGACGCCCAGGCCAAGACCGGCGCGGTGGACATCGTGATCGACACCACCACGGTCAACACCGGCTCCACGGATTTCAACGGCCACATCCAGGCTGAAGACTTCCTCAATACGGCCAAGTTCCCCACCGCAAGCTTCAAGTCCTCGAAAGTGATTTTTGCCGGCGACAAGCCTGCGTCCATTGAAGGCCAGCTCACCATCAAAGGCGTGAGCAAACCCGCCACGCTGACGGTCACCTCCTTCCAGGCCACCGCGCATCCGATGATGAAAGTCCCGGCCCTGGGTGCCAATGCATTTGTCACCATCAAGCGCACCGAGTTCAACGCCGGTAAGTACGCGCCGCT
>CAMARI010000266.1 GCA_945860515.1 Polaromonas sp. YR568
TTCACGTTCAATCTTCATTGAGTTCTGCACGCGGGCAGAACTCTGCTGCTGGGCTTGCGCTTGCTCGGCTTCTGACCATAAGGCGTTCATGTCGTTAGTCCCCATGCTGTTCACCACTGCCCTGTCTCGATACGAATCGCCACTTCGCAATCATCAAATATCTCAAGCTTGGCAATCTTGACCCGCACGCCCAGTACACCGGGCAGCAGCATCAGCCGGTGCGCTAGTTTGCCGATCAATGTTTCCAGCAAATTGACGTGTTTGGCGGTGCATTCGGTGATGATGATCTGGCGTACTTTGCGGTAGTCGAGCACATGGTGGATGTCGTCATCGCTGGGCATCAGGGGCTGCGTTCCCAAGTTGAGCTCGGCGTCGACCTGAATCGGTTGCGGCACGGCTTTTTCGTGCTCCAAAATACCAAGACTGGCGTCAAAACGCAAACCGGTGAGCGTCAAAGTTTGGGTGCCGCGGGTGTTGAACATATCAGGTGTGGTTTTTCATGAGGGAGAAATCGCGCGCAAACTTCATCAGGTGTTGGCCGCCATCGACCAGCAGCGTGGTGCCGGTGATGGACTGGTTTTCAAGTGCAAATTTCACGGTGGCTGCCACATCAGCCGGCGTCGACGAGCGGCCCAGCGGTGACAGCTTGTGCAGCGCTTCAAACTGTGCGTCGCTCAACAGGTGGCTGGTCAGGGTCAGGCCCGGTGCCACACCCACCACTCGCACCTGCGGGGCCAGTGCCATGGCCAGTACGGTGTTGGCGGCTTCCAGCGCCGCTTTGGACAGGGTGTAACTTAAAAAATCGGGGTTTTGGTTCCAGAGCTTCTGGTCCAGCAGATTGACCACCGCTCCGCGAACCGGATTTTCACTGCGCGCCTGGCGGCTGGCCAGATGCGTGTGCAGCGCTTGCGCCAGCAAGATCGGCGCGCCGGTGTTGCTGCGCAGGTGTTTTTCAAGCGCTGCAAAGCTAAAGCTGGCAGCATCGTCCTGCTCAAAAGTTGACGCGCTGTTGACAACCGCATCGATCTGGCCAAAGCGTTCAACCACACTCGGCACCAGCGCTTTGACTGCTTTTTCGTCCCCTAAATCAGCCTCAAACAAGGCTGAATCGCCCCGAATACGTGTGCAATCAGCGACGGTTTCAATCGCATCTTGCGCAGAGCTGCGGTAGTGCACCGCCACACGCCAGCCACCTGCGGCAAGTGCCAGCGCAATCTCTCGGCCCAGTCGTTTGGCTGCGCCGGTGACGAGAACGACAGGAGAGGGTGGGTGTTGTGACATCGGTGGATAGGGGGCAATCGTTGACAATCTGAGCTTAGACGCATTGCCATGACAACCCCCATTTTAGCGACCCCCTTGCAAATCCGAATCCACGAGGCCATAGCGCAAGCGGGCGGCTGGCTGGGCTTTGATGTTTTTATGAACATGGCGCTGTATGAACCGGGCCTGGGCTATTACGCCAACGACCTGCGCAAGTTTGGCTTGATGCCTGGCGGCGGGCTAAATGCTGGCAGCGATTTTGTGACCGCACCCGAGATGTCGCCGCGCTTTGGCCAGGCCCTGGCGCGGCAGATGGCCCAGGCGTTGGAGGCGGCGGGCGTGCGCCAGGTATGGGAGTTTGGTGCCGGCTCTGGCGCGCTGGCCGAGCAGATCTTGCAGGCATTGCCGCAGGTCACGCGCTACACCATTGTGGATGTGTCGGGCAGTTTGCGGGCCCGTCAGCAGCAGCGCCTGGCAGCCTTTGAGGATCGCGTGCAATGGGCGACAGCCTTGCCCGACGCCATGCGCGGCGTGGTGATTGGCAATGAGGTGCTGGACGCCATGCCGGTGAAATTGCTGGCGCGCTTGAACGGCGTTTGGCACGAACGAGGTGTGGTTGTCCATCAAAGCGCCTTGACGTACGCTGACCAGCCGACCGACTTGAGGCCCCCTTTTGAGGTGCTGGGCACGCATGACTACCTGACGGAAATCCACCCGCAAGCCGAAGGCTTTGTGCGTACCCTGGCGGACAGGCTTGAAGCCGGCGCTATTTTCATGCTTGACTACGGCTTTCCAGAACATGAGTACTACCACCCGCAGCGCAGCATGGGCACCGTGCTGTGCCACCGCGCGCATCAGGTGGATGCCGATGCACTGGACCATGTCGGCAGCAAGGACATCACCGCGCATGTCAACTTCACCGGCATTGCCCTGGCCGGGCAAGAGGCCGGCTTGCCCGTACTGGGTTATGCCGGGCAGGGGCGGTTTTTACTCAACTGCGGCGTGCTCGATGGCATGCAAGACGCGCCGATTGCCGATAAAACCATGGTGCAAAAGCTCATCAACGAACATGAAATGGGCGAGCTGTTCAAGGTGATCGCGTTTGGTGCGAAGGGTACGGCGGTGTGGCAGCCGATGGGCTTTTCGGCAGGCGACCGGACCCATACCTTATGAGCTCCCACGTTCACTCACGTCGTTTAATTCTCGGCCCCCCGAGGGGGCCGTTTTTCCGGTGGGGCGACCCGGCAGGAAAACATCTTTTGCAAAGCTTTCGCGCATGATTCGCTGGATGATCGTTATTTTTCTGACCCTGGTGTTCATCAGCGCGCTCACGCCCTGGCTGAACAAGCTGGGCTTTGGCAAACTGCCGGGCGACTTGCGCTTCAAGCTGTTTGGCAAGGAGCGCTACATTCCGCTGACGACCACCATTTTGCTGAGTCTGGTGGCCAGCATCGTGTCGCAGCTAATTTGACGACTGCATGTGCTGCGCCACCGCCGTCACTCGCGCTGCATGCACCCGCTCACCGATTTTTTTGCCATCCAGCCCCTCAGCCTGCGCCGCCTCGGCAATCACGCTGGTCATCACTGACTGCGCGGCTTTCAGCACGCCCGCCAGCCGCTGACGCGGCGGGTAGGGCGATTCATGCAGCCCCAGCCGCCCGCGCGCATCGCACTCGCAGGCCAGCAGCACAGCGACAAAACGCTGCGGCTTGCGAAAGGCATCGCAGCGCTCCAGAAGCCGAACCAGCGCGGCTGCGCTGAAATCAGCACTGCGGTGAATGTTGCCGTGCTCCATGGCTACTACGTCGGCCAGCTCGCGGCATTCAACCGGCACACGCAGTCGTTCGCAAACGGTTCTTGATAACTTGGCGCTGCGCAGTTCATGACCGATGTGGCGCGGAATTAAATTGGGGTCTGACCCCAATTTAATTCCTTTACCCAAGTCATGCATCAGGCAGGCAAAGCGCACTGGCAAAGGTGCATCCTGTCGCGCCGCCATATCAAGCACCATCATGAGATGCACACCGGTATCCACCTCGGGGTGGTAGTCCGCACGCTGCGGCACCCCCCACAGCCGGTTGACTTC
>CAMARI010000267.1 GCA_945860515.1 Polaromonas sp. YR568
TGTCGCGCAGCTTTCAGATTACCAATATCTTCCCGAAGCTCAGTGTGTTTGAAAACCTCCGCTGCAGCGTTCTCTGGAGTCTTGGCTACAAGTACACGTTTTTTAAATTTCTCGCCAACCTTGACGATGCCAATGACCGAGCGGAGGAATTGATGGAGATGATCAAGCTCGACAAGAAGCGCGACGTGCTGGGCATGAATCTGACCTATGCTGAGCAACGCGCGCTTGAAATTGGTATCACCATCGCGGGTGGCGCTGGCGTGATTTTGCTGGACGAACCGACCGCTGGTATGAGCCGGTCTGAAACGACGCGCTTCATCAAGTTGATCAAGGACGTCACGGTTGGTAAGACGCTTCTCACGGTGGAGCACGATATGGGCGTGGTTTTCGGTCTGGCTGACAAAATTGCCGTGGTGGTCTATGGCGAAGTCATCGCTTTTGACGTGCCTGAGGCAGTCCGCGCTGACCAGCGTGTTCAAGAGGCTTATCTAGGCTCATCGGTCGCCGACCAACAAACGGGAGGGCATTGATCGTGTTATCTATCAACAACCTTCATGCCTTCTATGGCAAAAGCCATGTGCTGCACGGCGTGTCATTTGACGTGCAACCGGGTGAAATTGTGGCGCTGCTGGGCCGCAATGGCTCTGGCCGCTCGACCACCGCCAAAGCGATCATGGGTCTGGTCGATTGCCAGGGGTCGATCAGCTGGAGGAATGCGGAAATCATGGGCAAAGAAGCCTACAAAATTGCGCATCTGGGCATTGGTTACGTGCCAGAGAATCGAGATATTTTCCCCAAGCTCACCGTGCATCAAAACCTGATGCTGGGGCAAAAAAGCTCTGGCAAAAGTTCACGCTGGTCGTTTGACGACATGTACAGCATGTTCCCGCGCTTGCTGGAGCGCCAGCACACCGAGGCGGGCGTGCTCTCAGGCGGCGAGCAGCAAATGCTGACGCTGTGCCGCACCCTGATGGGCGACCCTGACCTGATCATCATTGACGAGCCGACCGAAGGTCTGGCCCCCAAGATTGTCGAGCTGGTGGGTCAATATTTGCAAACGCTGAAGGCCAAGGGCATATCGGTGCTGCTGATTGAGCAAAAGCTGACGATTGCGATGGCCATATCTGACCGCGCACTGGTCATGGGCCATGGAAGCATCGTTTTTCAGGGTACACCCGACAGCCTGCGGGCGGATGCCTACATTCGCAAAGAGTGGCTTGAGGTATAAAAGTCCAACACGTGTCTCAATCGAGACAAAGCAGGCTGATAACGCCTTGCCAAGCCGTCCTACAATGCAAAAAGAACGGTCGTACTATTTCATGGCTTGCTAGCTAGTTTCCGGCACGTCAGCATTTCAACACCAGCTTCACACCAGGAAAGAAACCTCTCCATGACAACGCTCTACGAAGTTCACGGCACGGTTGCCGTCATTACGCTGAACAACCCGCCTGTCAATGGTCTGGGTTACGCCACACGCGTCTCGATCACCGACCATCTGCAAAAGGCCAACAGCGATGCTGCGATCAAATCGATCGTGATCACGGGTGCTGGCACAGCGTTTTCAGGTGGTGCAGACATCAAGGAATTTGGCAGTCCGAAAGCCTTGGCAGAACCCAATTTGCTCAGCGTGATTCTGGCGATTGAAAATTCTGCCAAGCCAGTGGTGGCGGCAGTTCATTCGGTCTGCATGGGCGGCGGGTTGGAACTGGCACTGGGTTGTCACTACCGCATCGCCGCACCCGGTTGCAGCGTGGCTCTGCCGGAAGTCAAGCTGGGTCTGTTGCCGGGTGCTGGCGGTACGCAGCGTCTGCCGCGCGCCTTGGGCGTGGAGCCGGCGCTGAACATGATTGTCAGCGGTGAGCCCGTCAAAAGCGAGTTACTGGCGCAAATCCCGGGCCAGAACCTGTTCAACAAAATGGCGGCATCAGTCCAATCGCTGGCCGCAGAATCACTGGCTTATGCGCAGTCGATTGCTGACACGCGCCCACTGCCGCTGGTTCGCAATCTGCCTTGCAAACACAAAAATGGCGACGCTTACTTTCAGTTTGCCCGCAACATGGTCGGCGGCATGTCCAAGGGTTACCCAGCGCCGCTCAAATGTGTGGACGCTGTGGAGGCGGCCACCAAGCGCAAGTTTGACGACGGCATGGCGTATGAAAGAGAGCTGTTCATCAACCTGATGTGGAGCCCTGAAGGCCGGGCATTGCGGCATATTTTCATCGCGGAACGCGCCGCCTCGAAGATCCCGGACGTGCCGGCGGATACGCCCAAGCGCGACATCCAATCGATTGCGGTGATCGGTGCAGGCACCATGGGTGGCGGCATTTCGATGAACTTTTTGAACGCCGGTATTCCCGTCAAGATGCTGGAAATGAAACAGGACGCGCTCGACCGGGGCATCGCCACGATTCGCAAAAACTACGAAGCGCAGGTTAAAAAAGGCAAACTCAAGCAGGAAAAATACGAACAGCGCATGAGCCTGCTCAGCACCACGCTCAGCTATGACGACCTGAAAGACGCGGACATGGTGATTGAAGCGGTGTTTGAAGAAATGGGTGTCAAGGAAAAGGTTTTCAAAGAACTTGACCGGGTGATGAAGCCCGGTGCGATTCTCGCGTCCAACACATCGACGCTGGACATGAACAAAATTGCGGCTTTCACCAAGCGCCCACAAGACGTGATCGGCACACACTTTTTCAGCCCCGCCAACATCATGAAGCTGCTAGAGGTTGTGCGCGGCGAAAAAACTGGCAAAGACGTGCTGGCCACCGTGATGACATTGGGTAAAAAAATCAAGAAAACATCTGTTGTGTCTGGCGTGTGTGATGGCTTTATCGGCAACCGCATGATTGAGCAATACGGACGCCAGGGCGGTTTCTTGTTAGACGAAGGCTGCACGCCCGCACAGGTTGACAAAGCCATTGAAAAGTTCGGCTTTGCCATGGGCCCGTTCCGCATGGGTGACCTAGCGGGCAACGACATCGGCTTTGCGATCCGTAAGCGCCGCTACGTGGAAAAGCCAGACATGAAATACAGCAAAACCGCTGACTTGCTGTGCGAAAAAGGCCGCTTCGGCCAAAAAACAGGTGCTGGATGGTACGACTATGTGCCAGGCAAACGCGACGCGATCCCGAACGCAGAAGTCGTCAGCATGATTGAAGCGCACCGCAATTCGCTGGGCATCACCCCACGCAAAATTTCTGACGAAGAGATCGTCCAGCGTCTGGTGTATTCGCTGGTCAATGAGGCCGCGCACATTTTGGAAGAAGGCATTGCCTCCAAAGCCAGCGACATCGACATGGTCTACCTGATGGGTTATGGCTTTCCGATTTATCGCGGTGG
>CAMARI010000268.1 GCA_945860515.1 Polaromonas sp. YR568
GGGGTTATGTCGATGCCAGGGGTGTGGCGCATTTTTCAATCGAAAAGCTCGACGAGCGCTATGAACTGTTCTTCAAAGGTGGCGAGAGCTTTTCGACCGAAAAATCCGACCGGGCGTCGCTGACGCCGCTTGACAAAAGCCCACCTGACACCATCCAGTCTGCTGTCAGCGCGCAAGCGCCACCGAAACTGCTGGCCTTCTTTGATGTGTCGCCCAATTACAAGGCGGTCAAGCACCTGCTCAAGGAAGCAGCTCAAATTCACGGGATTGACTACGAATTGATTCAGGCACTGATCGCCACCGAATCTGGTTTTGATACGCATGCCGTATCACCCAAAGGCGCTGTGGGCCTGATGCAACTGATGCCGCCGACGGCAGAGCGTTTTGGCGTGAAAGCCGACAAAACAATACCGATCGCAAAAAAACTGACCGACCCGAAGACCAACATTGGCGCAGGCACTGCCTACCTGCGCCACCTGATCAGGTTGTTTCCGGGCCAGCTTGACTTGGCCTTGGCCGCCTACAACGCAGGCGAGGGCGCGGTGCAGCGCGCCGGCAACAAAATCCCAAACTACCCGGAAACCAAAAACTATGTCAAAACCGTGATGCAGCTGTACGGCTACCTCAAGCCACCGGCGGTGTTGGTTGAGGCGCGCAAAATAGCCAGCCGGGCATACATCGAAACACCGGGCCGGGTACACCTCGAAACACCGGGCCGGGTACGCATGGAAATGATGGGACGCGCAACCGGTTTACCGGGCCGCAGCAATATGCCGCCCCCGCTGGCGGCCGTGCCTGCTGAGCCACTGTCTTTTCCCGAGCCCAAAGTCAAATAAGTCAGGGCTGACTCATGCGCTGACCTGCACGCTGACACCCACCCGACAGCCCCTATTAACATCCAAGCGTCTAACATCCGAGCTTTCCAGGTTTTTACTCCCGATGGATCTTTTTACCCCCGACGCCGCCCCTGCCAGCCCTGAATCGGCCAGTCAGGATTCGCTTTCTGCCTACGCCCAGCGCGCCTATCTTGAATACGCCTTGAGCGTGGTCAAGGGCCGTGCGCTGCCCGACGCCTGTGACGGCCAAAAACCTGTTCAGCGGCGCATTTTGTACAGCATGTCGCGCATGGGCCTGGGCTTTGGCGGGGCCAATGGTGCCAGTGGCGCCAAGCCCGTCAAAAGTGCCCGTGTCGTCGGCGATGTCTTGGGCAAATACCACCCGCATGGCGACAGCGCCGCCTACGACGCGATGGTGCGCATGGCGCAAGACTTCAGCCAGCGCTACCCACTGGTCGATGGCCAGGGTAATTTCGGCAGCCGGGACGGCGACAGCGCCGCCGCTATGCGCTACACCGAAGCGCGCCTGGCCCGCATCACCAGCTTGCTGCTCGACGAGCTGGACGAAGGCACGGTGGACTTTATTCCCAACTACGACGGATCCTTCGAAGAGCCGCGCCAGTTGCCTGCGCGCCTGCCTTTCACCCTGCTCAATGGCGCCAGCGGCATTGCGGTCGGCCTGGCCACCGAAATCCCCAGCCACAACCTGCGCGAAGTAGCCGACGCCTGCATCGCTCTGATCAAAACCCCCAAGCTGCCGGACGACGAGCTGTACAGCATCATTGCCGGGCCAGACTACCCCGGTGGTGGGCAAATCATCTCCAGTGCTGCTGACATTGCAGCGGCCTACAGCACCGGCCGTGGCTCACTCAAGGTGCGCGCCCGCTGGAAGATTGAAGACCTGGCCCGTGGCCAGTGGCAACTGGTGGTCACGGAGCTGCCGATTGGCGTCAGCACCCAAAAGGTGCTGGAAGAAATTGAAGAGCTGACCAACCCGAAAATCAAGCTCGGCAAAAAAGCGCTGAGCGCGGACCAATTGAGTTTCAAGCAAACCCTGCTGGCGGTGCTGGACGTGGTGCGTGACGAGTCCGGCAAAGAAGCCGCGGTGCGCCTGGTGTTTGAGCCTAAAACCAGCCGCATCGAACAAAGCGAGCTGATCACCACGCTGCTGGCCCACACCAGTTTAGAGAGTTCATCGCCGATCAACCTGACGCTCATCGGCCTGGACGGCCGGCCCGCACAAAAGTCGCTGCGGCACATGCTGACCGAATGGATTGACTTCAGGCAAAGCACCATCGCCCGGCGCTCCCAGCACCGCCTGACCAAGGTGCTGGACCGCATTCACATCTTGGAAGGCCGCGCCCTGGTGTTGCTCAACATCGACGAGGTCATCGCCATCATCCGCCAGTCTGACGAGCCCAAAGCCGCGCTGATCGAGCGTTTCAAGCTCAGTGACAGGCAGGCTGAAGACATCCTTGAAATCCGCCTGCGCCAACTGGCCCGGCTGGAAGCCATCAAGATCGAGCAAGAGCTCAAAACCCTGCGCGAAGAACAAGGCAAGCTCGAAGAAATCCTGGGCAACCCGTCAGCGCTCAAACGCCTGATGATCAAGGAAATCGAGGCAGATGCCAAGCAGTTTGCTGACCCGCGCCGCACGCTGATTCAGGCCGAGAAAAAAGCCGTGCTCGAAGTCAAGGTCATCGACGAGCCTGTGACGGTGGTCGTCAGCAGCAAGGGCTGGATACGCGCTCGAGGCGGCCACGGCCACGACGCTACCAGCTTTGCCTTCAAAGAAGGCGACGGCCTGTACGGCACCTTTGAATGCCGCACGGTTGACACCCTGCTGGTGTTTGGCAGTGCCAGCAAAGGCACGGGCCGCGTCTATTCGGTCGCCGTGGCCCTGCTGCCCGGCGCACGCGGCGACGGCCAGCCCGTCACCACCCTGAGTGAGCTTGAATCGGGCACCCAACCGCTGTATTACTTTGCAGGCCCCGCCAACGCAACGCTGCTGTTGTCTAGCAACGGCGGCTACGGCTTTTTGGCCAGTGTTGACACCATGACCTCCCGGCCCAAGGCCGGCAAGGCGTTTATCAGCTGCGCCGAGGGTGAGTCGATCTGCAAACCATCCCACGCATCGGGCACATCGGGCAGCCTGCCACTCAACCCCGCCACCCATGTGGCTTGCGCATCCACCGCAGGCCGCATTTTGACGTTTGACATCTCAGAGCTCAAACAGATGGCAGGCGGCGGTCGTGGCCTGATGCTGATTGACCTGGACGACAAAGACACCCTGGCAGGCGCAGCCGCTTACACCCGCAGCGTGCGCATAGCCGGCATTGGCCGCGGCGGCAAATCGCGTGACGAAACGCTGGAGATCCGCAGCCTGAACAACGCCAGAGCCGCCCGTGCCCGCAAAGGCAAGGCAGCTGATTTGGGGTTTAAACCTGCATCAGTGACTCGAATTGAGTGATTTTTAGGCTTTTTTAAGTATTAAAAGTGCCTG
>CAMARI010000269.1 GCA_945860515.1 Polaromonas sp. YR568
GCGGATGTGGATGATGTGTTCGAGCAGCATGTCGGGCCCTGCCATGGCGATGCTGCGTCCGTCCAGACCCGCTTGCACGATGTCGAGCTGCGGGTGGTAGGCCAGCAATTGGCCGGGTCGGCCTTCGATGTCGGCGCGCTCAGGCTGGCCGCTTGCGTCTAGTTGCAGCCAGTGGTGGCCGGTCCAGTCCAGCTGCACGCGCAGGCCGTCGTGCTTAAGTTTTTCTAGCGGCGTCATCAGCGATCTGCCGCGCAGTACTTTGATCGGGTTCATGTGCGCCACAAAATCGCGCACATAGGTATTGGCCGGGTTGAGCACCACTTGCTCGGGCTCACCCGATTGCACAATACGCCCGCCTTCCATGATGGTGATGTGGTTGCCCAGTTTGATAGCCTCGTCCAGGTCGTGGCTGACAAAGACAATGGTTTTTTTCAATTGTTTTTGCAATTGCAAAAGCTCTTGCTGCAAGTGCTCACGGATCAGCGGGTCCAGCGCGGAAAAGGGCTCGTCCATCAGCAAAATGTCCGCATCCGTGGCGAAGGCGCGGGCCAGGCCTACGCGCTGTTGCATGCCGCCGGATAACTGGTGTGCGTATTTTTTGCCCCATTGCTGCAGGCCTACTAGCTCCAGCTTTTCAGCGACTATTTTTTCGCGCTGTGCTTTGGGCATGCCGCTGAGCTCCAGGCCCAGACCCACGTTTTCGGCTACGGTGCGCCAGGGCAGTAGCGCGAACTGTTGGAACACCATGGCTACGCGCGTGGTGCGCAGGCGGCGCAGGGTGGCAGCGTCGCATCGCGCAAGGTCCACATAGCCGCTTTGCCCGGCTTGCGTATCGCGTATCAGCACTGCGCCCCGGTTGGCTTGGTTCAGCCCGTTCAGGCAACGCAGCAAGGTCGATTTACCCGAACCGGACAAGCCCATCAGCACCGAAATCTCGCCCTCGGCGATTTGCAAATTGCAGTCCGCTGCGCCCAGCACCGCGCCGGTCGCGTCCAAAATTTCTTGCCGGGTTTTGCCCGCGTCCAGCAGGGCCAGGGCCTGCGCGCTCTGTTTGCCAAAGACCACGTCGACATGCCGAAACTCGGCCATCGGTAGCGCGCTGCTTTGCGGGCTGTGGCCTTCAGTCATGGCTGCGGGTTTTGCACAAACGGTCGAGCACGATGGCCACGATCACGATCGCCAATCCGGCCTCAAAGCCGTCGGCGATATTGACGGAGTTGAGCGCGCGCACCACCGGCTTGCCCAAGCCGTCTGCGCCTACCAGCGCGGCGATCACCACCATGGATAGGCTGAGCATGATGCACTGCGTGATGCCGGCCATGATGTTGGGCAAGGCCGAAGGAATTTCCACCTTGATCAGCAGCTGCCAGCGCGTGGCACCAAAGGCCTGGCCTGCCTCAATCAAGGGGCGCGGCACCGAAGCAATGCCCAGCGTGGTAAGGCGTATGGGCGCGGGCAGGGCAAAGATGACGGTAGAGATCAGCCCTGGCACCACACCCAAGCCAAAAAGGATGAGTGTGGGGATCAGGTACACAAAAGTCGGGATGGTCTGCATCAAATCCAAGAGCGGACGTAAGGCAGATTCCAGCCAAGGCCGGTGCGCCGCCGCAATGCCGATGGGCACGCCGATCAGCACGCAGGTGAGCGTGGCAAAGGACACGAGCGACAGCGTCTCCATGGTCTCGGTCCAGTAGCCCATGTTGATGATGAGCAGCAGCGCCGCGCCCACAAACACCGCTAGCTTGACTGAGCGTTGCAGCCACCAGGCTAGTGCAGTGAGTAGCGCCACCATGACGAGCGGTTGAACCCACAACAGCACTCCGGTAAAGCCTAGCACCAAGGCGCTGAGGTTCTCAGATATGGCGTCGAACAGCCAAGGTGCGCTTTGGGTGATGCGCTCCACCCCCGCTGCGATGGCCTCGCCCAGCGGGAGCTTGTTGTCGGTGAGCCACGCAAGCGTGGCTTCCAGACTAGCTGCCATCGGCTTACTTGATGATCATCGCCGGTGTGACGTCTTTGTCGTCAAAGGTTTTGACGCCAGCGAGCCAATTACCCCAGGTCGAGGCGTTGGCTTTGAGCCAGGCTTGGGCAGCGGCTTCGGGCTTCATTTTTTTGTCCAGGATGGAAGACATGATTTCGTTTTCCGCTTCCAGGCTGAACTTGGTGTTTTTCAGCAGCTTGCCCACATTGGCGCATTCGGTGGAATAGCCCTTGCGTGTGTTGGTATAGACCGTGGCGCCGCCGAAGTTGGGGCCGAAGAACTCGTCACCACCGGCCAAATACGTCATCTTGATTTTGGTGTTCATGGGGTGCGGTGCCCAGCCCAAAAATACAATCCATTCTTTCTTGGGCACGGCGCGCACCACTTGCGAGACCATGCCCGCTTCGCTGGACTCGACAATCTTGAAGCCGCCCACGCCAAAGGCGTTTTTCTTGATCATGTCCAAAATCAGGCGGTTACCGTCGTTGCCTGGCTCTATGCCATAAATCTTTTTGTTGAACTTGTCGGCGTTCTTGGCCAGGTCGGCAAAGGTTTTGACACCGGCTTCGGCCACATAGTCGGGCACAGCCAATGTGTACTTCGCGCCTTCTAGGTTGGCGCCAATAGTTTCCACTGAGCCGTCCGCCGTGTAGGGCTTGATGTCACCTTCCATAGACGGCATCCAGTTGCCCAAAAATACGTCGATCTTTTTCGATTTCATGCTGCTGTAGGTCACCGGCACCGACAGCACTTGCGCGGTCGGCTTGTAGCCGATGCCCTTCAGGATCTCGGACATCACCGCCGTGGTGGCGGTAATGTCAGTCCAGCCTACATCGGCAAAACGCACGGCTTTGCAGGAGGCGGGCTCGGCCGCCTGGGCTTGGCCCAGCAGCGAGAAAGACGCGGCAAGTGCAGCGGCGGCCAGGGCGATGGGGCGGGTTAACGAGGAAGTGTGTGACATGCAGGTCTCCTTGAAAGATGGTTGTAGTTCATGCCGGGTACCGGATCGGCGGGGGCCTGCGTAAGCAGGAAATTTCATAGTACACCGACTGCGTACCAAAAGACCTGCAAACGCGAAAATTTGCCGACGCCATGTTAATACGTGCCGCTCAATACAATGGCTCAGCCCTCCTCTCAAGACATCGCATGACCACCTCAAACAGCAGCGACAATTCTCATCAGCCCAGCCAAAACAGTGTATTGGCACAGGACTTTGTGCAATTTGCGATTACATCAGGCGTGTTGCGTTTTGGCGAATTCAAAACCAAGGCCGGGCGCCTGAGCCCTTACTTTTTCAATGCCGGTTTGTTTGACGACGGTGCCAAGCTGGGCCGCTTGGCGCAGTTTTATGCCCAGGC
>CAMARI010000270.1 GCA_945860515.1 Polaromonas sp. YR568
AACCTGGTCCTTATTTTGGGCCTGAGCGCCCTCGGCTCGCTGGGCATTGCCCATGCGCAAGCTTTTAAGCCCAGCAAGCCGATTGAAATCGTGGTGCATACCGGCCCTGGCGGCGGCAATGACGTCTTCATACGCGCCGTACTGGCCACGCTCAAAAAAGACAACCTTACCCAGGACAACTTCGTGGTGGTTAATAAGTCCGGCGGCGGCAGTGCCAACGCCATGAACTACCTGCGCGAAAAAGCCGGCGACAGCCACACCATCGGTGTTTATGCCAGTGTCTTTGTGTCTGACTTACTGGTGCAGGAAGCCGCCCCTCTGGCCCTGGACAAGGTCACGCCCATCGCAGGTCTGGTGAGTGAGCCGGCCATGCTGGTGGTGAAGGCGGACTCGCCTTACAAAACTATGGCCGACGTGATCAACGCCGCCAGGGCCAACCCCGGAAAGCTCAAGCAGTCCGGTGGCTCAGTACTCTCGCGCGATGCAGTGGTGCGCCATGTACTGATGAGCTACACCAAGACAGACTGGTCCTTCATCTCCTTTCCCTCAGGCGGCGAGCGTGTGTCGGCACTGCTAGGCGGCCATGTGGACGTCATGATCATCGAGCCCAGCGAAGCCGGCGAGATGATCCGTGCCGGTAAGTTGCGGCCGCTGGTGCAAATTGCTGATCGCAAGGTCGAGGGCTTTCCCAACGTTCCGTTGTTGAGCGAAGCCGGTTTTCCCGTGCCCAACGTGCCTCAGTCGCGCGGCTTGATCGGCCCGCCTGACATGCCTGCTGCCGCCGTGGCCTACTACACCGACTTGTTCAAGCGAGCATCGCAAGCCCCAGCCTACAAGGCCTACCTGTCTTCCAAGCAACTGGACAACGAATACCTGCCGCCGGCCGAGCTGCGCAAGTTTCTGGATGGCTACCAAAATGAATTGCGCGTCATCCTCAAGGGTGCGGGCGTGAAAGTGGTTCGCTGAGCTTTATGAGTTCACCCGGTTCTAACAGCCCTTTCATCTCGGACGACACGCGCGCGCTGGCAGCCTATATCGCCGGCGCGGGCGCCCGGGCAGCACCCGAGGACGTGCTGGAAAAAGCCCGCCACCATCTGCTGGACACCCTGGCTGCCATGGTCTCGGGCTCGCGTTTGCGCGCCGGTGTGCTGGCCAGTGCTTATGTGAAGGCTCTGGCCGGGCGTGGTCATTGCAACGTGGCCGGCACCCTAATACAAACATCAGCCGTCGACGCCGCGCTGGCCAACGGCATGATGGCGCATGGCGACGAAACCGATGACTCGCACCTCGGCGGGCGTTTTCACCCTGGCTGCGGCATCGTGCCTTGTGTGCTGGCGGCAGCGCAGTTGCAAGCTGCCAGCGGGCTGGCCGTGCTGCGGGCCGTGGCGCTGGGTTACGACATTGGCACGCGTTTTAACCTGTCGCTGGGACCGCGCAAGCTGTACGCCGGCGGCCACAGCACCCACAGCGTCGGGCCGCTGTTTGGCGGTGCGGCGGCGGCGGCTTCTTTAATGCGCCTGAACGAAGAGCTGGTTCGCTACGTGTTGTCTTACACGGTGCAGCAAGCCTCGGGCGTTCAGTGCTGGTCGCGCGACGAGCACCATGTGGAAAAGGCCTTTGACTTTGGCGGTATGCCGGCGCGCAATGCCATGGCAGCAGCAACCATGGTCGCTGCCGGCTTCACCGGTGTGCCTGATGCGCTGGCCGGACCGAATAATTTTTTCTCGGCATTTTCTACCGACCCGCGCCCTGAAGAGCTGGTAACTGGATTAGGCAGCCGCTACGAAATTTTGCAGGCCACCATCAAAAAGTGGTGCGTTGGCTCGCCGATTCAAGGCGCGATAGAGGCGGTGCTGACCCTGATGCAAAGCCAGGGACTGACAGCCGCGCAGCTTGACAAACTGTTGATTGAGTTGCCCGACGACCGCTGCCAGCTGGTCAACAACCGGAACATGCCCAACATCAATGTGCAGCACTTGGTGGCACTGACACTGATAGATGGCGGGCTGAACTTCGAGTCCTCACACCAACATGACCGCATGTCGGACAAAGCCATTTTGGCGGTGAAAGCCAAAATCGATTTGCAAGCGAATGCTGCTTTGACCACCGCCCTGCCACCACGCCAAGTGATCATGACAGCGTACACCCTCGACGGCCGCGTTTTACGCCATCACGCCAAAGCGGTGCGCGGCACACCGGACGATCCCATGACACGCGTCGAAGTGATGGAAAAAGCCGAAGACCTGATGGCGCCCATTTTGGGTAAAGCCCGGGCCACCGAGTTGACCCGCCAGGTGATGGCGCTGGACGGCGTCGCCGATGCGGGCGCTGTGCTGGGCCCCATGCTGGCCGCCGACTGAGAGCTGCCGGGCCTAGCTGCTGCTCTTACAGCTGGCAGGTAAAAATTTAGCGGCAATGCCGTTGCTGCTGCCCGTCGCGCAGACCCAAGTCAGCTGGCCATTGGACGAGTCGTAGCTTGCGGTGAGCGCCAGCGTCTTGCCGCTCAAGTTCGGATCTGTATTGCCGGTCACGGTGATGATGCCCGTTGTTTGGCTACCGTAAGCGTAAGCCACGCTAGACACATAGGTGGTTTGCACAGTTTCCAGTACCAGGGCCGTGGTCGCCGGCATGACGCTGTTGGTCTGCACGCTTTCCGCCAAGGCCAGCTTGCCTGACTGCGCAGCCAGGATCATCTCTGCCACCTTGGCGCGCACCGTGTACTCCTGGTAGCGCGGCAGCGCAACGGCCGCCAGAATGCCGACGATCGCTATCACGATCATCAGCTCGATCAAGGTAAAGCCTTTTTGCATGTGTGTCTTCATGGAAAACTCCTTGTTAAAGCCGCTGACCGAGCGCCCTGGCTGACGGGCTGAACAACCCGTTGCGCACGCGATATCATTTAATAACAAAAGAAAAGCCCCGACCCTAAGACGGGCGAGGCCGCGTTTGAATGGCCAGGTCAGGCCGGGTCAGCAGGTTTTTGGCGACTCTGCAAAACCTTTCCCGCCAGCAGCACCGACAAGGCACCTGCTACGGCTGCCGCGTAACTCCATACTGCGGACTCTGGCAAATAGTCCTTGATGGCTGGGTCGGTGTAAGCCATCTGGCCGGCAATCCAGCCCAGCAACATGGCGCCCAGGGTAATGACCAGCGGGAAGCGCTCCATCAGTTTGAGCACGAAAGTGCTGCCCCAAACGATGATGGGAATGCTGACCAGCAGACCGAAAATAACCAGCGGCAGCTGATGGCTTTCGCCCGCACCTTGCGCCGCGCCGGCAATGGCCAGAACATTGTCAACGCTCATCACAAGGTCGGCAATGATGACCGTCTTGACCGC
>CAMARI010000271.1 GCA_945860515.1 Polaromonas sp. YR568
GACATACAGCGCAGCACATCGAGCGCCATGCGCTGCGGCTCAGCGCTGTTCACGGCGTGTATCAGCTCGCCCGATGAGCTCAAAATGCCTGCGCCGTAGGCTCTCAAGCCATCAGACTGCCGCATCAAACCAAACTCAATCGTGTACCAATAAAGCCGCGCCAGCTGCTCGCAGGCGCCCAGGCCATGCGCCTTCAGGCCGCCAGCCCCATAGGCTTGCATGTGGTCGGCGAAAACCTCATTGAACAGCAGCGGCACATGGCCGAACAGGTCATGAAAAACATCAGGTTCAACGATGTAGTCAAGCTCTTCAGGTCGTCGAATCCAGTCGGTCACCGGAAACTGGCGCTTGGCCAGCAGGGTAAAAAATGGCACTTCGGGTATCAGCCCCGGCACCGCCACCAAGCGCCATCCGGTGGCTTTGGCCAGCCGCTCATTGATGTCGTCAAAGCGCGGGATGTGCGTGGACGCACCCAGCGACGGCAAGGCGGCAATGAACTCATCGCAGGCCAGGCCGGGCAGCAGTTTTGACTGGCGCTCATACAAGCGGCGATACGTGTCGTGGTCAGCGGGCGTGTAGGCTGCGTGGTTTTGTGGGCAGGTGTAGTCAGCCTGTACGGCGCCGCCGCGCAGTTAGTCGCCGCGCGGTGGGCGCGTGCTGCCGCCATAAACAACAAGTTCAATAGCCATAAAGAAACTCCTTTTCAGTGACAGCGCAGAACCGGCTTTGCCGGGCTGCAGATGTCGCCCCCTTGAGGGGGAGACGGCCGTCAGGCCGCATCAAGGGTGGTTTTGAGTACACCGCGCCGCATCTGATCCAGTTCCATCGACTCAAACAGCGCCTTGAAATTACCCTCACCAAAGCCATCGTCACCTTTGCGCTGAATAAATTCAAAAAAGATCGGTCCTAACTGGTTTTCGCTGAAGATTTGCAGCAGCAGCGCGCCTTTTTTGCCGTCCACCAGTACGCCGCGCTTTTGCAGCTCGGCCACGCTTTCGCCATGCCCGGGAATGCGCTTGTCGATCAGCTCGTAGTAGGTGTCAATGGTGCTGAGTAGCTTGACGCCTTTGCTGCGCATCATGTCTACCGTGCTCATCAGGTCATTGCTGCCCATGGCGATGTGCTGAATGCCTTCGCCCTGGTAGTTGTCCAGATACTCCTGAATTTGGCCGGCTTTCTCGTTGCCCTCTTCATTGATGGGGATGCGGATTTTGCCGCACGGGCTGGTCATGGCCTTGCTTTTAACGCCTGTCACCTGGCCTTCGATATCAAAGTAGCGCACTTCCCGAAAGTTAAACAGCCGCTCGTAAAACCCGGCCCACTCGTCCATGCGGCCCCGGTGCACGTTGTGCGTCAGGTGATCGATATAGGTCAGCCCGTGGCCTTGTGGA
The DNA here is from genome assembly GCA_945860515.1 of Polaromonas sp. YR568. Lineage (GTDB taxonomy): Bacteria > Pseudomonadota > Gammaproteobacteria > Burkholderiales > Burkholderiaceae_C > Polaromonas. Next base: position 1,392 of record CAMARI010000271.1, read on the forward strand.
TTCAAGGCGTCGCCCGTCATGCCGGGCAGTGGTTCAAAGTCCACGTCATAAAAACCAATATTGCCGATCGCACCTGGCTGTGCGCCGCCTTTGCCTCGCCACTTGTCAATCAGGTAAATGATCGAGTCGCCAATGCCCTTGATGGCCGGAATGTTCAACTCACCCGGCCCTGCCCCCCCGGCATAGCCCCAGGCACCGAGGGAAATGGCGCGTTCGTAGGCGGCTTTGGCATCTTGCACCCTGAAGGCAATCGCGCACACGCTGGGGCCGTGCTGGCGCGCAAAGCGCTGCGCAAACGAATCCGGCTCGGCATTGACGATGAAGTTGATGCCGCCCTGGCGGTAGAGCAGCACGTTTTTGTGGCGGTGCTTTGCAATCGGTGTGAAGCCCATGCGTTCAAATACCGCGCCCATGGCCTGCGGGTCGGGTGCGGCATATTCAATGAACTCAAAACCGTCGGTGCCCATCGGGTTGTCCCAGGCTGCGCCAGATTCAAATGACAAAGGTGTATTCATGCAAATCTCCAAAAAGGATGCATTGACTGTACTGGTCATGCATCTCAGTTTTCGTGTGAAATGAGTGCAGAATTGGCGTTAAACGCAATAATCCTGCAAAATATAAGATATGGAAGCACTCGACAAGCTAGATCGACATATCCTGCGCAGTCTGCAACTGGACGGTAGAGCCACCTACGACCAGTTGGCCGAGCAAGTCAGTCTGTCGCCCAGCGCGGTGCTGCGGCGCGTCAAACGGCTGGAAGAGTCCAGCGTGATTGACCGCTACGTGGCCCTTGTCAAGCCCGAAAGTGTGGGCCTGAGCCTCACGGCGCACTTGAATGTGCGGCTGGAAAAGCACACGGAGAGCCACAAACGCAACCCGATGGACCTGTTTCGCGCCAGCGTGCAGGCCTGGCCTGAAGTGGTGGAATGCGTGGCGCTGACGGGCGAGGTGGACTACTTTCTGCGCGTGGTGGTGCAGGACATGGCGCATTACAGCCGCTTTGTGATGGACACACTTCTCAAGCACGCCAGCGTGCAGGACTGCAAAACCAGCTTTGTGCTGGACCGGGTGAAAGCCACGACGGCCCTGCCTGTCTGAGTTTTCTTGCTATTGTTTCAGGTGCATCTTGTGCCCGTATCCCTTGCTTGAATTCACCTTGCCCTGCAGGTTAAAAAGCAGCTGAAAACAACACTTTTGAGCCGGGCCGTGCTTTCAGTACGCCGTTTCGGGCTCTGCCGCACCCGTCAGCTCATCAGTCAGCTGTTTCAAAGGTCTTGGCTTGGCAGCACTGGAAATAACTAGGGAATACCCTATATTCTGCCGATGGCCAACACAAGCACCCTGCTGAAAGCTTCTAGTGACGCGACCAAAGAGTTTTTTCGTGCCCCCGGTCAAGCGCGGGTCGAGCCAACGGTGCTGCCGTATGCTCAGTCGACCATGGTTCCCATCCGCTCCATCGGCCCTCGCCACAGCGAGCGCATCACTGCGCATTTGCTGAGCCTGAGCCCGCACGACCGCTACCTGCGCTTTGGCTATGCCGCCAACGACGAACAGATTGGCCGCTATGTGACGGGCTTGAAATTTGAGCGCGATGAGATTTTTGGCATTTACAACCGCAAGCTCAAATTGATCGCCATGGCGCACCTGGCCTATTCGACCGACCCGCAGCTCAACAGCTGTGCCGAGTTTGGTGTGTCCGTGCTCAGCACCGCACGCGGCCGTGGTTATGGTTCTCGCCTGTTTGACCGGGCTGTGATGCACGCCCGCAACGACGGGGTAGACATGATGTTTATTCACGCCTTGAGCGAAAACACCGTCATGCTGAACATTGCCCGCAAGGCGGGAGCCACGATAGAGCGTGATGGCAGCGAGAGCGAAGCTTACCTAAAGCTGCCGCCAGC
>CAMARI010000272.1 GCA_945860515.1 Polaromonas sp. YR568
CAACAGGCCACCAAGCTGTTTCGCAAACAGCTCACAGCGCCGCATTTTCAGTCCTGGTTTGACACCTTTGCGCCTGAGCGTGCTCCCGAGGCCGGCGAGATCTGGCGTTCGGCCGGTCATGCCAATACCCTCCAGTCGATTGCCGAAGACAACGCCCACAGCTTTTATCGCGGTGAGCTGGCCGAAAAAATCGCCGCTTTTGTGCAAGGTGCGGGCGGGCACCTCAGCACCGCAGACCTGGCCGCGTACCAGGTCGACTGGGTGGACCCGATCAGCGTCAACTACCGCGGCTTTGACGTGTGGGAAATTCCGCCCAATGGCCACGGCCTGGTGGCCTTGATAGCGCTCAATCTGCTCAAAGGTTTTGACTTTGCCGAACGCGACACCCTGCTCACCTATCACCGCCAGATAGAGGCGATCAAGCTGGCTTTTGCCGATGGCCTGGCTCACATTGCCGAGCCTTCGCACATGCGCGTCTCAGTTAAAGACCTGCTGTCAGACGCTTATGCGGACGAGCGGCGCAAGCTGATTGGCGACATGGCTCGCGCACCGCAACCCGGCATGCCGCCAGCAGGCGGTACGGTTTACCTGAGCACGGCAGATGCCGATGGCAACATGGTGTCTTTCATTCAAAGCAATTACATGGGCTTTGGCAGTGGCATGGTGGTGCCTGGCACCGGCATCGGGCTGCACAACCGGGGACACAACTTTTCACTGGACGCCGAGCATCCGAACTGCATCGGGCCAGGCAAGCGGCCGTACCACACCATCATTCCGGGCTTTATGACGCGCGGTGGTGTGCCCGTCGGGCCGTTTGGCGTGATGGGCGGCTTCATGCAGCCACAAGGTCATGTGCAGATGGTCATGAACACGGTGGACTTTCATCTGAACCCGCAAGCATCGCTGGATGCCCCGCGCTGGGAATGGGACAGCGGCCTTGGCGTCAACATCGAAAGCACGACGGCAGAACACCTGTTCAGGGGTTTGTCAGCCCGCGGCCACGACGTGAAGTGGCAAAACAATCGACTGGCATTTGGACGCGGCCAGATCATCTGGCGTGACGCAGCCGGCGTCTTGTGCGGCGGCACCGAATCCCGCACCGATGGGGCGGTCGTCGGCTGGTAAATGAGTTGAGAAAAAACCATCGCTAAAGAGTGATGGTGCCCCGGGCTGGAATTGAACCGGTACCCCTTGCGGCGCGGGGGAGGATCGGATCTTATGACACACAGTGGCTCGGTGGCTTGCGATGTGTGAATGGGCGATGCCATCGCTCTAACCGACTGAGCTAAAGCGCCGAGCCGCAAGTTATAGCGACAGTTTCCCAGGGCTGGCCACTGCTCTAGCGTTATTTGTTACGGCCGTTGAACTTCAGCTTGATTGGCGTTGGTTGGGTGTCCTTTGAAAGGACATTTACTTGAACGTCCAGAAATGGGACGGTTGATGGTCAGGTGTTGCTCTAAGGATTGGGGTTTAACTTTTACCCAACAAAATATGTTGAACGCCCGCAGTGGGGGTGCGAATCAAATTACCCAGGTAATAAATTTTCATGCTGCCAAGATCGGTACTGTGAAGGTGAAATGGCGGCCGTCCTTCAAGCGTGATTTTCTCTGATGGCTTCAAGATGATTTTTCGCTGAGCCTGTGTTGAGTCCTTCCAGCAGACCACGGCAGATTGAGCGGCGACCACATGGATGTAATGACCAGGGCGCGAGCCTGATGCGGGCGTCAAATCCAATGATGTCCTGCCCCAATCACATTCGCTCGATGGAGCCTTTGGCGGATCATTGGGCTGCGCGACAACTGTGGCTGCCGCTTGACTGATTCGTGGCTCCACCTGTTGAGTCTTTTGGTTTTGCTCGTTGGTGTTTTGAGCAGTTGTTTCAACCGCTGGCGTTTGCTCTCGGCTTGAAATCCCTGATATCTCATACCAAGCCATACCAATTGTCATAGGTATCAATAGCCATGGCACCCACCGTCTCATTGGTCTGCTGAAGATTCGATCAGAATTCGCATTAAAAGAGGGCTGCTGAACATTGGCAGAGATCAGGGGTGGTGCTTCTTCCAGGGCAGTGAAACCAAGCTGTCCATCAAAATCAAGTTCGGTGATTTCCTCGCCCAAGGATCTGATCAACTTGCGACCAACGATGTATTTGATCTCTGGGCTGTAAAAAGCACTGTCCCCGCTTTCTTCTAGCTGCGTTACTTGCGCCGATGACAGCGAGTGCTTTTTGGCAAGCGTGGTGATCTCAATTCCAGCGGTCAATCGCAATCTCTTCAATTGCTCAGCATGCTCGGGTAACCAGCACAGCCTGCTCATGATCGCTTAAGCCTTGGCGCTTCGACAACTACACATGGACTTCATTCACAAGCTGGCGTTGTGGATGTAATGAGGCAGCGTTGATCTGATGCTCTTGAGGGTTTGCCGTTGTTGCCTGATCCAGGTCATCGGCGTTGTGAGTTTGTGCGTGGCAAAAGAGGCCAATAGCGTTTTATGGTCTTTGCCAGTTTGAGCCACCAAATCTGTCCAACCAATGGGCTCTGCGATGTGTTCATCAATCCATGCGCAAAGATTGCGCATATCTGTCTCACTAAGTTGAGTGTTGCTGTGAGACTTGTCTAATTTGCGCATGGATTGTCCCCAAAGTGGTGCATTTATTATTTTTTATTAGAATCAAAGTGTAATAACAAAGGTAAAAATAATGTTCGGCTTTCACCATGGTCAGTGAGAAGAAAGATCTTTCTGGTATTTCATTGAGGAAACGGCCCGTACAGCAGCGATCAAAAATCACGATTGGCGCCTTACAAGAAGCTTTTGTTCGGGTTTTGATAGACCGCGGATATGAAAAAATGACCATCCGAGAGGTCACTGCGGTGGCTGGTGTGGGCATTGGTAGCTTTTACGATTACGCACCCAATCTAAGGGCATTGGCAGCATCTGTCATTCAAAAGCGATGCTTGGATGCGGTCGTTATATATCGCCAAACCTTGACAGGGCAAGAGGGGCGGCCCTTTGCTGAATTGGCAGATTTGCTACTTCAAGCATTCATCAAGGAAGGGTTTGGGCGACCCAAGGAGTGGACCGCATTGCTGCTGCTGGAGAGGCAAGTGTCTTCAGCTGCCGCACTCAAAAGGGTTCATGAAGAGGCTGTTGGTATTTGGGCTGAGGCCATACGCATGTCATCAGCCAAGGTGCCCAGCGCCAAAGTCATCACCACGGCGAGAATGGCCCACGCCATCAGCTATGGTTGGTATTCGCATGATTTGTTGTTTTATATGGACGACCCCATAACCAG
>CAMARI010000273.1 GCA_945860515.1 Polaromonas sp. YR568
GTGTCAAAGAAGATGTTGTTCAGCAAATGGTCTTGCAGCAAAGGCTTTTTCAGCTCTTGCGCTAAGCCACGAAAGCGGCCCCAGTGGTAGGGCACCGCGCCGCCGCCGTGCGGAATCAAAAACTTCAGGGTTGGGAAATCCTTGAACAAATCACTCGTCAGGCACTGCATGAAGGCCGTCGTGTCAGCATTCAGGTAATGCGCGCCGGTGGTGTGAAAGCAGGCGTTGCAGCTGGTACTGACGTGAATCATGGCTGGAATGTCGAACTCCACCATCTTTTCGTAAATCGGATACCAGTGCTTGTCGCTCAGCGGCGGCGAGGTCCAGTGGCCGCCCGATGGGTCGGGGTTTAGATTGATGCCGACGTTGCCGTATTGTTCGACGCATTTGACCAGTTCAGGAATGCAGGTTTTCGGGTCAACGCCCGGGCTTTGCGGCAGCATGGCCACGGGTACAAAGTGGTCAGGGAACAACTGGCTGACGCGGTAGCACAGCTCGTTGCAAATCGCAGCCCAGGTCGACGACACGTTGAAGTCGCCGATGTGATGGGCCATAAAGCTGGCGCGGGGGCTGAACAGGGTGAGGTCGCTGCCGCGCTCTTTCATCAGGCGCAGCTGGTTGAGTTCGATCGTCTCACGCAGTTCGTCGTCGCTGATTTTCAGATCGCTGGCCTTGGGCATTGATGAGCGCTCGCCGGGCCGCCCCAAGAGCGATTGCACCCCCTCGGGGGGCCTGGCAGAGCCAGGGTTGGGGGCAAGATTTGGGTCTTTGATGCCGGCTATTTGCTGGTTACGCCATGTTTCCAGTGCCTTGGGCGCAGTGGTGTAGTGGCCGTGGCAGTCGATGATGAGGGGTTTTTGAAGGCTCATATGGGGTCTCGTTTTTATCAATGTTTAGCGGATTGCATGCCGTTTTTTTGTTTGACAGGATCAGATTCAGCTGCTGCCATGAAAGCAAATAATTTTGCGACGGTTTCGTGCTGGTTCGATGTTGCACAAGTTGCTGCTGAAAAAACAGTGGTGATGGCCACCGCCTCGGGCAGCGTGCCCACCACGGTAATGCCATCAAGATGCATCAGCTCACTGAGTTGCTGAAAGCCCAGCGCCACCTCGCCGCGCGCCACCAGCGTGCCCACCGGCACGCCCGGCGGGGCTTGCGCAATGCGGGCTTGCAAGATGTCCTGGATGCCCCATTTTTCAAACAGCTTGACGAGGGCCACGCCGCTCGGGCCAGTTGAATAACCAATCGTAGGTGCTGCCTCAATGGCGCTTCGCAGCGCCGCTTCAGTCGTTATGTCAGGCAACGTTGCACCCGCCCTGACCGCCACCGCCACACTCGAGCGCACCAGGTCAACCCGGCTGCCAGCCAGCACGCATGCACTGGCCGCCAATTTTTCAATCGCGTCTGACGCAAGCACAACGCCATCAAAAGCCTCGCCAGCTTGTACCCGTTTGGCAGCGTCCACACCACCTACAGATTCAATGCTGACCTGGGTGCCTGAAGCGCTTTGCCACTGGGCAGCCAGCTCCGCCAGAACCTGGCGCGTGGCCATGGATGAAATAATGTTGATCACGCAGCCTCCAAAAAATCACAGATGACGCGAACGGTTGCCTCGGGCCGCTCCATCAACACCATGTGGCCAGCGTCTTCAATCACGCTGAGCTGCGCATGCGGCGCCAAAACCTGCATGGCTGTGTGCTGCGCCACATTGGCCCAGCTGTCTTGCCTGCCGCACAACAACAGTGTGGGTATGCGCAACGCACTCAGGACGGGGCTGGCATCAGGCCGCGTCAACAGCGCATGTTGCTGGCCTGCAAAGCACTCGGCGGTTTTGCGCGACATCATGCCCAAAATGCTGTCAATCAAGGGGGTGTCTTGCAAACGGTCAGGATGCACCATGCCTTTGACCCACTCTTGCGCCATGGCGCGCACGCCGTGCTGCTGCGCCACCTCCAACAGCGCCATGCGCCCTGCTTTTTCAGTGTCGCCCGCAACTCCTGGCTGACGCGGTAAATACCCGGTGTCCATCAGAATGATTTTTTGCACACGCTCTGGGGCCAGGTGCGCCACTTCAAGCGCCACCCGCCCACCCATCGAATGGCCAGCCAGCACAAAACTTGCAGGAGCCACCGCCAACACAGCAGCGGCCATGGCGGTGATGCTGTTGACGTCGCCGTAGTCGACCACCTGGCCGGGTAAAACATCAACCAGTGGCTGCCAGAAAGTGGCATCGCACATCAAGCCAGGCAAAAGCACCAAGGGTGTCGTTTGAGTTTGTTTGTTCACACTTCAATTTTGCGCTGCACAGCCCAAAAATGAAACCGCGATGACCCGCTAGCAGTTAGAACAAACACGTATAGCTTGCTGGTTGCTATGCCAATAAAATTGGGCTATGGATTTAAAGCAACTTGAATATTTTGTGCGCGTCGCCGAGCTGGGCAGCTTTACCCGCGCCTCTATTGCGCTGGACGTTGCCCAGCCCGCACTCAGCCGCCAAATACGCCTGCTGGAAGTTGAGCTGCGGCAAAACCTGCTGACCCGCAATGGGCGCGGCGCACTGCCGACCGAAGCGGGCAACCTGCTGCTCAAGCATGGGCGCGGCATCTTGCACCAGGTCGAGCTGGCCCGTGAAGAGCTGGGCGCGGTACGCGGGGCGCTGGCGGGGCGGGTATCGATTGGCCTGCCGCCCAGTTTGTCGCGCCTCATCACCGTGCCTTTAACCCGCGCCTTCAAGCAGCAATTGCCGCAGGCGCATTTGACGCTGAATGAAGGCTTCTCAGTGCTGATGTGCGAAGGTTTGCGGGTTGGCAACATCGACATTGCGGTGCTGTACAACGCCGAGCATTCGCCCGAGGTGGAAATGACCACGCTGCACACCGAAGAGCTGGTGCTGATTTCAAAAACAGACGCCGCGTTGAACCAACCCACCAACAAAGCCGCCAACAAGGCGCAAAAGACCCAAAAGCGCCAGTCCATCACGCTGACCGAAGTGGCCAAGCTGCCGCTGATCCTGCCCAGTCGTCCGAACGCGTTTCGCATTTTGATTGAAGGCGAGATGAACGCGATTGGTCGCAAACCCGACATCACGCTGGAGGTTGATGGCCTGAATGCGATTTTGAGTCTGGTTAAAGAAGGCATGGGCCACGCCGTGCTGCCCAGCTATACCCTGAGCAATTTTGACGACCCCTCGCCTTTTAAGGTTCGCAGCATCACAGAGCCACGCATCATGAGCCAGCTGATGCTGGTACGCGC
>CAMARI010000274.1 GCA_945860515.1 Polaromonas sp. YR568
GGTTTTCAGCCAAGCAGCCGCTGTAAGCAATGGTCTCCAGCGGCAACCATTCCATGCGGGCACGGTCTGCCACGGTGATGCGGGTGCGCTGCAAGGCCAGCTCGCCGTCAGAGCGGTATATCCGGGTGGCTCCTGGCGTGGTGACCAGGCCATGCGCACCTGTTGCCACGGAGATGTTCAGGTCCAGCGTATCGCCGCCCACCAAGCCACCGGGCGGATGCACCAGCACGTTATGACAGGTCGCATCGCCCTCGGGGTACAGGCTTTGCAAAATACGCAGCGGGCCGGTGTGCACATAACGGGCCACCGTGCGGCCAGCCTCCAGCTGGTAGTCAAGATCGAGTTGCGCGTGCCATGCCATACGACAAGTTTAAGCGGCGGGACTGGCTGTTGCTCTGGGGTTTTGCTGCGCCAACTTAAAAGCAGGCGCGGGGCGGGCGTTGTGTACGGGCCAGCGGGCAGTCAACCACTGTTGATCCAATCATCAGAGAAAAGAAAGTCTCGCTACACAGGCTCTGCAAAACGGCCGGGGACTTGACCTGGGCTCTTTTTGTACGACCGCAAGATGAATACAGTGTTCTCTGCGTTGGGGCTGATTGGTGATGCGAAGGATTATTATGGGCAGCAAACCATCATCAAAGCAGTGGTAAGGCCAAGAGCAAACATTTCAGATCATCCTGCTCAGCCTTTGCGACACTTGGGCCAAGAAGTACGACCGTTCAGTTGCATCGACATCGTTCATGTTGTGCATTTGCAGCCAGGCGACTTTGCACTTTTTAGCCATCAGTACCCGCAGGCCGCGGGTAAACAATTTGCGGTGTGGGTCACCAATGACTTTGAGCCACCACCAAGGCGCGCCGCCTGTCGTTACCACCGTCAGGCGCTGAACATGCTGCAAGCCGGGCGCAGTGATCTGCCCTTTTTTGGCAGGCGGCATGAAAGCCACCCCTGGCAACCAAACGCGCTCCAGCCAGCCTTTGAGCAATGCCGGCGGGCCGTACCACCATGTGGGGTGAACAAACACCAGATGCTCGGCTTTGCGCAAAGCATCGACGTGCTTTTGCACTTTAGCTTCAACAAAGCCCGGGTTGGCAACATAGGCGCGGCGCTCTTCAAGCGTCAGTACCGGGTCAAACTGTTCGGCATACAAGTCAAGCGCCTCCACCTCGTTACCAGCCGACCGCAACGCATCGCAAGCAACACGAAACAGGGCGGTATTAAAACTCTCGGGGTCGGGGTGGCAATGCACCACCAGGGTTCTCATACGCTAACTGTTTTGACCGAGACCGCCATGTCGGCATGCCAGCCCTCGGTCTTGCCGGGGTTCATCAGCCCATGTGGGTCAGCGATTTTTTTAAAGTCAATTTGCGCGGCGTCAATCGACTTCATGCCACCGCCTTCAATGGTGTAGACATGGTTGTCCAGCACCATGCAGCCATCGGCTTCAAATTCGCCAATGATGTCGTACAAGCGGTCCTTGTCAAAGTAGGCGATCAGCGGCAAGCCAAACACCACCGGGCCGTTGTGGTCGCGCGCAAACTCGTGGTGCATCAGTACCTCGTCGCCCCAGCGTTGCATTTGCTGCTCGATTTTCGCGACATCTAAAGGCCAGAAGTGAATGGTTTGCAGATTGGTCCAGCTGCGGTCTTGGCGCAGCGCCATGAGCGTGGTGTGGTTCCAGCCGCATTCAAAAGCTGGGGGCAGGCCCGCTGCCGTTAGCTGCTCTTCCGTCATGGCCATGGTCTCAAGTCCACCGTGCAGCGCCACCATCGCCCGCCAGCGCTCCAGATAGTCGGGGTGAATCATGCTGAAAACAGCATCCTTGTCGGCCGGAAAGCGTGCACCAAATTCTTTTTCATAAAACGGTGCAAAACGGCGCTCTACTGCGGTGATTAAAAACGCATCCATCTCATGCTCGTTGGGCGTGGTGTTGCCGCCGATCGGAACTGTCCGACTCACGGCATCTGTGGCTGCCATGCCGAGCTGCAGCGCTTGGGCGTAGCCGTCAAACAGCGCAATGTGGTGGACCCAGTTGACTGCGGGTTTCAGGCTCAGGGTCAGTTCCAACATGATGCCGTTGGTACCGAAGGCATGGTGCACTTTTTGAATATCCGCATCCTTCAGCTCAATCACGCGGGGCTCGGCTTCCAGCGTCAGCACCTTGATGGATGTCACGTTGCCAGGGTCTTTCAAGATCCCATTGCGAATCGACCCAGCGCCGCCATAGCCGCCACCCACAAAACCACCAATCGTGGCAATGTCGCGGGTGCTGGGATACATCAGCAACTCCTGGCCGCCTGGCACGCAATCATCGGCACGTACCGCACGTTCGAGATCCATCATCAACATACCGGCTTCACACCGCACTTGGCCAGGCGTGATGGACAGCACACGGTTCAAGCCGGTGATGTCCAAAATCACGCCGCCTTCCAGCGGGACACACTGGCCGTAGTTGCCGGTACCGCCGCCCCGCACCGTCAAATGGATCTGGTTTATGCAGGCTGCTGTAGCAATACGAATCAATTCCGCCTGGTCGCGCGGCTTGACCAGCACGTCGCCGAGTTTGTCAGCAAGTGCCTGCTGGAGCAGCGGGCTGTACCAAAAGTAATCTTTGCTTTTGACGCCCAGCGTATGGCCATCTTGCGTGTAATCCAGCCCCTCTATGGCATCAAGAAAAGATTTGATCTGTGCCCCAGATGTCATGCCTTCAATTGCTCCCAAATCCGCAGCTTGCCCGGGTTGAGCAGGCCTTGTGGGTCAAAACGCCTCTTGAACTCGAGCACCTTCGGGTCCAGGCTGTTCTGCTTGCCGTCTTCCACAACGTACACATGAGGGTTGTTGATTTGCACACCATGCTCGCGGTAAATCGCCATGATCTCGTTCAGGCGTTCTTCAGTCGTGTAGCGAACGATTTGCAGGCCGCTGCAATTGAAATCACCTTCTTTGGTGCGTAAAAACTCAAGGTGCATCAGCACTTCGCCACCCAGCGCTTTTTCAAGCGCTTTGACTTGCTCTACATGGCGCGACGGGGTGAAGCCGCTTTGAATGTAGGTTACCGTTTTGTCGATTTTTAGCGCGTTCAGTGTGGTGTGGTTCCAGGTGTATTCAATCAAGGTGCGGTTGCTGGCGCGTATCTCGTCTGCCGTTTTGCGGTAGCTGATATGG
>CAMARI010000275.1 GCA_945860515.1 Polaromonas sp. YR568
GACGCACTGTCACGCGCCCGACGTTGAACTGCTTGGCCAGCTCAATTTCAGCTGGCATGGCTTTGACAAAACGACCTTCTATCAACTGCTCGCGCAGTACCAAATAAATTTGGTGGTATTTGGTCAAAGGCAAACGCGGCGTCATGCCACCACCTCTTCAAAATTCCAGGATTGCACGTCAATGCGAAAGACATCTTCTGGCTTCACACCCAGTAGCAAGTGATAAAGCACAAATCGGTAGCAGTCGTTGGCGTCGATTTCACTGGGTGTGAAGGCAAAGGCCAAATTGCCACCGGTGGTAAGGCGTCCAGGAAAACCAAAATGCAACAAGTTTTGCTTAAAAACAGCGGCCACTGTTTTAGCCGTGGACGCATCGGGCGCCAGAAATTCAATCACCAAACCCATTTCGTGCTGACTTTTTTGATACGCAGGCAAGGCTCGCACTGCACCTTGCCCATACAAGTGCGGCACCATCGTCCATGGGCCAGGCACCAAACTGCGCACACGTTCACACACGTCGTCCAAGGCGCGGGGCATGATGCTGATCATGGTGGGGTCAGCCACACCTGCCAACAACACCGCACGCGCGCCCTCATAGGCTGCGCCTTCCACTTTCAATGTGGGGCAGGGCCGTGCGACAAATCTCGCGCCCGAGACTTGGGTTCGGTGTTCGTCCAAGGCCGCATACCTTGCCATGTGCAGATCTAGCGTGCCTTCGGGTTCTTCCACCAGCCATGGATCGGCCTGCTCATACAGTGCATGCGCCGCCACCGATGACGGTGTAGCGTGAGCTTTTGGGTTCATGCTTTCCAAGATGAAATCTCTTGGCCCCAGTTCGGCCAATATGGCATCGCGGCCGCCTGGCTCACAGCACAGCGAAGTGCACTCAATGATCTTGGCCATGTGCAACGCAAGGCCTGCGTCATAGCCCAGCATCTGCGGCAGCGCTGCAAAAATTGCCGTGTCACACGACCGGCCAGCAATCAGCACATCGGGCATTTGTTTCAAGGCGCGAATGAAAGTGTCGGTGCCGCATTGCGCCACCACATGGCTGGCCGATAAGAGTTGGGCCTCGTCGGGCACGGGCAATGTCAGTGCTGCACCCGAATGGTCCAATGCCTGAAGACGGCCCTCTTGCGCAGCGCTCACCAGCAAGTGACGCGGGACATCACTGGCCACGGTGGCTACTTGAAACGACAGCCCATGCTTGATTGCAATATCGCGCAGCAAATCCAGCGTGGCTTCTAGGTGTGGCTTGGCACCCGCAGTGCCGGCACTGCCAATGACCAAGGGCACATTGAGTTGGCGCGCTGCCAATAAAACCAATTCAAGGTCGCGCCTGACCATGGCTTGGGGTGCCGCCATCTGGCCTGAGCCCAAGTAGTAGGGCCCAGGATCAATGGAGCCCATGTCACAGCCAATGAAATGCGGACGCCTTTGAATGCCGAGCGCAAAAGAAGCTTGCACAATACCAAAGCCCAACTGACCTGCCGCCGATAAAACACGCAGACGCTCAGCGCCAGGCCGATGACTGGCTAAAAGTTGTGAGACAGCTGTAGCTTGCAGATCGGCGATCACGGCATTTAATCGGATCAGACCATCAATGACAGCAGCGGTGCATGCTGCTGTGCGCCATACAAATCACCATCGCCAGGATTACCAGCACAGACAGCTCGAGGCATAGACAATTTAATGGCCCAAATATCTGGCAACTCAAAACGCCTGACCTGAGATGCCAACAGGCCATAACAATGAGCGACAGAATGGCGTTGCAGGGCCTCGCTGGTGGCGGCCCGTTGGGAAGCGGCTGCATCGCGAAAAAACAAATCGACCGTGAAGCACAAGGGACCCGCATTCTTGCTGCGAATCACGCTGGCCAATTGGGTGATAGGCAATCGGGTCATGGGCAATCCAAGTTCGGTCATGGCAAGACGCATTGAACGTTCTTTAACGTGCAGTAAAGCCGCCATCAGCACACAAGATTTGGCCCGTGATGAAGGAGGCTCTTTGCGACAGCAAAAAGCTCACCACTTCACCAATTTCTTCTGGTTGCCCCAATCGTGCCATGGGAATGCTGGCCTCCATTGCAGCCAGTGCAACCGGATCGGCCATGGTGGTCGCCACCATGGGGGTTGCAATGGGGCCTGGGCCCACCGCATTGATTCGAACCCCCTCAGCAGCCCACTCTAAAGCCAACGATCTCACCATCCCGTTCAAGCCTGCTTTGGACGCGGCATAAGCCGCGCCGCGCGCATGGCCTACCAAGCCAATTTGACTGCTGATAACCACCACACTGGCATCGCCAGTTCGTGCTGCGCGCATGTGGGCAATGGCCGCACGGGTGAGTACAAATGTGGCGTCTAAATTGAGCGCCAAGGTTTGACGCCATTCATCCAATGACATGTCGTCTGACAGCTTTTTGAAGAAAATACCCGCGCAGCACGCCAGCGCATCCAAGCCGCCCAGCGCTGCTGCGGCTTGGGCAGGCAAGGCTGCACAAGCTTCGTCATCCAACAGGTCTTGCACCAACACCACCGCCTGCGGGAGTACCTGCTTCAATGCGCTAACCTGACTTTGGTGTTGCACAACGCCAGCCACTTTGGCGCCTTGCCTTGCCAATGCACAAGCCGTGGCCAGCCCAATGCCTGAACCTGCGCCCGTTACGAGGGCGTGACGTCCAACCAGTTCCAAAGCTACCGTGGACATTTTTCAAAGTCCCAAATAGTTTTTGCGAAGTTCAGGGTCTCGCGCCATGTCAGAGGCCAGCCCTTGCATGGCCACCTGACCGTTTTCAATGATGTAAGCCCGATGTGCAATGGCCAGTGTTTGCACCGCGTTTTGCTCCATCAGCAAAATGGGCATGCCTTCTTTGTTGATCTTGGTAATCAATTCAAACATTTGCTCGACCAGCAAAGGCGAAAGACCTAAGGAAGGCTCGTCCATGATCAGCATGGCTGGCTCAGACATCAGACCACGACCGATGGCCAGCATTTGTTGTTCACCGCCAGAAAGCGTGCCGGCGAGTTGTGAAAATCGCTCTTTTAAACGCGGGAATATATCGACAATACGTTCTAAGTTTTGAGCGCGCCTGGCCTTGCCGCGCACCTGACTGCCCAGCAAAAGATTGTCATGAACATTGAGGTTAGGGAAAATTCGGCGGCCTTC
>CAMARI010000276.1 GCA_945860515.1 Polaromonas sp. YR568
AGCCGACAAAGCCAAATTCCCCAAATACGCTGACGGCCAGATGTGCAGCAACTGCTCGTTGTACCAAGGCGGCGCGGCTGACCAAGGCGGTTGCCCGCTGTTCCCCGGCAAGCAGGTGCTGGCCAAAGCATGGTGCAGCGCGTACAACAAAAAAGTGGCCTGAAGTCAACCGATTAGCTACTCCATTAGTAGCTAATTGTTCTTGTCCTCATTGGCCTGAAGCCCTTAATGAGCTTTCTGAAGAAGCCCCGTGCTTTGAGCCATCAAGCCATCACCGAGCAATCCGCTGCGCCAGCTTGACCAAACTGGCATCACTGCCAAGCGGGCCCAGCAGCGACAAGCCCAGCGGCGCGCCCAGCCGTTGGCCTAGCGGCATCGAGATTTGGGGAAAGCCTGACAGGCCCGCGATGCACAGCATCTGAATCGAGCGGTTGCGGTAGCTTTCCAGTTGCTCACCGCTTTCCATCGTCAAGGGTGCGATGTCGGGAACGGTCGGCATCACCAGCACCCCGTCTTTGCCCAACAGGTCGGCCAGATGTTTTTTAAAGCGCTCGCGGTAAACGGTTGCGCTTGCCAATTGTGCGTCGGTCACTTTGCTTGACCAGTCAAACCGCTCGGCCACGCCCGGCCCGAGAGGCGGGCAAAAGCGCTCAATCAGGGGGCCGTTGACCATCCACGCTTCACGCCCCTGCAAGTAGCGAAACTGCCAGTACATGGTGTCGATGTCGTCCAGCACGACAGCACAGGCGTTCGCCTTGCCCAGCGCCGCCTCCACACGCGCCAGCGGTTCGGTTTGTGCTTGCAGCGCCTCAGCACCAAGCAGGGCCCAAATGTCAGTCGGTTTGAGCAAGCGGATTTTTTCTGACAAGGGCATGGCGTCGGCACCCAGCAGCACATCCGACACGCGGGCAAAGGTTTCAACGTCCCGTGCAAAGTAGCCGCAGGTGTCCAGGCTGGGGGCCAGGTCCAGCACACCTTCGAGGCTGATGCGCCCATGGCTTGGGCGAATGCCGTACAGGCCGCAGTGATTGGCCGGCGCGCGCACCGAGCCGCCGGTGTCGCTGCCCAGTGCAAAGTCGCACAAGCGGCTGGAGACAGCCGACGCTGAGCCAGACGACGAACCGCCTGAAATCCGATCAGGCGCAGCGCCATTGATGGGCGCGCCAAAGTGCGCGTTGTTGCCGTTCATTGAAAACGCCAGCTCGTCCGTCACGGTTTTACCGACAAATCGCGCACCGGCGTCCAGCAAATGCTGCACCGCTGGCGCGGTCTGGGTTTTGATGCCCGACATGGCCAGCACAAAGGGCTGGCCACCGCCTGTGGGGTAGCCCGCCACGTCAAATAAATCTTTGGCGGCAAAGCACAGGCCGCTCAAGGGCCCGGTGGCCGCGTGCGGTACGGGCGCATCGGGGTAGGGAACAAAAGCGTGGGCGGTGTCGTGGATCAGTGGCATGACGGTGTTCTCAGGAAATGAAGTTGGGTAAGGCACCCGCATACGCTTTGGCGAGCGGCTTGGCGTAGGTCGTGTGTTTGCTGGTTTTCAAGCCTAATGCGGCCAGGCTTTCCACCAGCTTGACGGCCGCGCCCACGCCGTCAATCACGGGGACGTGGTGTTCTGCCGACAATCGCGCCGCCAGGTCGGTCATGCCGGCGCAGCCCAGCACGATGGCTTCGGCGCGGTCGTCTTTCAAGGCGCTGCGAATCTCGTTGGAAATTTGCGCATAGGCATCGGACGCAGCGTCTTCCAGATCAAGCACCGCCACGTCAGCTGACCGCACCCGCGCACAGCGCGATGCCAGACCGTACTTGACGAGGTTGTGTTCAATCGGGCTGACAGATCGTGCCAGCGTTGTGATGACACTGAAGCGCGCCGCCACCAGCGATGCCAGATGGCATGCCGCCTCGCCGATGCCGACCACCGGCGCATCAAGCACGCAACGCGCCGCGTCCAGCCCCGTGTCGTCAAAGCAGGCAATCACGTAGCCTGCAATCGCCGAATGATTTGTCTGCGCTGCAAACATCGCCTCCAGCATGTGCGGCACCGCCATTGCTTCGTCGGCATAGCCTTCAATCGATGCAGGGCCTTTGCCGGGCTGGATGGCGATGATGTGCGAGCCTGCTTGTGCCACGGCTTTTGCGGTCGAGGCGATGCGAGCCGTCATGGCCGCAGTGGTATTGGGGTTGATGACGACGATGTTCATGCTGTGGCGTCCAGTCGCAGGCAACGCGCGCTGTGGCCGGCGCTGATGGTGGTTGGGCTCGGTTGTGACTGCTGGCAGGCGTCCATGGCCAGCGTGCAGCGCGGGGCAAAGGCACAGCCGGTTTGCGGCAGGCTCAAATCTGGCGGTGCACCGGCAATCGTTTGCAAACGTGGGCGTTTCCCGTCCACCTTGTCCATCGCGCCATGCGCCCGGCTGCGCAGCAGCGCCAGTGTGTAGGGGTGGCGAGGCGCACGCAGCAGCGTGGTCACCGGGCCTTCTTCCACAATGCGGCCTGCATACATCACCGCAATCCGGTCGGCCACTTCAACCGCAGCGCCAATGTCATGCGTGACAAAAATCACCGATAGACCAAACTCGCGTTGCAGCTCCCGCAGCAGCAAAAGCACCTGGATCTGCACCGTCGCATCAAGCGCTGTGGTGGGCTCGTCGGCCAGCAGCAGTTGCGGCTTGCAGGCCAGCGCCAAGGCAATCATGGCGCGCTGGCGCATGCCGCCCGACATCTCGTGGGGGTAGGCATCAAGCCGTCGTTCGGGGCTGGGAATGCGTACCCGCTCAAACAACTCAAGTGCGCGTTTGTGTGCATCAGCATGCGTCACGTTTTCGTGGCGACGAATGGATTCAACGATCTGCGCGCCGACCGAATACACCGGATCGAGTGCCAGCAGGGGCTCTTGAAAAATCATGGCCGCCGTTTTGCCGCGAAAGTCGGTCAGCGCACGGGGGGAAAGCTTGAGCACGTCCTGCTCACCTACCCTGATGCTGCCGGTGATGGCGGTGCGGCGCTCGTTGTGCAGGCGCAGCACCGAGCGCAGCGTGACGCTTTTGCCCGAGCCCGACTCACCAATCAGCGCCACCACCTCACCACGGTTGACGCGCAAGTCCAC
>CAMARI010000277.1 GCA_945860515.1 Polaromonas sp. YR568
CCGGTTGACGAAGCGCGCAAAGCCAAGTTCCGCAGCAGCATCCCGCTGGGGCGCTTTTCAACCGCACTGGACGTGGCAAACGCCGCGCTCTACTTAGCCAGCGACGAGGCGGACTTTATCAGCGGGGTGTGTATTGAGGTGGATGGCGCCCGCTGCGTTTGACAAAGTACGCATCACCTTGGCCCCCTGGATACAAAGACAACAACTTTGCCCAGACCGACACCAGGTCAGCTGTCAGCCTTTGATTTGAGCTGACTTGACAACACTTTCTGCCTTGCCCCGCAGTCTGCTGAAGAAGGACAACTTGGGTGCCAGAAAGGTGGCGGCAAAAAGCTCATCTTTTTTGACCGCCACCCAACCAATGCCCAACAGTTGAACGTCGTCGGATTTGCGAAGTACTGAAAACTCAAAGCGGATGCCTTTTTCACCTGCAAAAATAGTCGGCTCTACTTTGTTGATGGTCACGCTGGAGCCATCGGACGAATACATGGTTTCAAACAGGTTGACCAGTTGATCTGGTTCCATCCCTGTCACAAATGTAGGGACACGTGTTGCTTTACCGCCCTGGGGAACACTGCCGGATGGTGCCCTCACCAGTTCACCTCGGTGGGGCACAGCGGCCCAAAAGCGCAGGGTGTCAACCGTCAGGCCTTCTTGTGTCCACACGTCGAAAGGCTGGCGGTCGTTGGGCAACTGAACTTTATTCCAGGCATCGGCCAGCTTCAGGGACATCCGGTTTCTGATGGTCTGCTCACCGTCGACCTTGACAATGCTGGTGCAGGCCACCAGGCTTAAAACGAGAAGAACGGCAAAGAATTTTTTCATGGCTTCAGTCATGGCTTCAGATCAGTGATGTAATTTTTAATGAGGCTGGCATCGGCCGCTTCGGGTGCTGCGGCCAGGTATTTTTCAAACGATTGCAGCGCCAGGGTGCTGTCTTGCTGCTTTTTATAAATCAGGCCCAGCGAGCGAAAGACCTCAACAGGCGGGTTGCCGATTTGGGCAGCTCGACTCAAGTCCTCGATAGACCGTTGCGGATCGTCCTTGTCGTCGCGTTGGCGATACACCTCACCCCGGGCAAACAGCGTTTGCGCGTCCGCTGGATTTTGTCCAATCAGCCGGTCAAACAGCACCAGGCTTTCTTCGTATTGGCCACGTTTGATTTCGTCTTGCAACCAGGTTATCTTGTGCAGCGCTGTTGCTTTTTGAAATTCACTCGCGCCCGATTCACCTGATTTGTCACCGGCAAGCCGCATCAAATCGTCACGGCGCGTTGCAGCCGGTGGGTGGCTGGCCATCAGGGGGCTGCGCGAACCGGCATTTTCGCCGCCCTTGATTTTGAGCTCACCGATCAGGTTGTCCCAGACTCTAGCTGCTTGCTGACCGTCATAGCCGGCGCTTTGCATCAAGCGCATACCAGCGCGGTCGGCACTGGTTTCCTGCTCGCGTGAAAACGCAGACATACCCGACAAAACACCGAGTTGTCCAAGCGCGCCAACCAGACCAAACATGCCTATTATTTGCGCAAAAGCCGCACGGTTTTTCATATCACGCATTCGCTCCAGCGTGTGTCGCTCAAGATAGTGGCCAATCTCATGTCCCAAAATGGCCGCCAGCTGGGCCTCGTTTTCAACCCGCAGCAGCAAGCCGCTCCAGACCTGCATCATGCCGTTGGGCGCCATGCTGGCATTAAACAGCGGCGTGCGCACCAGATAAACGCGTACGTCTGGGCAATGGTCAGCTGCCAAACGACATGCTATGTCCTGAACATACTTGGTCAGGGCAAGATCACGAATGACGAAGGGGCTGCGGCGCAGTTTGGCTTCCTCGCGATCCATCATTCCCCACAGGCCGCCCTCCTCTGTGTCAATGCCGGGGCGTTCAAAGCGCCCTGGCAACACGGGCGCAGAGTTTGCAGCAGGTTCAGTGCTGGTTTGTGACAAAGCCATGGGCGCTTGGGTCAATGCTGCTAAGCCAAGGCACTGCTTGCAGACCGAGCCCAACATGCCTCTGCGGGTCAACATGGGTGCGCTCATTGAGATACCGGAAATCCCTTGAGTAAGGCGTCAACCGTCTCCTGTGCGGACTCAGCTTCACGCAGGTCTCCAGAAACTCGGCGCAGATCGTTGAACCAGACAATCCGACCATCATTCAAATCAACAAGTGAGGCATAGCCAAGCTGTGAACCACCTGCTAGGCCAACCCCCAGCAAAGCCATGACCACCATGGCGGCCTTGCGCTCAGAGCTGGCATAGGTGTCCCTGACCCAAATAAAGAGCGCGTAGTCAGCGCCCGTTTTGGTTTTTAGCGGCTTGACCGAATCGCCCAAAGACCAGTCGAGCAAGCCCGCCTTGGTCGGCAGCTTGGCAACACTCAGAACGTGGTGCAAAAAGACCGACTGGGCGACAGCGCCGTGCAGGGCATTGATCTCGGCCATTTCGTCAAGATCTCTCTCAGCCAGATCCATGACGTTAGAACCGAGCAATCCTTTGCGTTTGTCCAGGCCTTGTTTGAAGTGTTTGACAGCCGACTGTGTCCAGTCAGCTTTGGGTTCTTGCACACCACCAGCGCTGATTGAGAAAAGCTCCATGTCAGCCGGCAGTATCACCAGTTTGGAGTTGGCGGGCCGGGCGGTGAACCCTGGGGCCAGGTTTTTACTGTCTTGCGCATACGACGCGGCAGAAACGACAGCGCATGCCAACGCGAATGCGCCAAGGCGCCCGACTTTGTTCAAGAACCGTAAAAACATAACTTTACTCACTTTAACTTGGCAGATTATCAGTTTATATGAAGTGTGAGGGAGCGTTTTATAGACGGGCGGGACAACCAGTAAACTCAGTCCTCGCACCATGATTCAAAAAACCATCAACGTCAAAGACCTGCGCCAGATATCACCCGGTGTTTTGGTGCCGGACTTGGCCATCCCCGCCACGGGCCTGCTCAGTGACACCCTGGCTCGCCCCCTGCGCGATCTGCGCATCAGCGTGACGGACCGCTGCAACTTCAGATGCAGCTACTGCATGCCGAGCGAGGTCTTCAACAAAGATTACACATTTTTGCCACAAACCTCCTTGCTGAGCTTTGAAGAAATCGC
>CAMARI010000278.1 GCA_945860515.1 Polaromonas sp. YR568
TTTGCAGTTCTTCAGCACTTATCAGCAGGTCATAGGTCATGTCAAGCTCCGTTCATGTTGGTGGTGGATCAATGCTCTTCAGCCGGGGCATCTGGCGCGGCACGGGCGCGCAGCACCGTAGCGGCAATAGCGCTCAGCACAATCAGCCCCATGCCTGCCCAGCCTAGCGGCGGTATGGTGTCGCCAAACAGGGCCAAGCTAAACAGGGCCGAAAAGATGATGCCCGAGTATTGCAAATTAGCCGCCATCAGCGTGCCGCCGTGGTTGGTGGACATCGAATAGGCCTTGGTCATGCACAACTGACCCAGGCTGGCCAACAGGCCGATTGGTAGCAACCACAGCGCGTGTTGCCAGTCCCACGGCGACAACCCCAGCAGGACCATGCCCAGCGCGCCCGCGATAGTGCTGCCAACGGCAAAGTAAAACACGGTACGGGCTTCCGGCTCGCCTATGCGGGCCAGCGCCATCACCTGCATGTAAGCAAAAGCTGATCCCAGGCCAGACAGCAGGCCAATCAGACCGGCAAAAGCCTGATTTTGGGCGATCGTGGGGCGCAGCAGCATGACCACCCCGGCAAAGCTGGCCAGGATGGCGCCCACCAGTACGCCTTGAGACTGGAAAAGCGCCCCCACGCTTTGCGCTTCGCGTGATGCGTTGCCCTCCGGGGTGAGTAATTTTCCTTGGGGCAGCCCGGCTGAAAATTGCCGTCCCCCTACCTTGGCAAACACCAGCGTGCCGCCGACCAAAAACACGGCAATCCAGACGCTGCTCATGTAGTTCAGCGTCATGGCCGTGGCCAAGGGCAGGTGCGCGATGGCGTAAAACCAGGCCGACAGCGCTAACACGCCGGCCACGCTGCGCCAGATGTGCATGGGCAGCACGGTGGTGGCCAGGGACGTGCCGCGCATGCGGGCAAAAGCGGCCATAAACACCATCCCGATCACACCCCGGTAAAACATCAGCTCAGCGTTGTTGAAGTATTGCGCCGCGAACTTGACGCACACCGCCATGCTGGAGAAGATGAAGGCGGACAGGATTATCCAGATGGCTTGCATGGGGGTAGCGGGCTCTCGTTTGGCTGGTTAAGCCGTTTTAGGAAGGTTTTAGGGCTCTAGCCCAATGAATATATGCACCATTCGCTACTCAATTCATAGCAAAAAATTGCATCAGATCATCTGCGTGGTTTTGCTGGCGCCCATTTTGCGGCGGTACCACTCGTGGAAATGCTGCATGCCGTCTTCCATCGGGCTTTGGTAGGGGCCAAACTCGTTGTCGCCCCTGTCCAGCAAGGCTTTGCGGCCAGCGTCCATTCGCAGGGCAATTTCGTCGTCTTCGACACAGGTCTCCATGTAGGCGGCTTGCTGCGCTTCGATAAATTCACGCTCAAAGGCGCAGATTTCTTCGGGGTAGAAAAACTCAACTACATTCAGTGTCTTGTCGGGCCCGCGCGGGTGCAAGGTGCTGACCACCAGCACATGCGGGTACCACTCCACCATCACATGCGGGTAGTAAGTCAGCCAGATCGCACCGTACTTGGGTGCCACGCCTTTGCGGTACTGCAGCACCACGTCGTGCCATTTTTTATAGGTGTCGGTGCCGGGCTTGCCCAGTTTGTCTGACACGCCCACGGTTTGCACCGAGTAATCAGGCTGCAGTTCCCACAGCAAGTCATGGGTGGTGACAAAACTGCCCAGCCCGGGGTGAAACGGCCCCACGTGGTAGTCCTCCAGATACACCTCAATGAAGGTTTTCCAGTTGTAGTGGCATTCGTGCAGGTGCACTTTGTCGAGCTGGTAGCCAGAAAAGTCCAGGTCCTTGGCCACACCCAGCTGGCTCATTTCCTTGGCAATATCGCGGCCCGTGTCTTCAAACACCAAGCCGTTCCAGGTGGTGGTTTTGTAGCGGTTCAGGTTCAGGCAGGGGTCAATTTCAAAGTGCGGCGCGCCTATCAGTTCGCCCGACGTGTTGTAGGTCCAGCGGTGCAGCGGGCAGACGATGTTGGCCCCGGTGTTGCCCCGGCCTTGCAGCATGGTGGACTGGCGATGCCGGCAGACGTTGGAAATCAGCTCAATGCCCGAGGCGTTGCGCACCAGCGCCCGGCCTTCGCCTTCGTGGGGCAGGGCGTAAAAGTCGCCCATGTTGGGTACGGCCAGCTCATGGCCCAGGTAGCGCGGCCCGCCTGCAAACAACTTTTGCTGCTCTCGCTGGTACAGCGCGGCGTCAAAATAACTGGAGATCGGGAGCTGGCTGGTGGCCTGCAGTAGGCGAAGACTTAAATCGGACATCAGTGCGTGGCGGTGGGTAACCGTAGGTGTGTTTTTTGATTTTACTCGCCGCCACCTGCGGCAATCAGGGGCCAGCCTTGTGACAATCTAAAATCAGGTGACACATCAAAAAATCATGGCCAAATCCAACCCACAAAAAACCACTGATGCAGCCCCCGGGCTGCCCGAGACGTATGAGCTGGCCCTGCAAGAATTGGAGCGGCTGATCGTTGACCTGGAGTCCGGCCAGTTGCCACTGGACCAGCTCTTGAGCAGCTACCAGCGCGGCGCACAGCTGATGTCATTCTGCAAAGGCAGGCTCGAAGCGGTTGAAAACCAGATCAAGGTGCTGGAAGGCAATGAGTTGAAAAACTGGAGCGATCCAAAGTGAGTCAAGTCAGTCAAGTCAGTCATGCGAGTCTCCCGAGCGAGGACATGGTGCCCCGCTTTGACCTGAAAGCATGGACGCAAGAGCAAGCAGGGCGGCTCGAAGAGGCGCTGTCTGACTGGGTAGCTCCGCCATCGCAAGCCCCTGAATCTGCTGGTCTGCACCAGCTCAACGAAGCCATGCGTTATGCCGTGCTGGATGGCGGCAAGCGCCTGCGCCCGCTGCTGGCACTGGCCGCGTGCGAGGCGGTGGGCGGCAACCCGCAAGCTGGGCTGCGAGCAGCCTGTGCGGTAGAGCTGATCCATGCCTACTCATTGGTGCACGACGACATGCCTTGCATGGACAACGATGTGCTGCGCCGCGGCAAGCCAACGGTGCATGTCCAGTTTGGCGAGGCTCAGGCGCTGCTGGTAGGTGATG
>CAMARI010000279.1 GCA_945860515.1 Polaromonas sp. YR568
TGGGGGTGGAACTGCTCAATATCTGGATGCGCAAACGCTCGGCCAAACCGGTGCATTTGCGTGATGCCTACCGTCCGGCAGAAGGCGACAAATGACGGCATGTCAGCATCTGTTTCAAAACAGCGCTTTCGCTGGGCATTCGGCACCTGAAGCTGGACGTGGCGCTAAATCTGCCGCAAAGCCTGCCGTTACGGGGCTGCTTGGTGCCGTTTGCTGCACTGTCCACCGCCGTGGGCCATAAGAACTGATCTTGTTTTTTGAATTTGCGCCGCCATTTAACCCTCAGTGATCAGGTTTTCGATCCAAACAAGCAAAGGCAATCATGCTGAACAATTTACGACAACCCTTGCGTCTCATTCTCGCCTGCCTGGCGCTGGCAAGCGCCGCCTTGGCGTTGAACGCCCCGGCGCTGGCCCAGGCCGAGCCCACCATGAACCAGATTTACCAGGCAGCCCAGTCTGGCAAACTGGACCAAGCGCAAACCATGGTGCAACAGGTGTTGATCTTGCACCCCAACAGTGCCAAGGCGCACTACGTCCAAGCGGAGCTGTTTGCCCGCCAGGGCCTGCGGCAAAAGGGCCTCGAAGCGCTGGCAACGGCCGACAAACTGGCCCCCGGCCTGCCATTTGCCAAGCCTGAGGCAGTCAATGCCCTGCGCACGCAGCTGTCGGCTGCACCAGGCGCTCCCGCGACCACCACGACCACCAAACAGGCCTTTGGCATGGATACGCCGGCCACGGCCACGTCTTCTATCTCACCCGCCTTGCTGTTGATTTTGGGTGCGGGTGTGGTGGGTCTGGTGGTGTGGCTGATTCGCCGCAAACCCGCCGCCCCCGTCAACTACAGCGCGCCAGCCAGTATGGCGGCTGCAACAAGTGCTGGCGTCGGCGGCATAGGCAGCGGCCTGAATGGCCCGCAAACGTTTGGCTCTGGTGTGGCTCCTGCCTATGGTCAGCCTGCCTATGGCCAGCCCGGCTACGGCCAACCCGGCTATGGCCAACAACCCGCCGGCACCGGCATGGGTGGACGCGTGATGGGTGGCCTGGCAACTGGCCTGGCTGTCGGCGCAGGCGTGATGGCAGCGCAGGCCATTGGCAAAAACCTGATGGGCAATGACGAGCGCAGCTCAAACAACGGCGCTGGGCATTTGAACGACAACGCTGGCAACCAGCCGCAGCCCTTGCCAGGCAACGCCGACATGGGCGGCCAGAACTTCGGCATGAACGACAGCGCGGGCTGGGACGACGCAGGCAGTGCCGATGTGGGCGGTGGTGACTGGGACAGCTAAAAGCCGCATTCTCAGCTGGGTTTAGGATATCGAATTGGGATGTAGCCCAACAAAAACAGGGGAAAGGCGCTATTTAATCAGTAGCGTCTAAAAGTGCGGCGGCAAGTCATCATGCAGGCTGCGCGCAGCACCCAAGCCGCCGTCGGTAGAGGGTCGCCGCAGCTCTGCCACCTCGCGCAGCAGCAGGCTGATTTGTTGCTGCTGCTGCACAATAATTTTCTCAAGCTGTTCAACCAAGTCTTCGGTGTAGGTGGCCTTGATTTCCAGCTGGGTCAGGCGCTGGTCAATGGCTGGGTCGTTCTGCATGGCTGTATTTGACCTGAAAATTCAGTCGCCCAGATCAAGGGTCTGCCTCAAGCGCAGACCATCGGGTGCCACGTAGTCGGCGATCACCCAAGCCCTGTTACTGCCGCTTTGCGCAGCTTTTAGCCAGTTCAACATGAAGCCGATGGACACCGCATCGACCGCTGCGAAAGGCTCATCCAAAAGCGTCAGCGCCGCACCTGATGCAAACGCAGCCGCGATGAAAACCTTACGTTTGGACCCGGTGGACAGCATGTAAAGCTGTTTGTTCAGATGCTCAGCCAGACCCAGCCCCGCTGCTGCATCAGCCCGTACGGTGTCATCAAAATGAGGATGGCTGCGCTGCTGGCATTGAAAATAGTCCAGCACGCTCATTTGGTCAAACTTATCACTGCGCGGATCGGCCCAGAAGACCTGGTTTTTGTAATGGACCGGCTGAGTCTGCAGGTCCATGCCGTTGATCTGCAGCCGCCCGCTTTGCGCAGGCAGTGCGCCTGCCAGCAGCCTGAGCAGCGTGCTTTTGCCGCGCCCGTCGCCACCTTTGACCAGTGTGATGCCAGGCAGGATATCGGCAGAAAAGTCAGTGATCAGTTGTTGAGCGGGCCAATTGAAATGCAGCTTGCTGACGTGCAGTATGGGCGTGCTTTGCAGTGGGTTCATGCCGCTATTGGACACCAGCTTTGGCTCTGTTTTAAAACCACCCGCAAGCAGCTATTTATTGTCTTTATTCCATTTATTCAGGATCAGACCAGACCACAACCAGAGCTTGTGCAGGCAGCTCTGACAGCAGCAGCGCCACGCCCGCAGTGGAGGGCGGCGCAGTAGAGTAATGGCTTCGGTGGGCAGAGCTGCGGTGTTTGTAGACACAAAGTCAGTGCGGGGGTCAATGAAAACCGCAGGGGTTGTCAAGGTCGTCATGGTCTGCTCCGGACAAGTCAAGGGCGGCAACGTCGCGCTGGCCGCTTGGGCAACAGAGATTGCGCGCTTCGGCCTTGAATCTATCCTACGCAACAACCCTCGGTTTTGATATCGGACGCCAGCGCTCTTGGTGTGGGACTGGGGCTTGGTGCAGCCGGTGGCTGCCACTTGGCGTGATGCTAAATGCTATATTTTCAGGAGCATATTGCCAAGATATTTATTAGCCTGAAGACACTTTTTATGTCTGTAAATGATGCTTTTCAGGTTCTGGAGCGGAGTTTTGAGCCTTTTTTGGCTTGGCTTGCGTGCTAGCATCTTCTTTCCCTACATGATGACAAATAGGCACGAGGCGACAGACATGCAAGCGACGGACGACACAGCAGCACATTCAGCAGCGAAAAAAACAGTGAAAAAAGTAGTCATAGCCACCCGCGAAAGCCGACTGGCACTGTGGCAGGCCGAACATGTCAAAGCGCTGCTTGAAACGCAGCT